>REBY01000074.1 GCA_007692485.1 Pseudomonadaceae bacterium | reverse complement strand
CTGCTTACCGATGGTATCCCTGGCTACAGAGAGCGAGACAATAATGCCTTTTAAGTTTTACACCGCAGTCCTTGGTCTGTGCGCAGGCCTGTTCATCATGAGCGCACAGGCAGAGGTGGTGCCGCTGGATAGGGTGGCCGCCATCGTCGACAATGACGTCGTCATGCTTAGCCAGGTGCAACAACGCATGAATAACGTGCGTCGCCAGGCCTCTGAACAAGGCAGTCAGATCCCACCGGATGACGTACTGCGCCAGCAGGTACTGGATCGATTGATCCTGGAAAGCATCCAGCTACAGATGGGCGACCGCGCCGGTATTCGTATCGACGACAACACCCTGAACCAGACTATGCAGCAGCTGGCTCAGCGCAACAACGTGAGCCTGGAAGAGTTTCGTGCCGCCCTGGAACAAGATGGCGTCAGCTACGCTGAAGCACGTGACCAGGTACGCCGGGAAATGATCATCAATCGGGTACGCCAGCGCCGTGTCGCCGAACGTATTCAGGTCAGTGACCAGGAAGTCCGTAACTTTCTCAACTCGGAGTTGGGCCGTTCGGAGCTGGCAGAAGAATTCCGCCTGGCGATGATCATTCTGCCCCTCGGTGAATACGCCAGTCGCGAGGAAGAGGCCCGGGTTACCGCCCTGGCTGACGAGCTCTATGCCGAACTGCAAGCCGGCGCTGATTTCGCCGGCTTAGCGCTGAGCCGCTCCGGCGGCGAGACCGCCCTGGAAGGCGGTGAGCTTGGCTGGCGTAAAGCTGCCCAGCTGCCCGACACCTTTGCCCGGGCCGTCAGCAATCTTGACGTTGGCGAAGTCACCCGCCCACTGCGCTCACCCTCTGGCGTGCATATTCTCAAGCTGCTGGAGCAGCGCGGTGGTGATGGTCAACTGGTCGATGAATATCAAGTGCGGCATATTCTGATTCGTCCCAGTGAAATCCGTAGCGAAAACGAAACCGCACAACTGATCCAGCGTTTGTACGAGCGCATCGAGAACGGTGAATCCTTTGCCAATCTGGCCCGCTCCTTCTCCGAAGACCCGGGCAGTGCACTCAGTGGCGGCAGCATGGGCTGGGTTACCGCCGACAGTGTGGTACCGGAATTTGCCGAGGTCATGACATCCTTGCCTGAAGGCCAAGTGTCGCGTCCGCTGGAAACCCAGTACGGCTGGCACATTATGGAAGTGACTGATCAGCGCCGCGTCGACATGACCGAGGATATGCGTGAGCAACAAGCCACCAACCTGCTGCAGAACCGTAAATTCGACGAAGAGCTGCAAAGTTGGCTGATGGAAATCCGTGAGGATGCCTACGTCGAGATCAAGATCTAGTGCCCGCACAGGCGATTGCACTCACCGCCGGCGAGCCGGCGGGTATTGGTCCCGATCTGTGTTTGCAACTGGCTAGTGAAGCTTGCCCGCACGAGCGGGTAGTGATCGCCGACCCTGACTTGCTGGCCGAGCGGGCGCAACAGCTCGGCCTGCCTGTCACACTGACGCCCTTTGAGCCCGGTCGTGCTCCGCGCGCCCAGCGTGCTGGTGAACTCAGCGTGTTACCCGTGCAACTGGCTGCGGCCTGCCAGCCCGGCGTGCTCGACCCGGCCAACGGCCGTTATGTACTGGAAACTCTCCGTCTTGCCGGTGAAGGGTGCCTGCGTGGGGATTTTGCCGCCGTCGTCACCGCACCGGTGCATAAGGGCGTGATCAATGACGCCGGCATTCCCTTCAGCGGCCATACCGAGTTTTTTGCCGAACTGACCGGCACTGAGCAAGTCGTCATGATGCTCGCCTGCCCAGGCCTGCGTGTTGCCCTGGCGACCACCCACCTGCCTTTACGGGCAGTTGCAGATGCAATCACGCCGGCATTGCTGGAACGGGTATTGCGTATTCTGCAGCAGGACTTGCAGACCAAGTTTGGTATTGCCCAGCCCCGCATCCTGGTCTGCGGGCTCAACCCGCATGCGGGTGAAGACGGCCATCTTGGCCGTGAAGAGCTGGATATTATTATTCCGCTACTGAATGGCCTGCGGACCGAAGGCATGCAGCTGAGTGGCCCGCTGCCAGCAGACACGCTATTTACCCCGAAACACTTGCAACACGCCGATGCCGTGCTGGCCATGTATCATGACCAAGGGTTGCCGGTACTCAAGCACAAAGGCTTTGGCCAAGCGGTGAACATCACCCTTGGCCTGCCCATCATTCGCACCTCGGTCGACCATGGTACGGCGCTTGACCTGGCCGCTACCGGCCGGGCTGACGTCGGCAGCCTGCGGGTCGCCTTGCACACTGCCAGTGAGATGCTGGCTGCCAGGAATCAGGCATGACAGACTTTGCACCCCACCGGGCGCGTAAGCGCTTCGGTCAGAACTTTTTGCACGACCCGGGCGTGATCAACCGGATTTTGCGCGCGGTACACCCGCAGGCCGAACAACATCTGGTCGAAATTGGCCCCGGTCAGGGCGCCATTACTGCCGGCCTGCTGAGCAGCGGCGCACGTCTGGATGTTGTCGAACTGGACAAAGACCTGCACCCTATTCTGCTCGCTCACTTCGGCCATAATCCTCAGTTCCAGCTGCACAAGGGCGACGCCCTGAAGTTCGATTTCAGCACCTTGGTAAACGATGACAAGCCCCTGCGTGTCGTGGGCAACCTGCCTTACAACATCTCCACTCCGCTGATGTTTCACCTGCTCCGTCAGGCAGGACAGATTCGCGACATGCACTTTATGTTGCAAAAGGAAGTGGTGCAGCGGCTTGCCGCCGGCGTGGGAGACAACCACTATGGACGTCTTGGCATCATGGTGCAGTACCATTGCCAGGTTGAACATATGTTCGATGTTGGCCCCGGCGCCTTCAGCCCGGCGCCCAAGGTAGATTCGGCCATCGTCCGGTTAACCCCACACGCTCAATTACCGCACCCGGCCAATGATCCTCAGCAACTGGAAATCGTGGTGCGCGAAGCCTTCAATCAACGGCGCAAGACCCTGCGTAACACGCTCAAGCGTTTGCTCACTGCCGATATTATTGAAGAAGAAGGTATTGATCCCGGCCTACGCCCGGAGCAGGTTGATCTTGCCGGCTTCGTGCGCCTGGCAAATCGCCTGAGCCATCCCGCCAGCGAAGAGCACAAAGCATGAATCAGACCCTTATTGATAGCATTCGCATAGACGTCGCAACCCGCTTTCTGAGTGAGCAATCACTCCCTGAGCGCAGCCGTTACGCCTTTGCCTACACCATTACCATCAGCAACCTGGGTCAGCAAAGCGCCCAACTACTGGATCGCCAATGGCTGATTACTGATGGGAATGGCAAAGAAGAACAAGTCAGCGGACCCGGCGTCATCGGGGAGCAGCCGACGATCGAGCCCGGCAGCAGCCACACCTATACCAGCGGCTGCATTCTGGAAACCCCGATTGGCACCATGCAAGGCAGCTATGGCATGCTTAGTAACGATGGACACAAATTCCGCGCTCCGATTCCGCTGTTCCGGTTGAGCAAGCCCAACGCGCTGAACTGATGCACAAGGCCCGGTCATGACCACCTATGCTGTTGGTGACCTGCAAGGTTGCCTGAAACCGCTGCAATGCCTGCTGGCTGAGGTCGATTTCAACCCCTCGACCGACGTACTCTGGTCGGTGGGTGATATGGTCAACCGTGGCCCGGATTCATTGGGCACTTTACGCTATCTGAATCAATTGGATAACGCCTGCGTGGCTGTACTTGGCAATCACGACCTGCATCTGCTGGCCGCTGCTCGAGACAACAGTCGATTGCGCAAATCCGATACCTTGCTGCCCATTCTCAAGGCCCCGGACCGTGAAGTACTGCTCGGCAGCCTGCGCCAGCGCCCTCTGGCCCACTTCGACGCAGCACTGGGCACCGTGATGACCCATGCCGGCATCCCACCGATCTGGAGTGTCAAGCAAACGCTCAAGCGGGCCGCTGAAGTGGCTGACGTCTTGCGTTGCGACCAGCAGTTGCCCTGGTTTCTCGATGAGATGTACGGTAATGAGCCCGTGCGCTGGAAACCAACATTGAAAGGCATCGATCGCCTACGGTCGATCACCAATTACCTGACCCGCATGCGCTTCTGCAAAGCCGATGGCACCCTGGAGTTCAAATCCAAGGAAGGCCTGGATAACACACCCAAGGGCTTTGCACCCTGGTTCAGTTACCCGCGCAAAGACAGCGATGTGCGCATCGTATTTGGCCACTGGGCCGCACTGGAGGGCAAGACCGGCCGGCCCGACGTGGTTGGCCTGGACAGCGGCTGCGTATGGGGTAACCGCATGACCCTAATGAACCTGAACAGCGGCGAAAGCATCAGCTGCGCCTGCGAGCATTGAGGAGCCGACACCATGGCCATGTTCAACCGGATCAACCCAGAACAAGCTGCAGCGCTCTGCCAACAGGGAGCGCAACTGATCGACATTCGTGACCCGCAAAGCTTTGCCCTGGGCCATATGCCCGGCGCCGTTCGTCTGGACAACAGCAATCTGGCCGCCTGGGTAGCTGACGCCGAGCGAGCCAAGCCGCTGATCGTCTGCTGCTATCACGGCAACTCCAGCCAACCCGCCGCCGACTACCTGGCCGGGCTGGGTTTCAACGAAGTCTATAGCCTCGATGGTGGTTTCGAACTCTGGCAGCAGAGCTACCCCGATCAGGTGAGCCAGGGCACTGACTGACACCCGATGCAACAGAAATAAGAAAATTATTACTTTCACCCGCCGCCAAACGAACTATCCTCATAGTCAGGTAATCCAAAAAGGTAAGCGCGAGACAACCCTGTCATCGCGCTACCAAATTGAAAGCCGGTCTGCCGGCTTCCTGACACGGGAAGCCTGCCGGACCTGGTGGTAACGCCTGAGCTGGCTAGCTACCTTCTCCGACAGACTTCCTGGCCTTGCCCTTGACGGGTGGTATTGGGGGATTAACGCATCTGGATGTGCTCACCCACGTGCCGCAGCAACGGCAGGCCTCTGTGTGGAAGCCCGGACCTCATATTGGGTTAGAGCGAGGTCGTGCCATGAGCTTATTCAGTCATTTCCAAAACCGTTACGAAGCCACCCGGCAGGAAGAATATAGCCTGCAGGAGTATCTGGAGCTGTGTAAAACGGACCCCATGGCCTATGCCACGGCTTCGGAACGCTTGCTCCAGGCAATCGGCGAGCCCGAGTTGATCGACACCTCGATGGACCCGCGCTTGTCACGGATCTTCTCCAATAAAGTGATCAAGCGGTATCCGGCCTTTGCTGACTTCCACGGCATGGAGGAATCGATCGAACAGATCGTGTCCTTCTTCCGACATGCTGCTCAGGGCCTAGAAGAGAAAAAACAGATTCTCTACCTGCTCGGCCCAGTCGGTGGTGGCAAGTCCTCGCTAGCGGAAAAGCTCAAAGCACTGATGCAGCAAGTGCCTTTCTACGCAATCAAGGGCTCGCCCGTGTTCGAGTCGCCGCTGGGACTATTCAATGCCGCCGAGGATGCCACCATTCTGGAAGAGGATTACGGTATCCCAAGACGCTATATCAATAGCATCATGTCGCCCTGGGCCGTGAAACGGCTGCATGAGTTCAACGGCGACATCAGCCAGTTCCGCGTGGTCAAACTCTACCCCTCAATCCTGCAACAGATTGCGATTGCCAAAACCGAACCCGGTGATGAGAACAACCAGGACATTTCTGCCCTGGTCGGCAAGGTGGATATCCGCAAGCTGGAAGAGTTTCCACAGAATGACCCCGACGCCTACAGCTATTCCGGCGCCTTGTGCCGCGCCAACCAGGGCCTGATGGAATTTGTCGAGATGTTCAAGGCGCCGATCAAGGTGTTGCATCCGCTCCTGACCGCGACCCAGGAAGGCAATTACAACAGCACCGAAGGCCTTGGCGCCATTCCGTTCAATGGGGTAATTCTGGCCCACTCCAACGAATCCGAGTGGCAAACCTTCCGTAATAACCGCAACAACGAAGCCTTCCTTGACCGCATCTATATCGTCAAGGTGCCTTACTGCCTGCGCGTCAGCGATGAAATCCAGATTTACCAGAAGCTACTCACCAGCAGCTCATTGGCGCATGCCCACTGCGCGCCAGACACATTGAAAATGCTGGCCCAGTTCAGCGTACTGTCGCGTCTGAAAGAGCCGGAAAACTCCAACGTCTACTCGAAAATGCGTATCTACGACGGCGAAAACCTCAAGGATACTGACCCCAAGGCGAAGTCCATCCAGGAGTACCGCGACACCGCCGGCGTCGATGAGGGTATGAATGGCCTGTCGACCCGCTTTGCTTTCAAGATCCTCTCGCGCGTTTTCAACTACGACAATACCGAAGTCGCCGCCAACCCCGTGCACCTGCTATACGTGCTGGAACAGCAGATTGAGCAGGAGCAGTACAACGCCGATGTCAGCGAGCGCTACCTGCGCTTTCTCAAGGAATACCTGGCGCCGCGTTATGTCGACTTCATCGGTAAAGAGATCCAGACCGCTTACCTGGAATCCTACAGTGAGTACGGGCAAAACATTTTTGACCGCTACGTGATGTACGCCGACTTCTGGATCCAGGATCAGGAATACCGCGACCCGGATACCGGCGAAATCCTCAACCGCGCCTCACTGAACGAGGAGCTGGAGAAAATCGAGAAGCCGGCCGGCATCAGCAACCCGAAAGATTTCCGCAACGAGATCGTCAACTTCATGCTGCGCGCTCGGGCCAGCAATAACGGCAAAAATCCCAGCTGGCTCTCTTACGAGAAACTGCGTGGCGTGATCGAGAAGAAGATGTTCTCCAACACCGAAGACCTGCTCCCGGTGATCAGCTTCAACGCCAAGGCCTCCAACGAGGATCAGAAAAAACACAACGACTTTGTGACCCGCATGGTCGAGCGCGGCTACACCGAGAAGCAAGTTCGGTTGTTGTCAGAATGGTATCTGCGTGTCAGGAAAGCGCAGTAATCCGGAGGGCACCGCATGAGCTATGTGATTGACCGCCGCCTGAATGGCAAGAACAAGAGCGCAGTGAACCGTCAGCGGTTTTTGCGCCGCTACCGGTCGCACATCAAAAAAGCGGTGTCCGAAGCGGTCGGCAAGCGCTCAATTACCGATATCAGTCAGGGCGAGCAGATCAGCATTCCCAGCCGCGACATCGACGAACCCATTTTTCACCACGGTTCCGGCGGGCGGCAAACCCAGGTGCACCCGGGTAATCGCGAGTTTGTCAGCGGTGACCGCATTGCAAGGCCCGATGGTGGTGGCGGCGGGCAGGGTGGCAGCGATGCCGGCAATAGCGGTGAAGGCATGGATGAGTTTGTCTTCCAGATCACCCAGGACGAGTTTCTCGATTTCATGTTCGAAGACCTGGCCCTGCCCAATCTGGTCAAACGCCACTTGGTTGGGACCGATACCTTCAAGTCGGTGCGTGCCGGCATCAGCAGCGAGGGCAACCCGTCACGTATCAATATTGTGCGCTCCATGCGCGCGGCACACGCCCGGCGCATTGCCCTGTCGGGCGGCAGCCGGGCACGGCTGCGTGCCGCCGAGGCTGAGCTGGAACAACTACGCCTGCAGCAACCGGACAACCTGACCGACATTCAGGCCCTGGAAGCGGAAATTCAGCGCCTGCGCGAGCGCATCGGCAAGGTGCCCTTTCTGGATACCTTTGACCTACGCTACAACCTGATCAGCAAGCAACCCTCGCCGAGTTCCAAAGCCGTGATGTTTTGCCTGATGGATGTATCCGGCTCCATGACCCAGGCCACCAAGGATATGGCCAAACGCTTTTATATCCTGCTCTACCTGTTCCTCAAGCGTAACTACGAGCGCATCGAAGTGGTGTTTATTCGCCATCACACCAGCGCCAAAGAAGTCGACGAGGAAGAATTTTTCTATTCACGGGAAACCGGTGGCACCATCGTCTCCAGCGCCTTGCGCCTGATGCACGAGATCATTCAGGAGCGCTACGCCCCCGGCGAGTGGAACCTCTACTGCGCACAAGCCTCGGACGGCGACAACTGGAATGATGACTCGCCCATCTGCCAGCGCTTGCTGAATGAGCAAATCATGCCGGCGATGCAGTACTACTGCTATGTGGAAATCACCCCACGCGATCATCAAGCCCTGTGGTATGCCTATGAGCAGGTCGGCGAGCACTTCCCCGAGCATTTTGCCCAGCAGCAGATTGTTGACCCTGGCGACATCTACCCGGTATTTCGCAAGTTGTTCCAGAAGAGGATGACCACATGAGCCGCCAACCCATTTCTACCGGCTCGGAATGGACCTTCGAGCTGATCCGCGAATACGACCGCGAAATCGGACGTATCGCACATGATATTTATGGCCTAGATACCTATGCCAACCAGATCGAGGTCATCAGCGCCGAACAGATGATGGACGCCTACGCGTCGGTCGGTATGCCGCTGGGTTATCACCACTGGTCCTATGGCAAGCACTTCCTGCATACGGAAAAAAACTACAAACGCGGGCAGATGGGCCTGGCCTACGAGATCGTGATCAACTCCGACCCCTGCATTGCCTATCTGATGGAAGAGAACACCATGACCATGCAGGCGCTGGTCATCGCCCACGCTTGTTATGGGCATAACTCCTTCTTCAAGGGTAACTACCTGTTCCGCACCTGGACCGATGCCAGTGCCATCATCGATTACCTGGTGTTTGCTCGTCAGTACATCAGCGAATGCGAGGATCGCTACGGCATCGACGCCGTGGAAGATCTGCTCGACTCCTGCCACGCGCTGATGAACTACGGCGTCGATCGTTACAAGCGACCCTACCCGATTTCTGCGGCTGAGGAACAGCAACGGCAGAAAGAGCGCGAAGAGTACCTGCAACGCCAGGTTAATGATTTATGGCGAACCATCCCGGTCAACCCGGAACAGGCTGAACGGCGCCAGACCAAGGAACGCTACCCCAGCGAACCACAGGAAAACCTGCTCTACTTCATCGAGAAAAATGCCCCGCTGCTCGAACCCTGGCAGCGTGAAATCATCCGCATCGTGCGCAAGATCGCGCAATACTTCTATCCGCAGCGCCAGACCCAAGTCATGAACGAAGGCTGGGCCACCTTCTGGCACTACACCCTGCTCAACCATATGTACGATGAAGGCAAGGTGACCGATGGTTTTATGCTCGAGTTCCTGCAGTCGCACAGCAGCGTGATCATGCAACCCGCCTTTGACAGCCAGTGGTATAGCGGCATTAATCCCTATGCGCTGGGCTTTGCCATGATGCAGGACATTCGCCGCATTTGTGAAAATCCAACCGAAGAGGACCACCGCTGGTTCCCGGAGATTGCCGGCAGCGACTGGTTGCAGACCATTAAGTTGGCGATGCGCGACTTCAAGGACGAAAGTTTTATTCTGCAATACCTCTCGCCCAAGGTAATTCGCGACTTCAAGCTGTTTGCCGTGGTTGACGATGATAAGGACGATGCGCTGGAAATCGCTGCGATTCATGATGACAGCGGCTACCGCCAGGTGCGGGAGTTACTTGCCGCCCAGTACAATCTGGGTAACCGCGAGCCAAACATCCAGATCTGGGATGTTGACCGCCGCGGTGATCGCTCACTAACGTTGCGCCACCAACGCCACAACGGCAAACCTCTGGGCAAATCCAGTAAAGAAATGCTGCGTCACTTACACCGTCTGTGGGGCTTTGATGTGCACCTGGAAAGTATGCAAGGCGATACCCTGGCCGACGCCTTGCACGTGCCGCCGCAACATGAGCAGGAAGACGACAGCATGCCGCGCTTCAACCTCAATCTGCCGCCGATTTAGGAATGCGCTGATTAATCACCCAAACCCCTGAAGCCCGGTTGTCGCTAACCTGCTCTGGACCGTTAGATACCAGGGATGGTATCTACGAGCCCCCAGGGATGGGTTCACGGCGTGTCCAGAGCAGGGTAGCGACAACTGGGCTAACACCTGATGCCGATTTAATCAGTGCATCCCTGCCCCACTTGCAGTGCCCAGCAGAAAGTCTTAGCCTGCGCTGACAGCGAACCACAGCAGATCATCCATGACTTATACCACCTATCTTGTCGGCGGCGCCGTACGCGACCGTCTGCTCGGCTATCCCCATGATGAGCATGACTGGGTGGTGGTCGGGGCAACGCCAGAAGAGCTGCTGGCCGCCGGTTTTACCCCGGTGGGGCAGGACTTCCCGGTGTTTCTGCACCCAAAAACCGGTGAAGAATACGCATTAGCGCGCACCGAGCGTAAAAGCGGCGTTGGTTATGGCGGCTTTACCTTTCATGCCAGCCCGGATGTAACCCTGGAGCAGGACCTGCAACGCCGTGACCTGACTATCAACGCCATGGCCATGGATGACCAGGGCCAACTGATCGATCCCTATGGCGGCCAGGCCGATTTGCAAGCGCGCGTCCTGCGCCACACGGCACCGGCTTTTGTCGAAGACCCGCTGCGCGTGTTACGCGTCGCCCGCTTTGCCGCCCGCTACCACCATCTGGGCTTCTCGGTGGCGCCGGAAACCCTGGCGTTAATGCGTGAGCTGGCTGAATCCGGCGAGCTGCAGGCACTCAGCGCCGAGCGGGTATGGAAAGAAATCAGCCGCGCGCTGATGGAGCGCAACCCGGAAGTCTTTATTCAGACCCTGCGCGACTGCGGCGCCCTGGCCGAACTGCTGCCGGAAGTGGATCGCCTGTTCGGCGTACCGCAACCGGAGCAACACCATCCAGAGGTGGATACCGGCCTGCACCAGCTTCTGGTGCTGCAGCAGGCGGCCCAACTGAACTTGCCCCTGCCGGCCCGCTGGGCGTGCCTGTTACACGACCTGGGCAAAGGGCTGACGCCCGAAGCCCACTGGCCCAAACACCACGGGCATGAAAAGAAGGGCCTGGCTGCGGTCAAAGCCGTCAACCAGCGCGTCAAGGCGCCGCGTGACTGCCAGGAACTGGCGCTGCTGGTGTGTGAATACCATACCCACTGCCATCGCGCGTTGGAGCTACGCCCGGAAACCCTGATCAAGCTGTTCAAGGCCTTTGATATTTACCGCCGGCCTGAGCGTTTCGAGCAGTTTCTAGGCGCGTGTCAGGCTGACGCCCAAGGGCGTAAAGGCCTGGAAAGCCATCCCTACCCACAGGCTGACTACTTGCGTCAGGCCGCAGCACAGGCGCGCGCTGTCAGCGTGCAGCCGTTATTGGAACAGGGGCTGCAAGGCGCTGAGCTGGGCAAGGCGCTGGAAAAATCCCGCTTACATGCCGTGGCGGCCTTCAAGACCGACTGAGCCCGACCAGCCAGACGTCAGGATCGCCCCGCACCGGATGCGTATTCACGCAACAGGGCCTGCGGGGTCAGCACCTGCCCCTGCCATTCGAAAGGGACTGGCCAGAGTTGCTGCGTTCCTGACCAGGCCGCCCAGAGTTCAGCATAGCTGCGCCCGTCACCGGGCAAACGCCCTGTCGGCAGCAATAGTGCCAATGGCCAGAGCACAAAGGCATTACGTGTGGTTTCCGGGCGTGGCAGCTGAATGCCCGCATGCTCGCCGCTCAACTCACCGTAACAGAGGACATCAATATCCAGCGTGATCTGGCCTGGGTCCGGCGTCTGCCGCCGCCCGCAAACACTCTCAATGGCCTTGAGTGCCGCCAGCAAGTCAACCAGCGACAGGTGGGTTTCTGCCGCTACCACCAGGTTGTAAAACGGCCGACCGCTCACCCCTACTGCCTCGCTCTCAAACAGCGGCGAAATCTGTAGCTCACCCAGCAAGGCCTGCAGGGCATCCAGCCCGCGACAGATATAGGTCTCGCGCTGAATGTTACTGCCTACCCCTAACAACACCCGGGTCATGCCGGCCGCTCACCCCGCTCGATCAGCACGCCCACGCCACCGGTAGCCGTCGGGATCGCCGTTGGCTTGGTAACGCGCAAACGCAACCAACTGATAGCAAACTCTCGTTGCAGCAGCGCCGCTATGGTTTCCGCCAGCGTTTCGACCAGCTGAAAGCTGCTGTCTTGCACCAAGGCCTGCACGCGCTGGGTGACCACCGCATAGTCCAGGGTCGCGGCCAGATCATCGTCAGCCGCAGCGGCGCGAATATCCCAAGCCATATCCAGATCCAGCACCAGGGGCTGTCGAATGGTGCGCTCCCAGTCGTAAACGCCAATTACCGCGTCCAACTGCAAGCCCTTGATAAAAACCTGATCCACATGCGCCTCACTTGTCTATTACACTGACGTTTTGACTATTGAGGCTGCGCCATGACCGCAACCTGGTTGATGTTGCTGCTGCTTGCCTATCTGCTTGGCTCAATTTCTTTTGCCGTGGTGCTCAGCCGCTGGGGCAAACTCCCCGACCCGCGCCAATTCGGCTCCGGTAACCCGGGTGCCAGCAATATGCTGCGTCTGGGGCGGCGCTCCCTGGCCATCGGCACCCTGTGCGGCGACGCCGGCAAAGGCGCGCTGGCGGTGGCGCTCGGTGCCTGGGCAGGGCTGAGTGACGTTCAGCAAGGTTGGCTGGCATTGGCTGCCATTGTTGGCCATATGCTCCCGCTGTTCCACCACTTTCATGGTGGCAAAGGCGTTGCCACGGCGGCGGGTGCGTTGCTGGTACTGGCCTGGCCTCTCGGCCTGCTGTCTGCCCTGCTCTGGGCCCTCATCTTCGCCTGGCAACGCATGGCCTCACTGGCGTCGATGTTCACCTGCCTGACCCTGCTACCACTAACACTCTGGCTATTTCCCGTGTTACTCCCCCCGATCAGCCTGCTGGTCGCCCTGATTCTGGTCCGCCACCGGCTCAACCTGGGGCGCCTGCTGACCGGCAAAGAGCACCGCTTTCGCCGTTAGGCAAGTGCTGGCAGTTCATCCAGAGGCCAACGGGCGCGGGTCATCAGCCCGGACTCATCCTGCTGCCCGGCCAACAGCCGTTGGCAACCGGCATAGGCAATCATCGCACCGTTATCGGTACAGAATTCTGGCCGCGCATAGAACACCTCAGCCCGCAGCCCGGCCACCATTTTCTCCAGCGCCTCACGCAAATGCTGATTGGCACTGACCCCACCCGCCATGACCAGCGTTTTCATACCAGTGGCCTTGAGTGCACGCCGGCATTTGATGACCAGCGTTTCCACGACCGCTTGCTCAAAAGCCCGAGCAATATCGGCCTGTGTCTGCTGGCTGGTATCGCCGTTGCGCTGGCACTCATGCCAAGCATTCAACACTGAGGTTTTCAAACCACTGAAGCTGAAATCCAGCCCCGGCCGATCAGTCATCGGGCGCGGGAAGACAAAACGTCCGGCCTGTCCCTGCTGCGCCAATTTGGCAATTTCCGGTCCGCCCGGATAGGGCAACCCCATCAGCTTGGCAGTCTTGTCAAAAGCTTCACCTGCGGCATCATCCAGCGACTCACCGAGCAACGCATATTCACCAATGCCGTCGACCTGCACCAGCTGGGTATGCCCGCCGGAAACCAGCAAAGCTATAAAAGGAAAGGCAGGCGGCCGCTGTTCGAGCATCGGCGCCAATAAATGCCCTTCCATATGATGCACTCCCAACGCTGGTACCTGCCAGGCATGCGCCATGGCACGGGCAAAGGCGCCACCAACCAGCAAGGCACCCACCAGCCCGGGGCCAGCGGTATAGGCCAGACCATCAACAGCACCCATGGGCAGGTCCGCTTTGGCAAATACCTCGCGCACCAGCGGCACCAGGCGTTTGACATGGTCTCGTGAGGCCAGCTCAGGCACTACCCCGCCATAAATCCGATGCAGATCAATCTGGCTGAATAGGGTATCGGCCAGCAAGCCGCGCTCGCTGTCATAGAGTGCAATGCCGGTTTCATCACAGGAGGTTTCAATACCAAGAACACGCATAGTCGGATAAATCACTGGATCAAGGAGGTTGTGTCGCGCATCATAATGCCCCGCGCCCGACCAAGCCAGCTTT
The DNA here is from genome assembly GCA_007692485.1 of Pseudomonadaceae bacterium. Lineage (GTDB taxonomy): Bacteria > Pseudomonadota > Gammaproteobacteria > Pseudomonadales > Pseudomonadaceae > Halopseudomonas. The sequence goes on along the minus strand of REBY01000074.1, from coordinate 8,860 downwards.
TGCCGGGCCGTTCGCCAACAGCACAACAGCCTGATGTCTTCGGACAATAGAAGAAAATGCCAAACAGGCTTTGCATTCGACGTACTTAGGCGGTAATATCCGCTCCCCTTGATATATGCAATGTGTCGCCGACTTATTCAGCGGCATGACTTACAGATCGTTTGAGAAAGGTACAAAATGCCTGCCGTCAAAGTTAAAGAAAACGAACCATTCGACGTGGCCCTGCGCCGCTTCAAGCGCTCATGCGAAAAAGCCGGTGTACTGGCTGAAGTTCGTCGCCGTGAGTTCTATGAAAAGCCCACGACCGAGCGCAAGCGCAAGGCCGCTGCCGCCGTCAAGCGTCACGCCAAAAAACTGCAGCGCGAACAGCGCCGTAGCGTACGCCTGTACTGAGTTTTGCCTGACGGTTTCTACCGCGCTGCGCGCAAGCCAGCCTAAGAAACAGTCGAAGGTAACCAGCGCATAGGTCCAGCCTTCCAGAGCATGGAAACAGGCTGGATTTTTGCGTTCCTGATCACTTTGCGAGGCGCATAATGGCCGGGCTGATTCCACAGGGCTTCATTGACGACCTGCTGGCCCGTACCGACATCGTCGACGTGGTCGGCGACCGCATCAAGCTGAAAAAAACCGGCAAGAACTTTTCCGCGCTCTGCCCCTTCCATAACGAAAAGTCGCCTTCGTTCAGCGTCAGCCCGGACAAACAGTTTTATTACTGCTTTGGCTGTGGTGCTGGCGGTAACGCCATCGGCTTTTTGATGGACCACGATCGCCTGGAATTCCCGGAAGCCGTCGAAACACTGGCTCGCCAAGCCGGGATTGAAGTACCCCGCGAAGAGTCGGTACGCGGCGCGCGCAACGCACCCAGCGTTCGCAAGGACAGCCCGCTATACGCCCTGCTAGACGTTGCCGATGCCTATTATCGCCAACAATTGCGCCATCACGCCCAACGCGAACGCGCGGTCAACTATTTGAAAGGCCGCGGCCTTAGCGGACAGATCGCCAAGCGCTTCGGCATCGGCTTTGCGCCACCCGGCTGGGACAACCTGATGACCCATCTGGTGCGCGAAAAGCATGAAGTCAAACAGCTGATCGATGCCGGCCTGGTGATTGAAAATGAAGACAATGGGCGCCGCTACGATCGCCTGCGGGACCGCATCACCTTCCCGATTCGCGACAGCCGTGGCCGCGTGGTTGGTTTTGGTGGGCGCGTCCTCGGCGATGACAAACCCAAATACCTGAACTCACCAGAAACCCCGGTATTTCATAAAGGCCGCGAACTCTACGGCCTGTTTGAAGCCCGGCAGGCCAATCGCCAACTGACCGACATCCTGGTGGTCGAAGGCTATATGGACGTGATCGCACTGGCCCAGCAAGGCATTACTAATGCCGTCGCCACACTGGGTACAGCCACTACCGAAGACCATCTGAAACGCTTGTTTCGCGTGGTCAACCAAGTGGTGTTCTGCTTTGATGGTGACAATGCTGGACGCAAAGCCGCCTGGCGCGCACTGGAAAATGCCCTGCCGGCCATGACCGACGGCCGCCAGGTTCGCTTCATGTTTTTGCCCGACGGCGAAGACCCGGACAGCCTGGTACGCAGCGAGGGCGCCGACGCCTTTCGCGCCCGCCTAGCCCAGCAAGCATTGCCCCTGAGCGACTACCTGCTGCGCCATCTGAGTGAAGAGGTCAACAGCGACAGCCTTGAAGGCAAAGCGCATATCGCCAGCCTGGCGCTGCCACTGATCGAGCAGATTCCCGGCAATATGCTCAAGCGATTACTGCGCCAGGAACTTGAGCGCCGCACCGGCATGGATCTGGACAGCCTACCCCCGCCGCCCTCAACGCCGCGCACGGATGACGAACCACCGCCCGAGTATGACTACCCGGATCGGGCTGACGAATCCGACGCCGAGCCCTGGCCAGAGCAGCCACGACGCAGCAAGGCGCGCAAACGCGACACCGCGCACCAGGTTGACAGCCCGATGATCAAGGCCACCCGAACCCTGCTGCACCACCCACACCTGGCCAGCACGGTTGACCAGATCGAACGCCTGGCCGATGAAGTCAGTGATGAAGGCCAGTTACTCGTGGCGCTGATTCGCAGCCTGCAACAGAACCCACAGCAAACCACCATCCAGTTGCTCGCGCGCTGGCATGGCACCACGCTGGGCGACCAACTCAGCCAACTGGCCGAACAGGAATGGTTGCTGAATAGTTCAAGTGCCAACCTTGAACAGCAGTTTTTCGACACCATAGCTATACTGATGGCCAGGCAAGACGAACGGCATATCGAACAGCTACTGGCCAAGGCAGCGGAAGTACCGCTTACGACCGAGGAAAAGCAGCAGCTCAGAACACTACTGAGTAGCCGCAATACACCCGTAGCCGACCAATGAAAGGCTATCCAACTGGCGCGGAGCCCTGAAATCAGGGTATAATCCGCAGCTTACTTTTTTGCACACCAAGGCATCCACAAGGGTTGTTATGTCCGGAAAAGCGCAACAGCAATCCCGTCTCAAAGAGCTCATCGCGCGCGGTCGCGAACAGGGCTATCTGACCTATGCGGAAGTCAACGACCATCTGCCGGAAGATATTTCCGATCCAGAACAGGTTGAAGACATCATTCGCATGATCAACGACATGGGCATCACGGTTTTTGAAGCCGCACCAGATGCCGATGCGCTGTTGCTGGCAGACAATGACGCTGATGAAGCCGCCGCAGAAGAAGCCGCCGCCGCCCTCGCTGCAGTTGAGAGCGATATCGGCCGCACCACTGACCCGGTGCGCATGTATATGCGCGAAATGGGTACCGTGGAATTGCTGACCCGCGAAGGCGAGATCGAAATCGCTAAACGCATCGAGGAAGGCATCCGCGAAGTCATGTCGGCTATCGCCATGTTCCCCGGCACCGTAGACGGCATTCTTGCCAACTACTACCGGGTGACCGAAGAAGGCGGCCGTCTGTCCGAAATTTTCAGCGGTTACATCGATCCGGATGACGACGGCCTGTCCGCCACTGGCGGCAACGAGCCGCCAGCTCAAGGCCCGAAAGCCGAGAAAGGCAAGGCCGACGACAAAGACGATGATGACAGCAACGACGACGATGACAGCGATGACGAAGGCGATGGCGGTCCGGATCCGGAACTTGCGCGCCAACGCTTCACGGCTGTTGCCGATCAGTTGGAGAAAGCCAAGAAAGCCCTGAAAAAGCATGGCCGTGGCAGCAAGCAAGCCACCGCCGAGCTGGACGAGCTGGCTTTGCTGTTCATGCCGATCAAGCTGGTGCCCAAACAATACGAGGCCCTGGTGCGTCGTGTGCGCGGTGCGCAAGACCAGATTCGCGCGCAAGAACGCGCCATTATGCAGCTGTGTGTACGTGATGCCCGCATGCCGCGAACCGACTTCTTGCGCGGCTTCCCCGGCAATGAAACCAACCAGAAATGGGTGGATGAATTGCTGGCCAAAAAGCCACGCTATGCTGAAGCACTGGAAGGCCTGAAAGCTGACATCCAGAAAGCCCAGAGCAAACTCTCGGCACTGGAAGAAGAGACCGACCTGGCTATCTCCGACGTCAAGGACATCAACCGTCGCATGTCGATCGGTGAAGCCCGTGCCCGTCGCGCCAAGAAGGAAATGGTCGAGGCCAACCTGCGCCTGGTGATCTCCATCGCCAAGAAGTACACCAACCGCGGCCTGCAATTCCTTGACCTGATCCAGGAAGGCAACATCGGCCTGATGAAGGCAGTCGACAAATTTGAATACCGTCGTGGTTACAAATTCTCGACCTATGCCACCTGGTGGATTCGCCAGGCAATCACCCGCTCGATTGCCGATCAGGCCCGCACCATCCGTATTCCGGTGCACATGATCGAAACAATCAACAAGCTCAACCGCATTTCCCGCCAGATGTTGCAGGAAATGGGTCGCGAACCGACCCCGGAAGAGCTGGGTGAGCGCATGGAGATGCCGGAAGACAAGATCCGCAAGGTACTCAAGATCGCCAAAGAGCCGATCTCGATGGAAACCCCTATTGGTGATGATGAAGACTCGCACCTGGGTGACTTTATTGAAGACGCCACCATGGATTCGCCGATCGATATGGCAACCGTGGAAAACCTCAAGGAAGCAACCCGCGACGTACTTGGCGGCCTAACCGCCCGGGAAGCCAAGGTACTACGCATGCGTTTTGGTATCGATATGAATACCGATCACACGCTGGAGGAAGTCGGCAAGCAGTTCGACGTCACCCGCGAGCGGATTCGTCAGATCGAAGCCAAAGCCCTACGCAAGCTGCGTCACCCGACGCGCAGCGATCACCTGCGCAGCTTCCTCGACGAGTAAGTCGAGCAAGCAACTCAACAACGCCCGGCACTTGCCGGGCGTTGTTGTTTTCAGCACCGGCACAGCATCAAAGCACCCTGAAGCTATGGTCAGCCCCGCCAGCAACCCGTATAATTCGCGGCTGTTGTGGGCCTATAGCTCAGTTGGTCAGAGCAGGCGACTCATAATCGCTTGGTCGTAGGTTCAAGTCCTACTGGGCCCACCACTCCTTTCAGTCGCGCTGGACCTCATCGGACTATTCCAGCCTCGCATCACAGATGCTCGTCGTTCCGACGGCGCGAAGACATGCTTCGCGAAACCCCGTCTACACCCAACTGGGCCCACCACTCCTTTCAGTCGCGCCGAGCCTTGGACTATTGCAGCCCCTGCACGCCTCCCAACGCAATCAGGCCCAATAAACTGAGCAGCAGCATAATCAGAGACCAGCCATGAAACGGCAGCCACAGTCCTGGCTGGCGGCCCAGACGCAATGCGATCAGGTTGGCCAGGGAACCTATTACCAGCCCGAAGCCACCGACATTGGCACCCCAGGCCAAGGCATACCAGCGCTCGGAAAACTCAGCCAGAAAGATGGTCGCCGGGACATTGGAGATCACTTGTGACAGCGCCACCGCACCGGTGATTTCCGCGCCCGGTAGGGCCAGCAAGGCATCCACCAGCGGCGGCATAAAGTGTAGCCGGGCCAGCAAGCCCAGGTTGACGAACATCAGTATGAAGATCAGCAGAATCAGCCAATCTACCCCTTGCAGCACCCGCCGCCAGCACAGCAGGTAGAGCGCCAGTACGCCGGCCACGGCAATAGCAATCAGCCCCCACTCCACCAAGAACAAAAAAAGCGGGAAACAGACCAGGGAGATGCGCAGCAATTGTCGACTGATCGGGTGGGCTGCCGCCTGGGTATGAATATCCACCCGGCGAGCGGAGAAAACCAAGGCCGTTAGCAGCAGCAATGCCACCAGCATCCAGGTGGCGATCGGCAGCATCTGCCACATAAAAGTGAAAAAGCTGTCACCTGAGCGTTGCCACAGATAAAGGTTTTGCGGGTTGCCAATAGGGCTGACGGCAGAGCCGGCATTAACTGCCAGGGCCTGAAAAATAACCAGCCGGCCCACCGGCAGGCTGGCCAAACGCCCCAGACTCAGGGTCAGGGGCACCACAATAAACAGGGCCACATCATTGGTTATTACCGCTGACAGCAGGGCAGCAAAAAGCACCATGGCCAACGCCAGTTGCCGCTCGCTATGCATGCGGCCGAGCAGCCAATGCCCTGAGCGCACCAGCGCGCCACTGTCTTCCAGGCCACGGCTGAGCACCATCAGCCCGGCCAGAATGGCGATGGTATGCCAATCCACCAGCGCGGGCAGTTGTTGCCAGGCTACCGGGGTGAATACGGCCAACAGGGCAAAGCCGAGCACCAGCGCCAGCAGCAAGAGGTCTTCAGTCAGGCGCGAATAGACGAAACGAAGCAGTTTCATAGGGCAAGGCAATCAAGAGTGAATCGGAAGCTCGGCAAGGCAGATTCTACTGATGCAGCCTGACGATTGGCAGGGGTTTCGCGCCAATAGCTAGCGCGACTCATCACTCTTGTTCAACAAGGCCGCCAGCCCTTCCAGTGCCTTATGCGTAGCTTGCTTACCCTTGGGCGTTGCGGTTGAGCCTTCGGCGAAGTATTGCTGATCGGTATAGCGTGAATGCTCGTTATCGTGGCAATACAGGCACAACAGCTCCCAGTTGGAGCCATCTTCCGGGTTGTTATCGTGGTTGTGGTCGCGGTGGTGCACGGTGAGCTCGCTCAGGCGCTTGCCGCTGAATTCACGGGCACAGCGACCACAGATCCAGGGGTACATTTTCAGCGCTTTCTCCCGGTAGCCCTGTTCCTTGGACTGGCGGTTATCATTATTGCCCATAGCCCTCTCCACGCGTGACGCCTCTTTAGAGTGTAGCGCTTCAGCCCGCTTTCAGGCTGCAAATCCAGATGGTATGCCGTGCGCCACGGTTACCGTGGGCATAGACCTGCTCCTCTTTGGCGGCAAAACCCGCCTTGCGCAAACGGCTGGAGAACTGTTGGTCTGCCGTGGCCGACCAGATGGCCAGACGCCCTTTGGGGCGCAAGGCGCGCGCGCAGGCGGTCAGCCCGGCCAGCGAGTAAAGCCAGCTATTGTTGCTGTGGGTCAGGCCCTCGGGGCCGTTATCGATATCCAGCATAATGGCATCGAAACCCTGGGTGTCGCTCTGCAGCAGTTTGGCCACATCCACGTTATGCACTTGCGTTCGCGCATCCTGCAACGGGTATCCGGCTTTGGCGCCCAAGGCACCGCGGTTCCACTCGATCACGCCGGGCACCAGCTCGGCCACCAGCACTTCAGCATCCGGCCCCAGGGCTTTCAGCGCCGCCGCCAGGGTAAAGCCCATGCCCAGGCCGCCGATCAATACCCTGGCTGCCGGCCTGCCGGCAATCTGACCGCAGGGTATTGCGGCCAAGGCATCCTCTGAGCCGTGCATACGGCTGTTCATCAACTGCCCGCCTTTACCGGTTTGCAGCTTGATGACGAAATCCTCGCCGTACTCGAACAGACAGAGCGCGCCACCCTGATTGGGAATGGTAGCGGTATCAAGCAGGATATGGCGTTTCATGACAAGGCAACCAGTAAACATGGACCGGCAGTATGCCGGACTCGAGGCCAGTGTTGCCACTTCAGGCAACGGCAGCAGGCAAGACTGCTGCTACAATGGCCGCCACAGTGATCACTAGGTTTATCGCATGGCAGCCATTGGGCGTTACAACAGTCTTGAAGTTCTGAAGCATACCGATTTTGGGCTCTACCTGGATGGCGGCCTTGATGGCGAGATCCTGCTACCCAGGCGCTATATTCCCAAGGATAGCCCCAGCGAGGCAGGCGACTGGCTGAATGTCTTTATCTACCTGGACAGCAGCGACAAGCTGATTGCCACCACGGAAACACCCAAGGCCCAAGTCGGTGAATTTGCCAGCCTGAAAGTGGTCGATAGCAACCCGGCGGGCATCTTCCTCGACTGGGGGCTACCAAAAGATCTGTTGCTACCCTATTCCGAAGTGAAAAAACCGCTGACAACCGGTGATTATGTAGTGGTCTTTCTCTATCTGGACCGGCATACCCGACGTATTACCGCGACGGCCAAGCTGGACCGCCACCTGGATCACCAGCCCGCTACCTACAAGCTGGGCGAGGCGGTCGATTTACTGGTAGTTGAGCAGACTGATTTGGGTTTCAAGGCCATCATCAACGGCCAGCATTGGGGTCTGATCCACAAGAATGAGGCCTTCAAGTTCCTGCGCAAGGGCAAGCGCGAGCAAGGGTATATCCGTGAATTACGCCCAGACGGCAAGATCAATTTGAGCCTGCAACCCGTTGGAGAAGCTGCTGCAGATGCCCTCCAAGCGCAAATCTTGCAGCATCTTGAAGCCAATGCTGGCGTGCTTGGCTTGAGCGACAAGAGCCCACCGGAAGCCATCAGCCGACAGTTCGGGGTCAGCAAAAGCAATTTCAAGAAAGCCATCGGCGGGCTGATGAAGCAGGGATTGATCCGCATCCTGCCCGACCGCATCGAGCGGGTTTAGCGGTAGAGCCCCCAGGTGGCAACACACACATCCACCCTCATCGCCTCGCCAATAGCCACTACCGCCACACTGCGCAACTGCTCAGGGTCCAAGGCAGCCTCTGTGCGGTGCGGCTGGAAGGCCGAGAATGGCAGCCACCAGGTTTGCCATTCGGGCGCAGGCTCAAGAGCCACACGAAATGATTGCCAGGGTCGCTGCAGGTCGGTGGTTTTCAGCCGAATATCCACCGCATGGCCGCCACCCAGCAACTCAATAAACAGCCCCTGAAAATCACCGGCATTGATATCGGCCGGCAACGGCGACTTCATCTGCAGAAAGCCGCCGTTATTCTCCAGGCTAACATCACCCTGCAGGCAGGCACAGGCTTTGCCCTGACGCTCTACCAGCAGGTTCAGTTCACCGGTAGAGCAGCCGCCCATCACCTGATCACTGATCATTTCCCAAGCCAGCGGCTCATCCAGACGCACCTCACCCAATGGGCGACATTCGCTCAGGTTGTCGGGCTTGAGCTTATAGTCCTCAAACATTGATCACCGGCGGGCCGTATTCAGCCAACAGGTTGCCCGGATGCCGCACATCGGTGCGGGTGCTGCCGACCATGCGCATGGCGCTATCGGCACGCTCGGGCTGGAAGGCAAAGCAAGCGCCGGATTGGCGCTTCATCAATTTACCGGCATCACTGATCAGGTCCAGGTTAACCCCCTTGGCGGCCGCGACCATGACGGCACGGCGCATCACGTACAGCGCTTCCAGCATCTGGTCGTCCAACGCTTCATCGGCCCAACCCATGACACTGCGCAGATCACGCTGGTCAAACACATCGCCACTATCGATATGGGTGCCCTTCAAATGCCAGTCCAGCAACTGCTCGTTATTCAGCCACAACTGCGCATGACGGTATTCATACATGGCGCCAACCAC
>REBY01000181.1 GCA_007692485.1 Pseudomonadaceae bacterium | reverse complement strand
CCGATAAAGTTCAGCATGGCGCTTTCACCCAGCTTGGCCGTTGACCCCAACGGCAAACCGGCAATTGCCCGCAAGTGATTCTCGAACTGGCTGCACTCGGCGCCTTCGATGGTCCAGTGCCCGGAGTTGTGTACCCGCGGGGCGATCTCGTTGGCTTTGAGCCCGCCATCGATTTCGAAGAACTCGAATGCCATGACGCCAACATAATCCAGCTTGTCGAGTACGCGGCTGACGTAGTCTTCGGCCAGTGTTTGCAAGGGGTGTGCGCTGCTGGCTACTGAAAGGCGCAGAATGCCGTCTTCATGGGTGTTGTGTACCAGTGGATAAAAGCGCGTTTCGCCATCGCGAGCGCGTACAGCAATCAGTGATACTTCACCGGTGAAGGGCACAAAGCCTTCCAGAATGCAGGGCACATTGCCCAACTCAGCAAAGGCACCCACAACATCAGCCGCCGTGCGCATGACCTTCTGACCCTTGCCGTCGTAACCCAGCGTGCGGGTTTTCATCACAGCGGGCAGCCCGATACTGTCTACCGCAGCATCCAGATCAGCTTGTGACTGGATATCGGCAAAGGCTGGCGTGGGAATGTCCAGCTCACGGAACAGGGATTTTTCAAACCAGCGGTCACGGGCAATACGCAGCGACTCGGCACTCGGGTACACAGGGACAAACTGGGACAGAAAAGCCACGGTATCAGCGGGGACACTTTCGAACTCAAAGGTCACCACATCCACTTCATCCGCCAATTGACGCAAATGATCGCGGTCACTGTAATCGGCGCGAATATGCTCACCCAAAGCTTGGGCACAGGCATCTGGAGCCGGGTCGAGAAATGCAAATTGCTGGCCCAGCGGTGTGCCCGCCAGAGCCAACATGCGGCCGAGCTGACCACCACCAATGACGCCGATCTTCATGCGTGTTTCCTCAAGCCTGACGCGGGTCAGGGTTATCCAGGACGTTGTCGGTCTGACGCTGACGGAAAGCATTCAGCGCTTGATGGAATTGCGGGTGCTTGCCGCCCAGAATACTGGCTGACAGCAGCGCAGCATTGATCGCGCCGGCCTTGCCGATCGCCAGGGTCGCCACCGGCACCCCGCCGGGCATTTGTACAATCGAGAGCAGCGAGTCGACGCCTGAGAGCATGGATGACTGCACCGGTACACCCAGCACAGGCAGGTGTGTCTTGGCCGCACACATGCCAGGCAAATGTGCTGCACCGCCAGCGCCGGCAATGATCACTTCGATGCCGCGTCCGGCGGCCTGTTCGGCATACTCGAACAGCAGATCCGGTGTGCGGTGGGCCGAGACGACCTTGACTTCGTGCGGAATGCCCAGCTGCTCGAGCATGTCTACCGTATGGCTCAGGGTCGACCAATCCGACTTGGATCCCATGATCACGCCTACCAGTGCGGTCATTGCAGTGCCTCGCTCAGGTGTTCCGCCTGGTGGCGGAAAGGAAAAGCCGATCATTTTACAAGCTACAAGCTACGCGCTACAAGCTGTTAAACGTAAGTGGTCAGCGGGCAGGCTATGGCTGGAACTTCTCCGGGCGTAATACCTCAACGGTGCTCAGGTAACAGATCATGGCGAAGTTATGGTAATAGCGCTCTTGCACGAAATGAGCGATTTTTTCTGCCAGTTCATGGCTGCACACCACTTCGAGGCGGATATTGCCGTCATTGTCCCAGCCAGCACTGCGCACGCCACGGGTACCTGTGCCACGGGCGTCAGACAGCGTCCAGCCGGGGGCGCCGAGGTGCTCAAGATCCTTTATCAGGCGTGGTTCCAGCGCGGCTTCACAAATCAGTGTGAGTAGCGTGCGTGTCGGTAATTGCATGGGTGAACTCCTCAACCGGCCAGCCATTGGGCGAACGACAGGTACAACGGAATGCCAATCAGTATATTGAACGGGAAGGTAATCCCCAAAGAGGCAGTGAGTGATAGCGCCGGGTTGGCTTCCGGCAGGGCCAAACGCATGGCCGCCGGTACGGCAATATAGGAGCCGCTGGCGCCGAGCGTGGCCAATACCGTAATACCGCCAACCGACAGCCCCATGGCATAGCCCAACAAGCCAGCGAGCAGGGCACCAATCAGCGGGAATACCAGGGCAAAGATCACCAGGCGTACGCCGCTATGCCGCAGGCTGCCCAGTTGACGCGAGGCAATCAGGCCCATTTCGAGCAGAAACAGCGCCAGCACCGGTTTGAACATGCTGGTATAGAAGGGCTCCAGCGGCTCGATGGCCTCCTTGCCGGCCAGCACGCCGATGACCAGGCCACCGAGCAGCAGCATGATGCTCTTGCCGAGAAAGACCTCATGGCCAAGGGCTTTCCAATCGGTGTTGCGGCGCACACCCTTGGCCAGCAGGATACCAACAATGATTGCCGGGACTTCCAGCACCGCCACAAACAGCGGCATATAACTTTCGAATAGAATGTCGCGGGCCAGCAGGTAAGAGATTACCACCGCAAAGGTACCGGCACTGACCGAGCCGTAGTGCGCGGCAATACTGGCGGCATCGATGCGATTGAAGCGCAGGCCACGTAACAGCGGAAACGCGATCAGTGGCAGGATAATGCCCAATGCCAGCACCGCCACGGTCTGGCCGAGTAATGCTGGGCTGGCTTGTGCCGCCAGCTCGACCCCACCATGCAGGCCGATCGCCAAGAGCAGGATAATCGACAGGGTGTCATACAGCGCTGCCGGCAATTTCAGCTCGCTTTTGACCAGCCCGGCAAACAGACCGAAGACAAAAAACAGAACGACCGGATCCCACCCCATGCTGTGCTCCTTTAAGTAACTCGGCTTACAGGCTGGCAGCTATCCGCCAGTCTGTCGACTCTGACGCTAAACCAAGGCTAGAGGACACAGCGGATGAGAGTTAATGCAGACTCCCGCCAAGCCGCATGCCTTGCCCCAGCAACTCAGGGAAGTCGGTCATCTGAGCCTGTAGTGCTTGGCTGTCGCGATAGTCTTCTATCGCCCGACGATAGGCCATGCGTTTTTTGTCTTCCTGCTGGCGGCGTTGCTTGCGCAGGTTGGGCTGAGCATCGCTACCTTGTACGTCCAGATCAGTATCCATGACGGATTCTCCGAAGTATTAAGCGGAGTATCAGCATGCGGAGTCTATATTAAGCGGCGATGACAGTCGGGTGTCCGCGTGCAGTCAGCCTTCTGTCGGGGCGAATAATGATGCTACCAAGGTTTCATTGGCATGCTTGGTCATGACTGCCAAAGTGGTCTCGACCTGGTCGCGGAACTGGCCCAACTGTTCATCTGGAATTGACGTTGCCTCAGGGATATCCGCAGTCATTGGATCAACCGGGCGCCCATTGATATGCAGTTCATAGTGCAGGTGTGGCCCGGACGTGCGCCCGGTATTGCCGGATTGGGCTATACGCTGCCCGCGCTCGACCTGCTGTCCGCGGCGCACTTCGATGCGATGTAAATGCAGGTAGCGAGTTTTGAATGCACCCTGGTGTTCAATTTCCACATATTTACCGGCATAGGGATGGTTGCCGGTGCGGCTGACGATGCCGTCGCCGGTCGTCAGCACCGGGGTGCCTACTGGCATGGCAAAATCTACTCCATTATGCGGGGCAACCCGGCGAGTGATCGGATGCCGTCGGGCCAGGTTGAAGGCTGAACTGATGCGGTAGGGCTGCTTGCTGGGCAAGCGCAGAAAGGCCGGTGTCAGGCTATTGCCCTCAGCATCATAAAAGCTGCCGTCGCTGAACAGAAAGGCGGTGTACTCACGATTGCCCCGCTGTAAACGAATAGCTTCCAGTCTGGTCCGGCCGGTGGGGGTATCCTGGTTGCGCTCTTCGCCGCGAATAACCGCGAACTGATCACCGGCCTGCAGGTCACGACGAAAGTTAAGTTGTTGCTGCAGGATTTCGGCAATATTCATCGCATCCTGGTCACTCAACCCGGCGCGCAACGCTGATTGGTAGAAACTGCCGCTGATCTCCCCACGAAACAGGCGTGCCTGCCAATCGAGCTCCACGGGGGCCCAAGCATAGCTAAAGTGGCCTTCTGAGCTGCGCTCATAATGCAGTATGCGCCCGGGATCCAGCTCCAGAGTCAAACGTTGCAGCTCCCCGCGCGGTGTTTTTTCCATGATCAGGTGACTGTCTGGGTGTAATACGTCGAGCGCCAGTATGTCCTCGTCCGCCTGCATGATGGCCGACAAAGTGCTGGCGCCTATCTCATAACGCTGAAAGATGGCTTGCAGGGTATCGCCGCTAGCGATGGTGTGTTGTTGAGGTGTGGGTGAGGTGTCAATCACCGCGGGTGTGGCGATACTCAGTGCTTCAATATCGGGAGTAGTGGTTTGCAGGGGCTGCGGGAGAGCAGATGTTGATGCCGCTGACTCAGTTGTCTGGTTTTGTCCACTGAACACTGGCCACAGCAGGGCTAGCAGTAACAGACTGGTTGCCAGCAAAAGGCCGGTCCAGTGTGCCCGGCTGAGTAATAGCGGGTGGGGCATCTGCAGGGTCCCTCCTTGTTGGCCGGGAAGTGAAATGTACGGTGCGAATGCGATATTCATAATAAAATAGATATAACATTACATATTAAGGCCTTGTGAGTTGCCAGACAATGCTTATTGCAAAATAGTGAGTGATTCTTTTCTCGCACGATAACCTTGGTAAACATCAGCATCAGTCAGGGTATTATCAGGGCTTCTCTGAGGCTAGGTGGGTCAGTTGATGGAACAACGCGGTGAGCTGCTGAGCTGGGATGACAGCAAGGGGTTTGGGTTTATCCAGCCGGAAAACGGGGGCGACAGGCTCTTTGTGCATATCTCGGCCATGCGCGGAGACGCCCGGCCGAACCAGGGTGACAAGGTGCTATACCTTGCTGGCAAGGATGACAAAGGCCGACTGCGGGCCACGCATATGCGCTCGGAGGGCTTGAGCATTGACCGGCCGGCCATTCGTCGCAAACCCAGGGCAGTGTCCAGAATAAAACCAGTAAAGCCGGCGCGGGCAGCCACATCCAGAAGGCGGCCGGAGAATCATATTCAGCATCTTTGGCCCAAGCTGTTGTTCTGGTTAGTGCTCTGCAGCTTGTCCATGACGGGAGCGCTGCTGATGTATCTGCGCCTTGGCTGGATTGCGCCGCTGGCAGCCTACTGCGTAGTCAGCCTGGTCAGTTTTCTGCTGTATCGGTCGGACAAGCGCAGCGCCCTGGCGTCAGGGCAACGTACCCCGGAAAAGGTGCTGCATCTGTCCGAACTGCTCGGTGGCTGGCCGGGCGCCTTGATTGCCCAGCAGCGCTATCGGCACAAGACCCGCAAGGCATCCTATCAATTGACGTTTTGGCTGATCATTGTCGTCCATCAGCTGTTCTGGGTTGACTGGCTGTTGTTGCAGGGCCGTTATCTGGGTCGCTGGCTGGGTATCTGACTCAGACCGCCACACCCAGTTCGCGCAGGTAATCATCGTAGCTGCCGTTGAAGTCGGTCACGCCATCGGCGGACAGTTCGATGATGCGGGTAGCCAGCGAGCTGACGAACTCGCGGTCATGGCTGACGAAGATCAGGGTGCCGGGGTAGTTCTCCAGCGCCAGGTTGAGGGCTTCGATGGATTCCATATCCAGGTGGTTGGTCGGTTCATCCATGATCATCACATTGGCCTTTTGCAGGATCAGCTTGCC
>REBY01000114.1 GCA_007692485.1 Pseudomonadaceae bacterium | reverse complement strand
GGCGGCGGCACCTTTCTGTCCTTCCCGGCCCTGTTGCTCGCCGGGGTCAGCCCGGTCAGCGCCAACGCCACCAATGCGGTCGCCCTCTGGCCGGCCAGTCTGTCGACCGCCTGGGCCCTGCGACATAACCTGCGCAGTCTGCACTGGCGCAACTACCTGCGCCCCTTGTTGCTGGCTGCCGCCACGGGTGGGTTGCTCGGTGGCGTGCTTTTGTTGCTGATCAGTGATGACGCTTTCTATCAATTGATTCCCTGGTTGCTGTTGCTGGCGACCTTGTTGTTTACCGCCAGCCGGCAGATTGCCGCTGGTCTGCAACGCTGGACCCAGCGCCAGCCAGACCTGCAGCGCCTGAGCCGCAGCGGCTGGTGCGGGCAGTGGCTGGTCTCAGTGTATGGCGGCTTTTTTGGTGCCGGCATGGGCATTCTGATGATTGCCAGCCTGGCGATCAGCGGGCGCACGCGGATGCAGGAAATCAATGCGATCAAAAGTCTGCTGTCTTCGGTCATTTACAGTGTGGCTGCGCTGACCTTTATGCTTGCCGGCGCAGTGCATTGGCTGGCCCTGGCCTGTATGTTGCCGGGCAGCCTGATCGGCGGCTATTGCGGCGGGCTGCTGTCGCGCCGTCTGGGCAACCAGCAGTTGCGCTGGCTGGTGATTGTGATCGGCTGGCTGTTGACCCTGTTTTACTTCTGGCAGGTGTATGCCGATTGACCAGCCCGCGCCCCTTGGGTAATGTTCAGCGCTCACCCGCAAGCAGCGAGCAAATGCCATGAGCCGCAAGAAAACCGCCGTCGATTTCGAGCAATCCCTGGCCGAGCTGCAGGCCCTGGTTGAGCGCCTGGAAAGCGGCGAACTCAGCCTGGAAGATTCCCTTGGCGCCTTCGAGCAGGGCGTCAAGTTGACCCGCGACTGCCAGCAGGCACTGACCCAGGCAGAACAGAAAGTCCAACTGCTGCTGAGCCAGAATGGCGAAACCACCACGGTAGCCTTTGACGAGCCCGCCGATGACTGAGCTGTCCCGTTATCTGGCCGACTGCCAGGCGCGCATCAATCAGCTGCTCGACCAGCAACTGCAAAGCTCCGAACCGCGCCTGGCGCGGCTCTATCAAGCGATGCATTACAGCGTCACCATGGGTGGCAAGCGCATTCGTCCAGTGCTTGCCTATGCCAGTTGCCAGGCCTGTGGCGGCGAACCGGAGCACGCCGATTTTGCCGCTGCGGCGGTCGAGCTGATCCACGCCTACTCGCTGATCCATGATGATCTGCCGGCGATGGACAATGACGACTTGCGCCGCGGCCAGCCGACCTGTCACCGCGCCTTCGACGAGGCCACCGCGATTCTCGCCGGTGATGCCCTGCAGGCGCTGGCCTTTGATTGGCTGAGCAACCAGGGTAACTGGCAGGCAGAAACCCGCCTGCAGATGACCCGGCTACTGGCTCGCGCCGCCGGCCCACAAGGTATGGCCGGTGGCCAGGCGATTGATCTGGCCGCGGTCGGCAATCAGCTCGATCTGGCCAGCCTGGAATACATGCACCAGCACAAGACTGGTGCCTTGATTGGTGCCAGCGTCCAGCTCGGCGCCCTGGCCAGCGAACAGGCCAGCACCGAGCAGCTGGACGCCCTGGCGCGTTACGCCAACTGTATTGGCCTGGCCTTCCAGGTGCAGGACGATATTCTCGATATCGAAAGCGAGACCAGCGTATTAGGCAAACAACAGGGTGCTGACCTGGCGCGCAACAAGCCGACCTACCCGGCCCTGCTTGGAATGGCGGGTGCCCGCAGCAAGGCCGCTAGCCTGCGTGACCAAGCGCTCGACAGCCTGCGGAATTTCAGCACCCAAGCAGACCCCCTACGCCAGTTGGCGGACTATATCGTACAGCGTCAGTTCTGATTGCCTGCCGGGCTCAGTGACTGTGCCCGTGCTCGTCGCCCTCGTGTTCCGTGGCTTCGCCTGCAGCGTCCTGGACTTTTTTCAGGTTAGTTACCACGTAACTGCCATCCTGGTCCTCCGCCGTGAAGTGAATCTGATCACCGGGGGCCAGGTCGGCCAACTGGTCCGCTTGGGCAACGCGGAAGACCATGGTCATAGGTGGCATCTGCAGGTTATCGATCGGGCCATGGCGCAAGGTGACACGATTATTGTCGGCATCCACCCGACGCACTTCGGCTTCACTCCAGTTGTCACCTGCGGTATCCGCGAGCAGCGGAGCCGCCAGAGCCATGGCGAGCAGAATAAAAAAGGCTTTAATGATTTTCATCGGTTTTCCCTGTGTCATTAATGGTGCTTGTGATGATCGGCAGTGGTCGGTTCAACATCAATGTAGCCGACCATGCCGGCCTGATAGTGACCTGGCAGCAAGCAGGCGAAATCCACCCGCCCACCACGGTTGAAGGTCCAGATAATGCTGGCTGATTCGCCTGGATCCACGTGGGCCATATAGGGCGCATCGTGCTCCATATCCGGGAACTGCTCCATCAGCTCGGCATGCTCGTCGAGTTCGGCCTGATTGCCGAGGACCAGTTCATGCAGCAACTGGCCATCGTTATGAATCACCAGCCGCAAGGTTTCGCCCTCGCTGACCGTCAGGTGGTCCGGGTAGAAGCGCATATCATCATCCATGCGAATCACTACCTCGCGGTCAACATCCTCCTCACCTGCATTGATGCCCCAGTCCGTTTGCTCTGGGGGAAAATCATGGGCGTGCCCGCCGGAACCGGGGCCATGCGCCATAACCGCGGCGGAAAGGCCGGTCAGTGCGCCTAGCAGCAGGGTGTTGCGGATCAACAGCTTGAACATGTGCATCTCCTTCAGTGGTTGTGCTGGCCGCTTGGTTTGCGGGCCTGAACTTCAACCGGTGGATTGCTATCGTCGGGATCCGCACGGAAGCGCGCGGGTTCGGGCGTTGGACCCGTCCATTCAAACGCGCGGGTACCCTCAGGTTGTTGATACCAGCCAGGATCGCTGTAATCGCCCGCCCCCTGGTCAGCGCGGACTTTCAACATGGTAAACATGCCGCCCATGCCGATCGGGCCATAGGGGCCGTCGCCCATCATCATGGGTGCCGTATTATCTGGCAGGGGCATTTCCATCTCTTTCATATCGGCCATGCCACGCTCGCCCATCACCATATAATCCGGGATCAGGCGACTGATTTTCTGCACCACTTCGCGGTGATCAACCCCGATCATGGTCGGCACGTCATGCCCCATGGGGTTCATCACGTGGTGACTCTTGTGGCAATGCAGCGCCCAGTCCCCCGGCTCATCGGCGATAAACTCGACCTGGCGCATCTGGCCGACGGCAATATCGGTGGTCACCTCCGGCCAGCGCGCGCCCTTGGGTACCGGCCCGCCATCGGTGCCGGTGACCTCGAACTCATGGCCATGCAGGTGAATCGGGTGGTTGGTCATGGTCAGGTTGCCAATGCGCAAACGCACGCGATCATTCTGCCGCGCCACCAGGGGATCAATGCCAGGGAAGATCCGGCTGTTGAAGCTCCAGATATTGAAGTCGAGCATTTCCATGATTTTTGGGGTAGCGCTACCGGGCTCAACTTCATAGGCATTCAGCAGAAAACAATAGTCACGATCGACCTCGGCGATATCCTCACGCGGTGCCCGTGGATGGGTGACCCAGAACCCCATCATGCCCATGGCCATCTGCACCATTTCATCGGCATGCGGGTGATACATAAAGGTACCGGGGCGCTTGGCCTCAAACTCGTAGACATAGGTTTTGCCCACCGGTATGGCACGCTGGTTCAGCCCGGCGACACCATCCATACCATTGGGCAGGCGCTGGCCATGCCAGTGCACACTGGTCGCCTCGGGCAGTTTGTTGGTAACAAAGATACGTACCCGGTCACCCTCGACCACCTCAATGGTTGGCCCTGGTGACTGGCCGTTATAGCCCCACAGATGAGCGGTGAAACCAGCGCCCATATCGCGCACCACCGGCTCAGCGACCAGATGAAATTCCTTGACCCCCTGGTTCATGCGCCATGGCAAGGTCCAGCCATTCAAGGTGACCACCGGCCGATAGGGCCGGCCATTGCTCGGTTCCAGTGGCGGCATGGTGTCCGGTTTGGTCTGGATCACCGGCTCAGGTAGCCCCGCCAGGGCCACTCGGCTGACTTGGGTGGTAGCTACCGCTGCGGTCAGAGCACCGGCGCCAAGGAAAAAATCGCGTCGTGAGACCATCTTCAGTGTCCTTTTGCTCGAGTGCTGACCGAGGCTGTCGAAACAACTGTCTGGCTGGGGCTCACCGGCCCATAACGCACCAGATCCAGTTCCGCTTGCGCCACCCAGAAGTCACGCTGCGCCTGCACATAACTATTGACCGTGGCTATCTGTTCGCGCGCATCTGCCAGCAAGTCGAACACACTGACAAACATCGCGTTATAACGCAGTAACTGCTCTTCGCTGATGCGCTTGCGCAGGGGCACAATCTCATCCCGGTAGTGGGCCGCAACATCCCAGCTGCTGCGATACACCTGATAACTTTCACGCACCTGTGAGCGCGCATTGATGGCCACTTCTGCCGTACGGTGGACCGCTTGCATGTAAACCGCTTCGTTGCGCGCCATGCGTGAACCACTCCAGTCGAACAACGGCAGCTCGACACTGATTTCAACGCCACGCTTGACCGCATCTTCATTCGAGCTGCTGTGCTCCAGCCCCAACTCCAGCACATTGATAAACCGGGTTGCCCGACCCAAACTTAACGCGTCGGCCATCCGTGTGGTGTTAAGCTGCGCCGCTTGCACATCCAGTCGGCTGGCCATGGCCTGACGCTCAATCTCCGGCTGGGCCAGCGCCTCCTCTGGCAGATCCGGCAGGCGCTGGGGCAAAGCAAACTCGAGCTGATCACCCCATAGGCCCAAGGTCCGGATCAGCGCCTCACGGCTGGCCGTGCGCTCACGCTCAGCCTGCAACAGGCCCAGCGCTGCATCTGCATAGAACGTCTGTTCCCGCGCTTGCTGCAAGGCATTGAAATTCCCCACCCCGGCCATGCGCCGTGCCAGCTCCGCAGCGGCATCGGCTGCTTCCATGACCTGCTTGCTGTAAGCGAGGCTCTGTTCAGCAGCGACGGCGCGATACCAGGCGATGCGGGCTTCGGTGGCCAAGCGCATCACTGTCAGACTGACCTCGCGCTCCACTTGCTCTGATTGCCCTGCGGCGATGCGCTGCGTCATCGGCAAACTAATCAGACGCGCTAGGTTCAAGTGCAAGCCGCGCTCCCACTCTACCTCGCTGCCTTGGGTATAACGGCCAATGGAAAAACCCGGATTGGGCAAGCGGCTGGCTTGTACGCGCTCAGCGTCGGCAATGCCCAAATCGAACAAACTCGCCTGAAGCCCAGGGCTGTTCAACAATGCAATTTCAACGGCGGCTTCCAGCGTAAGCGGGTCAGCCAGCAGGGAATCTATGTGCTCTTTGGCCACCGGATCAGCGCGATTCTCGACAAATTTAAGACTGTGCCCATCGGTCAAAGTCGTGCTGGCCTGAGAGACCCGCTCTAGCGACTGGTCTGGCGCCAGGCTGGCACAGCCTGCCAGAATCACCGGCAGGCAAACCAACACCAGCAACCGTCGTATGCCAGAAACATGCATGGTTAACGCTCCTTAATGGTTGCCATGGTGGCCGGCATCTTCCGCTGCGTCGGCCTCCGACGCAGACTGCTGCGAAGCCTCCCAGACCTCGGCGGCATAAGCCTGCCAGCCACCAATCTCAGCCACCTTGTCATTTGCGGCACGCCAGTCACCGGGCGGCTGATATTGCCAGCGCTGATAACCCGCCAGCGGAGAGTGGTACTCTTGGTCAGCCACGGGTGCAGAGGCGTCTGCAGGGTCGGCAGCCATGCCATGCACGGGCACCATGCTCATCAGCATAATGGCAGGCCAAAAGGTTCGAACTGCTGCTTTCATGCCAGCTACCTCGATGAAATCACATGGGTTTGTTAGTCATAGCCAACATGATCTGCTTATCTGCCTGTCATCTTGCTGAAGCATGCATTACATTTTTGTAAGCTTGGGCAGGGCAGCTTTCAGACCGGCTATTCAGGCGTAGACTGACACCTGAGCCAAGCTCACCCAGTGTACTGAGGGTTGATGGATGAAAATTCTGGTTGTCGAAGACGAAGGCAAAACCGGTGCCTACCTGCAACAAGGGCTGATTGAAGCCGGATTTAATACTGACCTGGCCACCAATGGCACGGATGCGCTGCACAATGCCCTGACCGCAAACTACGACTTGCTGATACTCGACGTCATGCTGCCCGGTCTGGACGGCTGGGAAGTGCTGGCCGCCTTGCGTGCCGCCGGACAGACAATCCCGGTGCTGTTTCTTACCGCCCGCGACAGCGTCGCCGACCGGGTCAAAGGCCTGGAACTGGGTGCCGATGACTACCTGGTAAAACCTTTTGCCTTTTCTGAATTGCTTGCCCGCGTGCGCAGCCTGCTGCGCCGCGGCAATGCCGTTCCCGTGCAAACCGCCCTGCAGGTGGCCGATCTGGAAATTGACCTGCTCAAACGCCGTGCCAGCCGGGGCGGCAAGCGCATAGACCTGACCGCCAAAGAGTTTGCCTTGCTGGAGCTTTTTCTCCGCCGGCCGGGCGAAATCCTCTCGAAGTCGCTGATCGCTTCCCAAGTCTGGGATATGAATTTCGACAGCGATACCAACGTGATTGAGGTCGCTATCCGCCGCCTGCGGGCAAAGATTGATGATGATTTCGAGGTCAAGCTGATCCAGACTGCGCGTGGCATGGGCTATATGCTGGACGACCCATGCGTAGACTGATCGCGCGCATGTCATTGACCCTGCGGATAGGCCTGGCCTTCATGCTGGCAGCCACAGCAGTGATTTTTCTCACCGCTACCGGCTTTTATCTGCTCAGCAAGCATCATTTCGAAGAGCTCGACCAGCACACCCTGCAGGAAAAGATCCACTCTATCCATAGCCTGCTGGAGTTTTACCCAGGTTCAGCCGAACTGGAGAACCTGCGTCCACAATTGCACGCCATGCTGGGCGCGCACGAAACATTGCGTGCGGTGATTCTGGGCGCTGATGAGCGAATTCTGTTTGCTGAGCCGCCGGATGCCGACTTACCCCCCAGCTATCCTCCGGACAACCACGACGAACACTGGACCTGGCAAGAAGAAAACAGCTTCTTCCGCGGCGCCATGACCCGCGCCGAGGTTGCAGATGAAACCCTGACCGTGGTGTTGGCGCTGGACATTACCACCCACACCCTGTTCTTTCGCTCACTGCTGCACTGGCTATGGGCTGGCTTGCTACTCTGCGCCTTGGCCAGTGCCGCTTTGGGCTGGCTGGTGGCGCGCAGTGGCCTTCAGCCTCTGCGCAAAATCACCCGCCGGGTAGCCTCCATGTCGGCACGCTCATTGAGTGAACGTATGGATATCAGTGGCGTTCCCGCTGAACTGGTACCTATGGTCAACTCATTCAATGCCATGCTGGCTCGTCTGGAAGATGCGTTTGCGCGTATGTCGAACTTTTCCGCCGATATCGCCCACGAAATGCGTACACCGGTGAGCAATATGATGACCCAGACCGAAGTTGTGCTGACCCGCGAGCGCGATATGGCAACCTATGCCAACAACCTGCACTCCAACCTGGAAGAATTGAAACACCTGTCCCGTATGATTGATGACATGCTGTTTCTGGCTAAATCCGATAACGGCCTGACCCCGGTCCGCCCGCAAACGCTGGCATTGCACGACCTGATTACCAAGCAGCTCGACTATTACCAGATTCTCGCCGACGACAAAGAAATTGCTATCGAGCTGACCGGCAGGGGCAATATCCAGGGCGACCCCCTGTTGATTGCCCGCGTGATCAGCAACCTGCTATCCAATGCCCTGCGCTACACGCCGTCGGGGAAAACCATCCGCATCAGCCTAAACAGTGCACAAGAAGGCGTTCAGCTAACCATTGCAAATCCCGGCGAGACCATTGAGCCCCATCATTTGAGCCGTTTGTTTGATCGCTTTTACCGGGCCGACAGCGCTCGTCACGAAGGAACACCGAACAATGCCGGGCTTGGTCTTGCCATCGCCGCAGCCATTGTCAAAGCGCATAATGGTCGTATTTGGTGTACCTCGGCCGACGGGCAGACCTGTTTCCATCTGGAATTCCCAGCCATTGCCAGCAGATAACAGAGCGGGGCGGCGTTATTGCCTGTCCTTCGGACAGCTATATCGTCATTCAGGGCCTGAGAAACAGCCAGCCACTGTACGCTCTGTACTCGGATAACCATTGATACAGATCGGTCAGACTTCACCCCATACTTCATGCCATGCTGTCACAGTATTGGGCAATGCCAGCCAATCAGTTAAACTGCCGTTTTAATTCTGCCCCGCCGATCGGCGCCCAAGGCCCTGTTTGATGCCCACGACCTTTCACGATATTCCACGCACTCGGCCCAGCACCCCGCTGCTGGACAGCCTTGATGACACCGCAGCCCTGCGTGCGCTGGATAGCGAACTGCTGCCCGCGCTGGCCGATGAGCTGCGTGCTTATCTGTTGTGGACTGTAGGCCAAACCGGTGGCCATTTTGGTGCCGGCCTCGGCGTGATCGAGCTGACCATCGCACTGCATTATATTTATGAAACGCCAGAAGACCGCCTGGTCTGGGATGTGGGTCATCAGGCCTACCCGCACAAGATACTGACCGGCCGGCGCGAGCAGATGAGCACCCTGCGGCAGAAGAACGGCCTGGCCGCCTTCCCACGTCGCGCGGAAAGCCCCTATGACACCTTTGGCGTCGGCCATTCCAGCACCTCGATCAGTGCTGCGCTGGGCATGGCGCTGGCTTCGCGTCTGCAAGGTATCGAGCGGCACAGTGTGGCCGTCATTGGTGATGGCGCCCTGACCGCCGGTATGGCCTTCGAGGCGCTGAATCACGCTGCCGATGTCGAAGCCGACATGCTGGTGATTCTGAATGACAATGACATGTCGATTTCGCGCAATGTCGGCGGCATGTCGAATTATCTGGCGAAGATCCTCTCCAGCTCGACCTATGCACATATGCGCGAGGGCAGCAAAAAAGTGCTGTCGAAAATCCCCAAAGCCTGGGAGCTGGCGCGCAAGACCGAGGAGCACGCCAAGGGTATGTTGGTCCCCGGCACCCTGTTCGAGGAACTCGGCTGGAACTATATCGGCCCGATTGACGGCCATGACCTGGAAACCCTGGTGACTACGCTGCGTAATCTGCGTGAGCGCAAGGGGCCGCAGTTCCTGCATGTCGTGACACGCAAGGGCAAGGGCTTTGCCCCGGCCGAGGAAGATCCGATCGGCTACCACGCCATTACCAAGCTGGAACCCAACCCGGTTGCCAGCCGCCCCGCTAGCAAGGTCAAATTTTCTAGCGTGTTTGGCCAGTGGCTGTGCGATATGGCCAGCACGGATCATCGCTTGATCGGTATTACCCCGGCGATGAAGGAAGGCTCGGACCTGGTGGCTTTCAGCGAACGTTTCCCTGAGCGCTATTTTGACGTGGCGATTGCCGAGCAGCACGCCGTGACCCTGGCTGCCGGCATGGCCTGCGAAGGCGCCAAACCGGTCGTGGCGATCTACTCCACCTTCCTGCAGCGCGCCTATGATCAACTGATCCATGATGTCGCGGTACAGAACCTGGATGTGCTCTTTGCCATCGACCGCGCCGGCCTGGTGGGTGAAGACGGCCCAACCCATGCTGGTAGCTTCGATCTGTCTTACCTGCGCTGCCTGCCGAATATGCTGATCATGGCGCCAGCGGACGAAAACGAGACCCGGCAAATGCTGACTACCGGCTACTTGCACAATGGCCCCGCCGCTGTGCGCTACCCCCGTGGCACCGGCCCCGGTGTAGCCGTGGAACCGGCACTGGACCCGCTGCCCATCGGGCGTGGTGTACAAACGCGCCAGGGTGAAAAGGTGGCCATTCTGTGCTTTGGCACCTTACACGCCAACGCACTAAAGGCCGCCGAAGCATTGAATGCCAGCGTGGCCAATATGCGCTTCGTTAAACCGCTGGATACGGAGCTGATTCTCCGCCTGGCTGCCAGCCATGACCTACTGGTAACCCTGGAAGAAAACGCAGTGATGGGCGGCGCTGGCAGTGCAGTCAACGAGTGGTTGCTGGCCCAGGGCATGCGTATCCCGGTGCTCAATCTCGGCCTTCCTGACGAATATACCGAGCACGCCAAGCCAACCGAGATGCTGGCCGACTGTGGCCTGGATGCGACCGGTATCGAACGCCAGATCCGTTTGCGCCTCGAGCAACACTGACACAGCAGACTTGACCCCCGGGACGCCAGCGCCCAAAATCCCACCGCTTCCAGTCACACTGGGTGCCCGACCGGTCAAACGACCGGCGGGTGAAACGGGAAGTCGGTGCAAACCCGACGCTGCCCCCGCAACGGTAAGGGATCGCAGGCCACGGCCTGTCGGTGACATCATTCACGCCACTGTGCTTTGCACGGGAAGGCGATGTCATTTGTATCCCGAGCCCGGAGACCGGCCCAGTGTGAAGCAGAGACCATGGCCATAGGTCTGAACTCTGCATTGCTGAGGTGTCGCGGAGGGCGTCACCGGTCGGCGTAACGGTCTGTGGCCCTCTGTTCTGCCGTCAGCGTTCCCTGACTCCCCGCCCTCCTCAAAAGCATTACTTTTGAGGATTCAGAATGAAGAACTATTTTTTCCTGGTACCAGCACTCCTGGCCACCAGCATTGCGCAAGCCAACGAGCCGGTCGATCAACTTCCCGATACTGTTATTACCGCCTCACGCGTGGAGCAGCCAGTAACCAGCACGCCAGCGGCAATGACCGTTTTCACCCGCGATGATATCGAGCGCCTTCAGGCCAGCAACGTGACCGATCTGCTGCGTCGGGTGCCTGGCATATCCATTACCAGCAATGGCGGCCCTGGCAGCCTGACCAGCCTCTCACTGCGTGGTACGGGTGCAACCCAGAGTCTGGTTCTGGTCGATGGTCAGCGCATTGATAGTGCCTCCGCCGGCCAGCCTAGCCTGGAGTTTCTCAGCGTTGATCAGATCGAGCGTATCGAAGTTCTGCGTGGCCCGCGCTCGGCGGTATATGGGTCTGATGCCATTGGCGGGGTCGTACAGATCTTTACCCGTCAGGGTCAAGCAGGCTTGCAGCCACGTGCCAGCTTTGGCGTTGGTCGCAACCAAACCTATACCCGGCATCTGGGCTTATCTGGTGGCAACCAGCAAACGCGGTTTGACCTCGGCGCCAGCCTGAACGAAACCGCCGGATTCGACCGTACTCGGCACAGTGCTGATGGCGATGGTGACCGTGACGGTTTTCGCAACAGGGCCATTAACGCCAGCTTGATCCATCAATTCAATAATGACATTGAGGCCGGCATTCGCGTTTTGGACCAGCGCGGCAATACTGAATATGACCTTGGCGGCAACCCAGAAGACGACTTCAGTCTGAGCACCGTGGCTGCGCATGCGCAGTGGCGAGTCAACCCCGCCTGGACCACCCGTCTCGAGGCCGGTCATGCGGAAGACAAGCGCGACAGCAGTTATGACTTCTTTGATTTTACCTTCAATACCTATCGCGACTCGGCCAGCTGGTTGAACACCCTGCAACTGAACAATCAGCACAGCCTGCAAGCTGGCCTTGACTGGTATGAGGATCGCTTGCGTGCAGACAGCGATTACGACAAGACCGAGCGCTACAACAGAGCCGCCTTTGTTCAGCACAGCTTTACAACTGACAACCTGAGTACCGAGCTAGGCTGGCGGCACGACAAGAATCAGCAATTCGGCACTCAAAACACCTTCAATGCCGCCCTGATCATCCCGGTTGCCGATAACCAGCAAGTGGTCGCCTCTTATGGCGAAGGCTTCCGCGCCCCCACCTTCAACGACCTTTATAATGCCTTTGGCGGTAACCCCGACCTGAACGCGGAAACCTCAAAAAGCTATGAGCTTCAGTGGCGCGGCCTGTTCCAAGCAACCCAGCTGCAAGCAGCCCTGTTCCGTACCGATATTGATGACCTTATTCTGCTGGACCCCGCCTTTGTCGCGCAGAATATCAGCCGGGCGCGCATTCACGGCCTCGAGCTGAGTGCTGGCCGCAACCTGTATGACTGGGATACGCAGATATCCGCCACCTGGCTCGATCCGCGCGATCGGTCGACTGGCCACCAGCTACCGCGCCGACCAAAGCGGCTGCTTAGCCTGGACACTGACCGTCAATTCAACACGGTTGGACTCGGTTTCAGCGTGATTGCCAACAGCCAGCGCTATAACGATGCGAGTAACGACCAGAAGATATCCGGCTTTGCCACTGCCGAAGCGCGCGCCAACTGGCGGATGACGCCTGAACTGCGTTGGGACCTGAAGCTCAGCAACTTGCTGGACAAAGATTACAGCCTGGCCAACTACAACTTTAACGGTGACAACCTCGGGTACCGCGAAGAGCGCTTCAACGCCCGCCTCAGCCTGACCTGGACTCCACAACTCTAAACCCCAAACCAAGGATGACTGGCGAGCACAGCAAAGTGCGCTCGCCAGTTAATCTGACGAGTTTGCACTCACCTCAATATCCCCCCAGACAACCTCACACAGCGCTCTCAGACCCTGCACAATCCCCGGCGTCGGCCGCACCAGCGTGTCGCCATCCATCACATGCAAGCGCTGATTACGTACCGCACGCATGTGGGGAAATTGGCGCCAGCGTTGATGCCAGGGGTGATCCTTGTGCGCCTCACTGGAAAACAGCAGAATGATATCCGGGTCAGCCGCAATGACGCTCTCACGGCCCACTTGCGGGGCAAGGATAGTCAAGTCGGCAAACACATTGCGCGCGCCGCAGTGGCGCAGTGCATCACCCAACAACTGCTGGTCACTGATGGTGTAGATAGGGTCATCCCACAGCTGGATAAATACCCGGGGCGAGTCATCCGTGATGGGGCGCTGCAGCGCGGTCAGTTCACGCTGATAGTCATCCAATAACTGCTCGGTGGTCGCGGTGATACCCAGCAATTCGCCTAACTCACGCACCAATTGGTCGATATCCTCCAGCCGCTGGGGCTCAAAGCGCTCGACGCGAAGCCCCCAATCTTCCAGTTGGGCGAGCAGTTGCGCTGAATTGCCGGATGGCCAGGCCAGAATCAAATCAGGATTTTGGGCAACAATACGTTCGGCTGACAGGGTCTGATAACCGCCGACGCGGGGCACCTCCGGCAGCTCCGGTGCGCGTTGATTGTCATCCATGATACCGACCAGGCGCTCACTGGCATCCAGCTGCAACATCAGGTCGGTCAGAAAGGGGGCCAGGCTGACCACCCGCTCGGCGGCTACACCAGGCTGAACCAGGAGCAACAGGCCGGCGAGCAGCCAGCCACGCATCAGGGCTGGCTCGCGTTGACCCAGGCGCTGGGCGGGCGATAGAGCAGCAGCAAGCCTTGGCTCGCCAGTACCAACAGGATCAGCGGCGTCAGCTCACCGGTACAGACAAAGTGCAGCATGCCGATCCAGCCAGGAATCTTGGCATTCAGCAGACCGAGCATTTGCTGGTGATGCAGGCTAGCCCAGGTTGGCTCGGCGTCAGCCGCGGCCGGATCACCCAGCTTATCAACAGCGACCAAGGCCCGTTTGTAGGGGCTGAAGCGCCAGAGGGTAAGAAACATGCTAGCCAGCCCTAGCACAAACAGGGGAATGGCCGCTTCCTCCCAGGAACCCGAGCTGTCACGCAACAGCCAGACCAGGGCAATCGGCAAAATCAGGGAGACGACGGTTTGCATACGCCAGTTGCGTTGCAAGGCTTTCCAGTTGACTGCAGGATCCATGATCAATCTGCCTCCGCTTGATGCAGGTTACCCAGCATGTGGCCGAGCTTGCCGGCCTTGGTTGCCAGGTACTTGCTGTTGTGGGGGTTGCGCCCGAACTCTAGCGGCAGACGCTGGGCGATTTCAATGCCGAAACCTTCCAGTGCCTTAACCTTGCGCGGGTTGTTGGTCAGCAGCTTCAGGCTGGTAATACCAAGATGCGCGAGCATCGGCTGGCAAATAGCGTAGTCGCGCTGATCAGCGCCAAACCCGAGCCGCTCATTGGCTTCTACGGTATCGGCACCGCCATCTTGCAGGTTATAAGCACGGATTTTGTTCATCAAACCAATACCACGGCCTTCCTGACGCAAATAGAACAGCGCACCACGACCTTCGGCGGCTATCGCGGCCAGCGCCGCTTCCAGCTGGAAGCCGCAATCACAGCGCAAGCTGAACAGCGCATCGCCGGTCAGGCACTCGGAATGCAAACGGCCAAGCACCGGCTTGCCGTCGGCCACATCGCCCATGGTCAGCACAACGTGTTCTTTGCCGGATTCCTCTTCCAGGAAGCCGTGCATGGTGAAAGTACCCCATTGGGTAGGCAACTGGGACGAGGCAATATAATTAACCGCCACACCGAACTCCTGTGAGCCGCAGCATTTGCAAAAGGGCCGCTATCTTAGCAGGAGTCGGCGCTGGCGGCGACGTTGAATGGTGACCGGATGTGCGAGTAAAACGCGATGCGCTCAGTAACGCCGCTCAAGAATCAAGACCGAACCACGGTCATCCATGCGCAAGCGGCTGAGAAAGCTGTTGCCAAGCAGTACCTCGGTAGGAAAGCCACCTTCCAGCACCAGACCCTCTACCCGGGTCAGCTCGATATCGCCGATTCGCACTCGATCCAGCGTCACCAGGTATCCCGGTACATGGCCACTGGCGGTAGTAGCCTGCACCGTTCTGCCGCCACGGTAGTTGAGCCCCATGCGCTCGGCCTGCTGCGAGTTCATCGCCACGCTGGTCGCACCGGTATCCACCATAAACTGTACGTTATGGCCGTTGATCGAGCCGGTTGTGCGAAAGTGACCGCCCTGAGTACGGCCGATGCTGACAGTTTGCCGCTCAGGCGCGGCAAAGCCTTCGCTATAATCGCGCTCCAGCCCCAGCACCCGCTCGCGGCCGTTAATGCGCAGGGTTGCACTGCGACTGTCAGCACTGACCAGCTCGACCCCCTGGACCGCTGCGTTAATGCGCAGGGTTGCACTGCGACTGTCAGCACTGACCAGCTCGACCCCCTTGACCGCTGGCTGGCCGACACGCAGCATCTGGCGCTGACCATCAATGTTGACAACCACCGCACTGCTGAACAGGCCGACCACCCGCACCGTCGGGTCGGCATGCACCACCATTGACAGCCACAGTAACCCCAACAGCAATACACCGCCTTTAACGTGCTTCATCAGGAAGTCTCAGCAGAGGCCCAGTGGCCGTTATCAGATCAAGATTAGCAGCCATTCTGCCAGCAGCAAGACCACCAGTGCCATTACCCCGGCAATCAGGTCATCCAGCATGATGCCCAGGCCACCGCCCACCCGGCGATCAACCCAACCAATCGGCCAGGGCTTCCAGATATCAAACAGTCGGAACAGCAGGAAACCAGCCAGCAGCCAGCCCCAACCCGGCGGCGCCAATAGCATGGTTAGCCAAAGGCCGACAAACTCGTCCCAGACGATGCCGCCATGGTCATGCACGCCCAGATCCTTGGCCGTGCGATCACACAGCCAGATACCGACCAAAGTGGTAACCACCAGTACAGCGATATAGCCAGCCAGGGGCAGTTGTTGCCAGAGCAATACAAAGGGCACCGCCGCCAGCGTGCCCCAGGTGCCCGGTGCCTTGGCAATGGCGCCGCTACCAAAACCGAAAGCAAGAAAATGTACCGGATTACGCCATACCGAAGCGGGGGCATGGGGCTGCCCGTTAGGTGTGTTACTCATCGTCAGCTCCTGCTGAAGAGGGGGTAAAATGTTGATAACCGGCTGATCCGCTGACGGCTTGCAGCCCTTGCCCGCTATCCAGCCAGACACCACTGCCAGTATGGACCTTGCCGATCACCTGCACATCCGGATAGAGGGTGCGCAAGCTTTGCAGCATGGCGGCAGGCAGAGTGAACAGCAAGCAGTAGTCATCCCCGGCGCGCAGCATCCAGTCATTACGGACAGCCGCTGGCCAGGCCTGCAAGGCTACCGACGCAGGCAGAGATGACTGCTCGATATGCAGGGCGACGCCGCTGGCTGCGGCCAGGTGAGTAGCATCCGCCAGCAGCCCATCGGAAATATCCAGCGCGGCACTGGCGCAGCCGCGCAGGGCAACACCCAGCGCCAGTTGCGCGCGTGGGCGCCAGAAGCGTTGCAGCAGATAATCGCGTTGCGTCTGATCCAACGCATCGGGCAAGGGCTTATTCAGTGCCAGCTGCAGGCCGGCGCCGCCATCACCCAAAACGCCGCCAACACACAGCAGCTCACCCGGCTGGGCAGCACTGCGCTGCAGTGCCTGCCCGGCCGGGACCTGGCCGAGCACGGTAAAGCCGAGGTTGAGAGGACCACGGGTGGTATCCCCGCCAATCAGATTAATGTGATGGTCCTGGGCGGCATCCGCCAGACCACTGGCAAAGTCAGCCAGCCATCCGGCGTCAGCCTCTGGCAACGTCAGAGCGAGGGTAAAGCCGAGAGGTGCGGCGCCCATGGCGGCCAGGTCACTGACCGCCGCGGCCAGGCCCCGATAGGCAATATCAGCCGCTTTATAGCGATGCGGAAAGTGCACGCCCAGCACCTGGCTATCGGTGGAGATAACCAGCTGCTGGCTTGGATCAAGCTGCAGCAGCGCGGCATCATCACCGATACCCAGCAGCGGCAACTGATCAGGCGCCGCCGCCGTCAAGGCGGCTTGCTGGAAGTAGCGGCGAATCAGTTCAAATTCACCGCTGGCAGATGGGCCGTCCTGGCTCATTGCGCATTAACCCCGGCGTGGCGCGTTGAACTCCACGCTACGCAGACGCGGCGCCAGCTTGTCGAGAATACCATTGACGTACTTGTGACCGTCGGTGGCGCCGAAGGTCTTGGCCAGCTCGATGCCTTCGTTGATCACCACACGGTAAGGCACATCAATGCGCTGGGTCAGCTCGAACACGCCGAGCCGCAAAATCGCCAGCTCAACCGGGTCCAGCTCCTTGAGCGGGCGGTCAAGGACATCACCAAGGTGCGTATCGATCACATCCAGGTGTGCCGGCACACCACTGACCAACTCACGGAAATAGACCTCATCGACTTTGCTGAAATCGTTGTCGACCAAAAACTGGGCGACCAGTTCATGGATCGGCAGGTCAGCCATTTGCCAGGCATATAGCGCCTGCATGGCAAAGCTGCGCGCCTTGCGCCGGGCAGATGGCTTGGGTTGACCGGAGCGGCCCGGTCGTGCCTGCTGCTCGCTCACTCAAGCCCCCAGCTGTTTGATCGCACTGACCATTTCAATCGCGGACAGCGTCGCTTCAGCACCCTTGTTACCCGCCTTGGTACCGGAACGCTCGATGGCCTGCTCGATGCTGTCGACGGTCAATACGCCGAAAGCAACCGGTACGCCGTATTCCAGAGAGACCACACCCAGCCCCTTGACGCACTCGCCGGCAACATATTCAAAGTGCGGCGTGCCACCACGGATGACGGCACCCAGGGCGACGATGGCGTCATACTGCTTGAGCTCGGCCACTTTCTTCACCATCAGCGGCATTTCGAAAGCACCAGGTACGCGTACGATAGTGATGTTTTCGTCTTTCACGCCGTGGCGTTTGAGGGTATCCAGGGCGCCGGCCAGCAGGCTTTCAACCACAAAGCTGTTGAAGCGGCCAACCACCAGTGCATAGCGGCCTTCTACGGCAACAAAATCGCCTTCGATGGTACGGATTGCAGTCATGACAAGTCTCTCTGAAATTTAAAGAACGGGCGGCACGTGCAAGCGCCGCCGGGGTGCATTTACTGACGTGGCAAGTATTCTACTACTTCCAGGTCGAAACCGGATATGGCATTGAACTTCATCGGCGTGGACAGCAGGCGCATCTTGCGCACACCTAGGTCACGTAGAATCTGTGAACCCGCGCCTACGGTATTGTAGGTGGCTGGGCGGCGGGCCGCCGGGACGTCTTCGCCGGACAGCTTGCGCACATGGTTGAGCAGGCCGTCACTATCAATATGGTTACCCAGCAGCAAGACGACGCCACTGCCATCGGCAGCCACTTTTTTCATCGCGTCCTGCAAGCTCCAGCGTCCCGGCTCCTGCACCATCAACAGATCGCGCAGCGGGTCGATATTGTGTACCCGCACCAGTGTCGGCTCTTCCGAGTTGATCTCGCCCTGGGTCAGCGCCAGATGAATCAGGCCTTCCAGACTGTCGCGATAGGCAATCAGGTGGAAGGTGCCCAGCTCGCTGGTCAGGGTCTGCTCGGAGACCCGCTGCACAGTGCGCTCATTGAGCAGACGGTAATGAATCAGGTCAGCAATGGTCCCGATCTTCAGCCCGTGCTCTTCGGCAAAGGCCTCCAGCTCGGGGCGGCGCGACATAGTGCCGTCTTCGTTCATGATCTCGCAAATCACCGCCGCTTCCTCGAAGCCACCCATACGCGCCAGGTCACACGAGGCTTCAGTGTGCCCGGCTCGTGCCAGCACGCCACCTGGCTGCGACATCAACGGGAAGATATGACCGGGGCTGACGATATCCTTGGCCTCAGCACCAGGGGCCGCAGCCGCTTGTACTGTGCGCGCGCGGTCGCCGGCGGAAATGCCGGTACTGACACCGACTGCCGCTTCAATCGAGACGGTAAACTTGGTACCAAAACCGGAACCGTTACGCTGCACCATGAGGGGCAGTTGAAGACGTTCGCAACGCTCGAGACTCATCGGCATACAGATCAGGCCACGCCCAAAACGCGCCATAAAATTAATGTGCTCAGGCTGTACTGCCTGTGCGGCCATGATCAGGTCGCCTTCATTCTCGCGGTCTTCATCATCCATCAGGATGACCATTTTACCGGCGCGAATGTCTTCAATGATTTCTTCGATACTGTTCAGCTGCATGCGGCCCTCCCGGGCACCTTGATCAGGACTTGAGGAAGCCGTTATCGGCCAGAAAGGCCATACTGATATTGCTCTCGGCACTCGGCTCGGCGGCTTTGTCGCCCAGCAACAGGCGTTCCAGATAACGTGCAATCACATCCACTTCCAGGTTCACCGTGGTACCGGGCTGATAATCACCCATGACAGTTTCCTGCATGGTGTGTGGCACGATATTCAAATGAAAGATAGCACCTTCCACGGCGTTTACCGTGAGACTGATGCCATCGACGGTAATCGAGCCTTTCTCGGCAATGTACTTGGCCAGATTAGCCGGCGCTTCGATGCGAAAATGCCAGGAGCGCGCATCCTGCTCCAGCGACAGCACCTTGCCAACCCCATCGACATGACCGCTGACCAGGTGGCCGCCCAACCGTGAAGCGGGCGTCAGGGCCTTCTCCAGATTGACCCGGCTGCCTTCCTTGAGGTTACTCAACGCGCTGCGGCGGATGGTTTCCTGGCTGACATCAGCCCAGAAGCCATCACCCGGCAACTCGACGGCGGTCAGACAGACGCCATTGACCGCGATACTGTCACCTAGCTTGACGTCTGCCAGATCCAGCTTGCCGGTCTTAACATAAAGACGCACATCGCCGCCGCGCGGCTGCATGCGCTGAATCTGGCCAACAGCTTCAATGATGCCAGTGAACATAGGCTGATTGCTCGCAGAAGATGGAAAACGCGGCATTATACCCAAGCCGGAGGCTATTGGCTGCCCCTGCGGTATCGCCGTGTGTCAGTGACGGTGTTGTTGCGCCTGCGCCAGGGCTCAACTTGCCGTAGGTCGGGCGCGAATCAGCCAGTCATTACCTACCGCGCGCAGCTCTTCGATATGCACATCCTGCGCCTCGCTCATTTGCGCAAAAGGCAGCTCCAGCAAGGGTCGCGCACTGCTACCAAGCAGGCGCGGGGCCATATAGACCAGCAACTCATCGACCAGACCGGCCTGCCAGAAAGCGCCAGCCAAACGGGCACCTGACTCGACCAATACTTCGTTACAACCTCGCTGCACCAACTGCTGCAGCAGGGCGTGCAAATCCACCTGGCTGGCATCCGCATTCGGCAAGGCCAACAATTCTGTGCCGGCGGCCTGATATTCGGCTTGCCGCTGGTCACTCAGGCTGGCGACCAGCGTTGGCCCGTTCAACTGAAACAACCGCTGGCTCAAAGGGACGCGCAAACGGCCATCAATCAGCACCCTTAGTGGCTGGCGTTCAGCTGCCAGCGCCGCTTCCGCTGCCGGCAGCCCCAGTTGCGCGCTACGCACGGTGAGTGCCGAATCATCCAGCAGCACGCTGTCGGCACCACTGATCACCGCCCCGCTACGGGCGCGCCAGCGCTGCACATCAGCACGCGCGGCCGGGCCGGTTATCCACTGACTTTCGCCACTGGCCATCGCGGTGCGCCCGTCCAGGCTCATCGCCAGTTTCAGCCGCACCCAGGGCAGCCCCGTTTGCATACGCTTGATAAAACCGGGATTCAGTGCCCGCGCTTCGGCTTCTTGCACGCCGCTAGTCACCGCTATGCCTGCGGCCTGCAACCGGGCGAGACCCTGCCCTGCGACCTGAGGATTGGGGTCTTGCATGCCGACCACCACGCGGCTGACCCCGGCACGGATCAGCGCATCGGCGCACGGCGGTGTCTTGCCGAAATGACTGCAAGGTTCCAGCGTGACATAAGCCGTAGCGCACCGGGACAGGTCGCCCGCCTGCGCTAACGCATTGACCTCAGCATGACCTTCACCAGCGCGTACATGCCAGCCCTCACCGACTACTTGCCCGTCACGCACCAGCACACAGCCAACCCGAGGATTCGGCTCGGTGGAGTACAGGCCCTGCCGTGCCAGCTGCAGCGCGCGCAACATCCACTGCTGGTCACTCATCCGGCTGCACACCGCGGGACAAACGCTCGATTTCCTCACGGAACTGGTTCAGGTCCTGGAAGCGCCGATACACTGAAGCGAAGCGGATATAAGCCACCTCATCCAGCTGTTTGAGCTCATCCATGACCATCTCACCCACCACCATGGCGTTAACTTCACGCTCACCAGTGGCGCGCAACTGGTGCTTGATGCGACCAATCCCGGCCTCGATTTCCTCGACGCTGACCGGACGCTTTTCCAACGCGCGCTGCATGCCGGCACGCAGCTTGTCCTCGTCAAAGGGCTGCCGGCGACCGTCCTGCTTGATCAACCGCGGCATGACCAACTCGGCGGTTTCAAAGGTAGTAAAGCGCTCCTGACAGGCCAGGCATTCACGCCGGCGCCGTACCTGATCACCTTCAGCGACCAACCGCGAGTCAATCACCTTGGTGTCAACGGCACCACAAAAGGGGCAATGCATGGCAAGCTTCCTGAACCAATGGGTATTTCACCATCTTACCCGCTGGCGAGCGGTGAATAAATGCTGATTGGCCGGGTTGGTGCTGGTGTTGAGGAAAACCTGATTAAGCACGTTCGGTGCTTTAGCCTGATTGGCACCAAACTGTTCTGGACACGCCGTAAATACTTCCCTGTAGGCTCGTAGATGCCATCCCTGGCATCTAACGGTCCAGAACAGCTTGGCGCCAACCAGGCTACCGAAAGTTTGTGCAACTAATCAGTTTCTCAACACCATCACGTATTGGTAAAAGAGGTAAAATCCGCAGCTACTTACATCGGCGAGAAAACCGCCAAACACAAGGTTTAATGCATGCACGCGGCATCCACTTCCCTGCAGAACCAACTCGAAGCCGGACTGCAGCAGATCCTGCCGGAGGCGCGGCTCAAACTGAGCAGCCTCCCCGGGCTACCGGAAATCCGCCTCTGGCTGCTCGACCCGGACAACCTGGAGCGTGCTTTTGCCAGCGAAGAAACCCAGCAACTGCTGGATGAGCCTCCGTACTGGGGGTTTTGCTGGGGCAGCGGGTTGGCGCTGGCGCGCTGGATTCTCGACCACCCCGAGCAGGTGCGTGGCAAACGGGTCCTCGACTTTGGATCGGGCTCCGGCATTGTCGCCATTGCCTGCGCCCTGGCCGGCGCCCATAGCAGCATCGCTTGTGATCTGGACCCTGCGGCACAACAGGCCAGCCAACTGAATGCCGAACTTAACCAGGTAGACATTCAGGTTGCTGGCGATTTTTTTGCCGTCGACCAACCGCTTGACCTGCTGCTAGCCGCCGACGTGTTATATGACCGTGACAATTATCCGCTGCTCGAGCAGTTCAAGGCCCGCGCCAGCCAATGCCTGATTGCAGATTCACGCGTGCGCCACCTGGAGCGCCCCGACTACCAGAAGATTGCCACGCTCAGCGGTCAGACCTGGCCAGACTTGGGTGAGCCATTGGAGTTTCGTCAGGTGGCATTGTATGCCAGCTGTTGATGCTGGTTAGAACGGTGCTCGTGGCTTGCTTCCCCCTCTCCCCTCGCGGGAGAGGGGCAGGGGCGGTCCGACGTTTCGGAGAGGGGGAGCTAAATAACACCCCGCTTGATTTAACCCATCACCGCCCTCACTATTCAGCACATATTTACAGCACCGGACCCCACGCATGTCAGACTATATTTTTGATGTCAGTGAAGCGGACTTTGACCGCTATGTGATTGAGAACTCGCACCACAAGCCGGTACTGGTGGATTTCTGGGCTGAGTGGTGTGCGCCCTGCAAGGCCTTGATGCCGGTGCTGGCGAAAATTACCGAGAGCTTTGCTGGGGAAATGCTGCTGGCCAAGGTCGACTGCGATGCGCATGCGGGCCTGACTCAGCGCTTCGGTATTCGCAGCCTACCCACGGTCGTTCTTTTCAAGGACGGCCAGCCGGTAGAAGGCTTCAACGGTGCGCAACCGGAAAGCGCTATTCGCGAGCTGCTGGCACCACACGTCAGCGCCCCGGTGATTGACAGTGAAGCCACCGATATCGGCGCGCA
>REBY01000180.1 GCA_007692485.1 Pseudomonadaceae bacterium | reverse complement strand
CGCGCAACGTTGCGCTCCATCCCGGTACCTACCAGCGGCTTCTCAGCGCGCAGCGTCGGTACGGCCTGACGCTGCATGTTCGAACCCATCAAGGCGCGGTTGGCATCGTCGTGCTCGAGGAACGGAATCAGCGACGCAGCAACCGATACAACCTGGCGCGGCGACACGTCCATCAAGGTAACGTCTTCCGGTGCCTTGACCGTGAATTCGTTCATGTGACGAACAGCAACCAGATCATCCGTCAGACGGCCGTCTTCAACCTTGGCGCTAGCCTGGGCGATGACGTGATCACCCTCTTCGATTGCCGACAGGAACACGATCTCATCGGTTACCAGCGCATCTTTCACGCGACGGAAAGGACTTTCCAGGAAGCCGTACTGATTGGTACGGGCATAGGTCGCAAGAGAGTTGATCAGACCAATGTTCGGGCCTTCAGGTGTTTCGATAGGACATACACGACCATAGTGAGTCGGGTGTACGTCACGTACTTCGAAGCCTGCACGCTCGCGGGTCAGACCGCCTGGCCCAAGAGCCGAGACACGACGTTTGTGCGTGATCTCCGAGAGCGGGTTGTTCTGGTCCATGAACTGTGACAACTGGCTGGAACCGAAGAACTCTTTAACAGCGGCAGCAACCGGCTTGGCGTTGATCAGATCCTGTGGCATCAAGCCTTCGCTCTCAGCCATGGACAGACGTTCCTTGACCGCGCGCTCGACGCGCACCAGGCCAACACGGAACTGGTTCTCGGCCATTTCACCAACTGAACGAACACGACGGTTACCAAGGTGATCGATATCGTCCACCACACCCTTGCCGTTACGGATGCCCACCAGGGTCTTGAGGACCTCGATGATATCTTCTTTGCTCAGAACACCAGCGCCTTCGATCTCATCGCGACCTATTCGGCGATTGAACTTCATCCGGCCTACGGCTGAAAGATCGTAACGATCGCTACTGAAAAACAGGTTGCCGAACAGGGTCTCGGCAGCATCCTTGGTAGGCGGCTCGCCAGGACGCATCATCCGATAGATTTCGACCAGAGCTTCAAGCTGGGTAGTAGTGTTATCAATGCGCAGGGTATCGGAGATAAAAGGACCACAGTCGATATCGTTGGTGTACAACGTCTCGAACCGTGCGACCTGACCCTTGACCAGCTTGGCAATGACATCAGGTGTCGCTTCAGCATTGCACTCGACGAGAATCTCACCAGTGGAAGGATGCACAACAGTCTTGGCGATGGTACGGCCAATAATGTAATCGTAAGGCACTTCCAGGCTGGTAATGCCGGCCTTCTCAAGCTGGTTGATATGCCGCGCAGTAATACGACGACCTTTTTCGACAATGACCTTGCCCTTATCATCCTTGATGTCCAAAGTGGCTATCTCGCCACGCAGACGCTGGGGCACCAGCTCCAGCTCAAGGTTCTCACCTTTCACCTGGAAGACGTTGGTGTCATAGAAGATATCCAGCACTTCGTCCGTCTGATAACCCAGCGCGCGCAACAATACGGTTGCAGGCAACTTGCGGCGACGGTCGATACGTACGAACACGGCATCTTTAGGATCGAATTCGAAATCCAGCCACGACCCACGGTACGGAATCACGCGGGCGGAGTACAAAAGCTTACCGGAGCTGTGCGTCTTGCCGCGGTCGTGGTCGAAAAAC
The DNA here is from genome assembly GCA_007692485.1 of Pseudomonadaceae bacterium. Classification (GTDB taxonomy): domain Bacteria; phylum Pseudomonadota; class Gammaproteobacteria; order Pseudomonadales; family Pseudomonadaceae; genus Halopseudomonas. Next base: position 4,071 of record REBY01000180.1, on the reverse strand, counting down.
ACGCCCGGGCTACGGTGCAACTGGGAAACGATAACGCGCTCGGTACCATTGATAACGAAGGTACCGTTCTCGGTCATCAGGGGCATCTCGCCCATGTAGACTTCCTGCTCCTTGATGTCCTTGATCGCCTTGTTGGAAGACTCTCGATCAAAGATGATCAGGCGCACTTTAACGCGCAACGGGACCGCATAGGTCACGCCACGTAGTACACATTCCTTGACATCGAAAGCCGGGTCACCCAACCGGTAACCGACATATTCGAGCGCCGCATTACCGGAATAGCTGATAATGGGGAAGACAGATTTGAAGGCGGCATGCAAACCGATGTCGCGAACTTGCTCCTTGGGCATATCCGTCTGCAGGAATTCCCGATAGGAATCCAGCTGGATAGCCAGCAAATAGGGCACGTCCATAACATGCGGCAGTTTGCCAAAGTCCTTGCGGATACGTTTTTTCTCAGTATATGAGTAAGCCATCAGCGTTCCCCAGCTTGGTCACCTGCTTGATTGGTTTGCCTGATAAGACAAACCTGAAAATGCGTGCAAACCCTTCCGGTTTGCTCACCCCGCGGGGTGCTGTTGCGCAAGCCATGCCTGCGACAACGGAAAAAGGCCGGTGGCGCATAGGCCACCAGCCACCAATCTGAACCTCAGCTCAGACTGTCAACGCCAGATCGCTCGAATTACTTGAGCTCAACCTTGGCGCCTGCTTCTTCCAGAGTTTTCTGAGCAGCTTCAGCTTCATCCTTGGAAACGCCTTCCTTGATGGTAGCCGGTGCACCGTCAACCATTGCCTTGGCTTCTTTCAGGCCCAGACCAGTCAGTTCGCGAACAGCTTTGATCACGTTGACTTTCTTGTCGCCAGTTTCTGCCAGGATTACGTTGAATTCGGTTTGCTCTTCAGCAGCAGCAGCGCCGGCAGCGGGGCCAGCAGCAACAGCGGCAGCAGCAGAAACGCCGAACTTCTCTTCCATAGCTGAAATCAGTTCAACAACCTGCATAACAGACATGTCGGATACTGCATTGATGATATCTTCGTTGGTCAGAGCCATGACTCTAAATTCCTGTATTGGGGACAGCCCTCAGGCCATCTTCATTAATAGCGTGTAAGCAAGCAAAGGCAGACCTATCAGGCTGCTTCGGCTTCCTTCTGATCGCGGACTGCGGCCAAAGTACGAACGAACTTGCTGGTAGCGCCTTGGATAACGCTCATCAGCTGGCTGATGGCCTCGTCGTAGGTCGGCAACGTTGCCAGTCGGTCGATTTCGTTAGCTGCAATAAAGTTGCCTTCAAAGGCAGCCGCCTTGATCTCGAACTTGTCCTGCCCTTTGGCAAACTCCTTGAACAGGCGCGCAGCGGCACCCGGGTGTTCATTGGAGAATGCAATCAGGGTAGGACCGACAAAGGTTTCTTCAAGGCAGGTGTAATCCGTACCTTCAATTGCACGGCGCAGCAGGGTGTTACGTACAACACGTACGTAGACACCAGCTTCGCGTGCGTCTTTGCGCAGCCCGGTCATGGCAGCAACGCTTACACCGCGGGCATCAGCCACAACGGCAGACAGCGCACCTTTAGCAGCTTCGTTGACTTCAGCGACGATGGCCTTTTTGTCTTCGAGCTTAATTGCCACGGGTTTCACTCCTGGATTTACCATTGACCACCCTTTCGGATGGCATGTTTTGGTGTCTGATCCAGCCTGTACTGAATCGGGAGCACCATCTGCGTAGGCTGTTGGTTTAAGGCTCGCGCCGCCTACGGTCTTGGACAGCCCCCGCATAACAGGGACCCCAATCGGTTTGGCGCACCCGCGGGTGCGCCGGAATTCTTAAACGTCCAATGAAGCCTGGTCAATCTTGACACCCGGGCCCATGGTGGTGCTAAGGGCAACGCCCTGCACGTAAACACCCTTGGACGTAGACGGTTTGGCCTTTTTCAGGTCGGCCAACAACGCTTCAACATTTTCCTTCAGCTTGGCCGGCTCAAAGCCTACCTTACCAACGGAGCAATGGATGATGCCGTTTTTGTCAGTACGGTAACGCACCTGACCAGCCTTGGCGTTCTTCACCGCAGTACCGACGTCAGCAGCAACAGTGCCGACTTTCGGGTTCGGCATCAGGCCACGCGGACCCAACAGCTGACCCAGCTGACCCACGACACGCATGGCATCCGGTGATGCGATAACCACATCGTAGTTCAGGTCGCCCGCTTTCATTTCAGCGGCCAGATCATCCATGCCAACCTTGTCGGCGCCGGCTGCCAGAGCAGCTTCAGCATTGGCGCCCTGAGTGAAGACGGCAACGCGTACAGTCTTGCCCGTACCGTGCGGCAACAGGGTAGCGCCACGTACCACTTGGTCAGATTTACGCGGATCAACGCCGAGATTGACAGCGACGTCAAAAGACTCGGTGAACTTCACGCTGGAAACCTCGGCCAACAGGGAAGCTGCTTCTTCAAAGCCGTAGGCCTTGTTTGGCGACACTTTTTCGTTGATCGCCTTTTGACGCTTGCTCAGCTTAGCCATTTACACACCCTCCACGTTCAGACCCATGCTGCGCGCGGAGCCAGCAATGGTACGTACGGCAGCATCCATATCAGCAGCGGTCAGATCCGCCTGCTTGGTCTGCACGATTTCTTCCAGTTGGGCACGGGTTACGGTGCCGACTTTCTGGCTGTTGGGGCGGGGCGAGCCGCTTTTCAGACCTGCAGCTTTCAGCAGCAGGACGGCAGCTGGCGGGCTTTTGGTTTCAAAAGTAAAGCTGCGATCAGCGTATACAGTGATAACCACAGGCGTCGGCAGACCTGGCTCAAGGCCTTGGGTCTTGGCATTGAACGCCTTACAGAATTCCATGATATTAACGCCATGTTGACCCAGAGCCGGACCTACCGGCGGACTCGGGTTGGCCTGGCCGGCCTTGACTTGCAGCTTGATGTAAGCCTGAATCTTCTTCGCCATGAGTACTCTCCATTGGGTGCAAACGCCGCTGAGCGGCTCCCCGGTTTAGCTATAATTCCCACTGACAACAAAACCCCGCACCGCTCGAGAGCACTGCAGGGTTCAGGGGATCGGTTGAACTCAGCCCTTTTCTACCTGGCTAAATTCGAGCTCCACAGGTGTGGGGCGGCCAAAAATAAGAACAGCCACCTGAACACGGCTCTTCTCATAGTTCACTTCTTCGACGACGCCATTGAAATCGGCAAATGGCCCATCGGTAACACGTACCACTTCACCCGGCTCAAACAATGTTTTCGGCCGCGGCTTGTCGGTACCATCAGCAACCCGGCGCAGAATGATATCCGCTTCCTTGTCGCTGATCGGTGCCGGCTTGTCGGCAGTGCCGCCAATAAAGCCGAGCACGCGAGAAGTATCCTTGACCAAATGCCAGGATGCTTCTGTCATATCCATCTGAACCAGCACATAGCCGGGAAAGAATTTGCGTTCGCTTTTGCGCTTCTGGCCATTACGCATTTCTACCACTTCTTCAGTGGGCACCAGAATTTCGCCGAACAGATCCTCCATGCCGGCAAGCTTCACACGCTCATGAAGAGCGCGCATGACATGCTTTTCGTAACCCGAATAGGCATGTACGACGTACCAACGCTTAGCCACGGAGCACCTTTAACCAATAAAGAAAGAAATAATCCAACCCAGGAGAGTATCCAAGCCCCAAAGAAGCAATGCCATAACCAGTACGACAGCCAGTACGATCAGGGTAGTTTGGATAGTTTCCGGCCGGGTCGGCCACACTACTTTGCGGATCTCGATGCGCGCTTCTTTCAGCAATGCCCAGAACGTCTTGCCTTTAGCGGTCTGCAGTGCAATCAAACCTGCAATAGCTCCAAGCACAATCAGGACAATAGCGCGATACAGGACGGGCTCGCTGGAATACAGGTAGTTACCAACTACGCCGACGACTACAAGAGCAGTGACCAATACCCACTTGATGGTATCCAAGCGACTATCGTGGTTTTCAACCTTCGTACTCATGAATCATCCAGTCCTGTTTAGCTATGCCAGAAAAATCTGGCAGGCCAGGAGGGAATCGAACCCCCAACCTGCGGTTTTGGAGACCGC
>REBY01000113.1 GCA_007692485.1 Pseudomonadaceae bacterium | reverse complement strand
GACCAAAAACGGCGGGGAAATAAAGGGCTACCCACTATGTTGGGTGAAGAGCCATGTATATCCAGTACTAAAAAAGCCCTGGATGTGAATGCAGTTACGTTCGAGTAGGTGGCATTCCGAGCTAAAATAGGCTTGGGAACCAATACGCCATTACACAGCAAGAAACATAAAGCAGCCCAAACTGGTCGCTGGGCGCTTTGCAAATAAGCAATAATCCTCACTGAACCAATCAGGCTATGCAGTCTTTCTGCAAGAATAATAGTGTGCTTGCCTGATTAACATACCCTGAATTTCAGCGCGCTTTTGTACACAAAAGTGCCTGCAATATCAGCCAAGGACTGTCTGAGCTAATGACTATTCTTCAACAACAAGTGCCTACCGCTGACACCTGCTTGCTACCCAGAACTCCCAGACTTGATTGTGGTGATCCGGAGACCAAGCGAGCGGAGATAGCTGCCTACTTTTCCTGCGTTGCTGATTGCTATGAGTCCCTGTTCACTACACTGGCCGATGAGCGGGCGTTTTACGAAAAAGCCATACCATTGCGTCACCCGCTGATTTTCTACTACGGCCATACCGCGACTTTCTTCGTCAACAAGTTGGTGCTGGCCAAATTGCTACCCGCACGCCTCGATCCGCGTTTGGAATCCATCTTTGCTGTTGGCGTGGATGAAATGAGCTGGGATGATCTCGATGAGACGCATTATGACTGGCCCAGCATTAGCGAAGTGCACGCGTATCGCAGACAGGTCCGCGAGGCCGTATTGCGACTGATCGATACGTTGCCGTTAGCGCTTCCGATTACTTGGGAGAGTGACTGGTGGCCGATCATCATGGGTATTGAGCATGAGCTGATTCACCTCGAGACATCCAGCGTGCTGATTCGTCAGCACCGGCTTGAGTATCTCAAGCCACAGCCAGAGTGGGCACCGTGTATTAAACATGGTTTGGCGCCAGAGAACCGGTTGCTTGATGTACCTGCGGGAATAACACACCTGGGCAAGCCTCGCGATGCATCCTTTTACGGCTGGGATAATGAGTATGGTTCTCGCACCGCGCATGTCGAGCACTTCAAGGCCAGTCGGTATTTAGTGTCCAATGCTGAGTTTCTCGAATTTGTTCAGGCGGGGGGCTATGGCGTTGATGCCTACTGGAATGAAGAAGGCGTGCAGTGGCGGCAATTTGCCCAAGCCAAGCATCCGGCATTCTGGATACCTGGCGCCGAGTGGCGTTTACGCCTGATGACTGAGGTTGTCGAGATGCGTTGGGACTGGCCTGTAGAGGTCAACTACCATGAGGCAAAGGCATTCTGTAACTGGAAGGCTGAACTGAGCGGTGAGCCGATACGCCTGCCGACCGAAGATGAATGGTACCGGTTGTATGATGTGGCCGGGGTCCGTGACGTTTCCGCTGATGAACCGGCAGAAGCCAATCTGCAACTGGATCATGGTGCTTCTTCTTGCCCGGTCAACTGGTTTGCACAGGGGGATTTTTTCGATGTTGTCGGTAATGTATGGCAATGGACTGAAACGCCGACTTATCCCTATGATGGGTTTGCCGTACATCCGTTGTACGACGATTTCACCACACCAACGTTTGATAACCAACATAACTTGATCAAGGGCGGTTCATGGGTGTCTTGTGGCAATGAAACGCTGCGCAGCGCCCGTTATGCCTTCCGTCGCCACTTCTTTCAGCACGCGGGGTTCCGTTACGTGTCCAGCCATTCAGCCGTCAAACAACCCAATGCCTACTATGAAAGTGATCGGCAGATGTCCGAGTATGCGGAATTTCATTACGGCGATACCTGGTTCAATGTTGCTAACTTTCCAGCAGCTATGGCGCAATTGTGCATTGCTGCCATGGGCGACAAACCAGCGCATCGTGCGCTTGACCTGGGCTGTGCATCGGGTCGGGGCACTTTCGAACTGGCACGACATTTTGACCAGGTTACGGGTGTCGACTTTTCCGCCCGTTTTGTCAGCCAAGGCGTCGAGATGGCTGAGCAGGGTGTGCTGCGCTATACCCTGACCGAAGAAGGTGAGCTGGTATCCTACCGAACTGCGACATTAGAAGAGCACGGCCTTGCCGAGACCGCCGGTAAAGTTGCCTTCTACCAGGGCGACGCCTGCAACCTGAAGCCGCAATTTACTGGTTACGACCTGATCATGGCGGTTAACCTGATCGACCGCCTCTACAATCCTGGGCAGTTTCTCGGTCAAGTGCATGAACGGCTCAACCTGGGCGGCGTGCTGGTTCTGGCGTCACCTTACACCTGGCTGGAAGAACACACACCCAAGGCTGAGTGGGTTGGCGGCTTCAAGAAAGATGGCGAAAACTACACTACCTTGGATGGCCTCCGCGATCTCTTGGGCGAGCATTTTGTTCAGGTCGGCGAGCCACGCAAACTGGAATTTGTGATTCGTGAAACACAACACAAATTCCAGCACAGCCTGTCCGAGGTCACGGTTTGGGAGCGGGTTCGCTAAGGTGTACTAGCGGCGGAAACTCAATTGTCGGCGGTGTGGATTCTCGCCACGCCAGATAAAGCCTTCGAAGTAGTAGTGCAGGAAAGAGACCGTCAGAATGATGATGCTGATCAGCGGGTACTGCTGATGGCTGGTCAGCCCCCAAGCCAGCAAAACCGATAGCAAGGGAAGCAGCAGGATGGGCGGCAAGCCGAACACAATGGTCCAGAATGGCCAGTTGGCCGGATCGGTCGGGATGTAGTCATGCAGAATGCGGCCTTGGGCCAGACCGATATCCAGCAGAATCCAGGCCAGGCTTAAAGGAATAACGGCGTACAGCCAAAGCAGCCAGCGGCAGTCGACGGCGGCGAGAGTTTTGTCCATGTGCGACTTATTGTTTTTTATGGGTGCTTGGGCATTGTGGGTTGCCGCGCCTGTGCTGAACATCACTGATTTGTGCGATACGACAATTGCACATCGGCGCTGGACAAAATTTCGCTTATAATCCGTCCGTTTTTATCTTCCGAGATCGCACGTCGTGAACACATCCGAACATCCCAAGCCCAAGGTGGCCCACTTGTTGGCCAATTGGCGTTGGACCGAAAGGTCTGAGCCAGTTGCTGATCTGGTGGCAGCAGAGCGCAAGGAAGGCGCTGAATCAATCCTGATTTGTGGTACACCGAATTTGAGCAAGTCGCCACGCTCTGTGGTCAGTGAGTCGGCTAAAAAAGGTTTACAGCCGGTTACGCTCGAGATGGAGAAACATCTTCGGTTTTGGTCTGCCTTGCGTGATGTGCCTCGCCTGGCTGAGACCTTCCGTGCGCATGACACCGAAGTGATCAACTGTCATATGCCCAATGCGCATATGCTGGGCGTGTTGGCCAAAGGTATCGTCAAGGGCAAGCCGATCCTGGTGCGGACCAGTTACAGCGCCCGGGGGCCAGACAACAAGCTGCGTTCGCGCTTGCTCCTGAAGTCGGCTACTGACGGTTTGGTGGTGATCAGTGACCGCGCCAAGCGTGAGGCAGTAGAGAACTTTCGCATTCCACCCAGCAGGGTCAATGTGATTGAGCCGGGTATTGATCTTGAGCGCTTTGATAAAAGCCTGACCAAGGCGCAGGCGCGCGCACTGTTCGGTTTGGGTGAGGGTGACTTTGTTGTCGGTATGGCCTCGCGTATGCAGCCCAAACGCCGGCTGGAGCTTTTGCTGGATGGGGCGGCGGAATTGCGCGAACGTATTCCGAATCTCAAGTTGTTTCTGGTTGGCAAGGGCGATATGAACCGGATCGTCAAGGAACCGGCTGAACGAATGGGTATCAGCGATATGCTGGTCTTGCCCGGTTATTGCGAAGACGAGCGGCTGGTTGCAGCTTTCAGAGCAATGGATGTGCTGTATTTCCCCGTTGGCGGCACGGATGAGTCCTGTCGTACCTTGCGTGAAGCCCTGGCCTGTGGCTGCCCAGTCATCGGCGGTAACACGGGGTTTATTCCTGAATTGATCAAGGATGGCAAGAACGGCCTTCTGGTTGACTTGAGCGTGCCTGCCGCACAAGAGGCTATCACCCGGCTGCATGCTGAACCGCAACGTTTGCAAGCTATGGCTGAACGAGCGTATGCCGATAGCCGTCAACGCTTTAGCTTGTCGTACCAAGCCAACAGTAATTTGATGTTTTATCAGCGGCTCAAGGCGTATCGCGCCTTGCCGCAGCAAAAGCCGACGCTGAGTCGCAAGGCTATTGCGCTGCTTGGTTTGTCTGCATTTATGGCGATGAATGAGTTGGGCGTATTCTGATAAGTGGGTAGTTAGCAAAAAAACCGGCTGTTTGGGCCGGTTTTTTGTGGGCAAGCGCATACTGTGTTGCGATTATCCAGCGCGCTGCTTCTTGATGGTAATCCGTGCAACGCTTTGACTCGAGCCAATGACCTTGCCTTGGCTCTGCCCTGTGGTATTGGGATGCTCTGCGAATGGCGTCTTTTTACTCGCACTTCGCTGGCTTCAAGGGTATTTTAATGGCAAAGGGCCAATCCGGTTTGCCAGAAAAGGTATTCACGAGATGACAGACGTCGCCACTTATAGCGAAAGGGATGGGGCGGTTTACAAGACTTTACTCGAGTCCACCAAAGCCATTCCCTGGAAAATTGATTGGAAGAGCATGGCCTTTGAGTACATTGGCCCACAAATCGAAGAACTGCTCGGATGGTCTCAGAACAGTTGGAAGAGCGTGGAAGACTGGGCCACCCGGATGCATCCGGAAGACCAGAGCTGGGTGGTTGATTTCTGTGTTGCGCAATCACAGTCTGGCATTGATCATGAGGCTGATTACCGCGCGCTGACCAGTGACGGTGGCTATGTCTGGATTCGTGACGTGGTGCACGTGGTCCGCGATGAGGCCGGTGACGTCGAAGCCCTGATTGGTTTTATGTTCGATATCAGCGAACGCAAGAAAATCGAAGAAAAGCTCGCCAAGCTGCAAAAGGAACTTGAAGAGCTCTCGTTCAAGGATGGCCTGACCGGTGTTGCCAACCGACGTATGTTCGACTCGATCATGCAGGTTGAGTGGACCAATGCTCGGCGCAATGCCCAGCCGCTGTCGTTGATCATGTTCGATATCGACTACTTCAAGCAATACAATGATTTGTATGGTCATCTGCAGGGCGATGAATGCCTTAAGCAGGTGGCGCGCTTGCTGGAAAGTGCTGCTGCTCGTTCCCGTGACTTTTTTGCCCGTTATGGTGGTGAGGAGTTCGTTATGGTGCTGCCGGAAACGGACGCCAATGCAGCCGCGCTGGTTGCCGAGCGCTGCCGCAAGCTGATTTTCAAGCAACAGATTCCGCACCAGAGTTCTTTGGTCAGCCAGATGCTGACGGTTAGCATGGGAACCGCTACGCTAGTACCCAGTGCCGATGATAAATTGACTGACTTTATCGATTCGGCCGATCGGCAGCTGTATCGGGCCAAGGAAAATGGCCGCAATTGCGTTGTACACACGGCATGAAATGGATGTTTGATGGTTTATGATTTCGATGTGCGGCTAGCCCGGCAAGGGTCGGGTTCGCTGAAATACGATGCGCTAGAGACAGTATTTGGCGCAGATGATGTGTTGCCACTGTGGGTGGCGGATATGGATTTTGCCGCGCCACCGGCCGTCACTGAGGCCTTGCTGGCACGCGCGCAACATCCTGTGTATGGCTATACCTTGTTCCCCCCCGAACTGGCCAATAGCCTAGTCGACTGGTTTGCCCAGCGTCACAGCTGGAAAATTCTGCCGGAGTGGGTGGTAATGGCGCCCGGTGTCGTACCGTCGTTGCATGCGGCGGCGCTGGCTTTTGCTGAAGCCGGGCAGGGAATAATCGTCCAGTCCCCGGTCTACCCGCCTTTTTTTTCTGCTGTCGAGAAAACGGGGCGCCGCTTACTGATTAATCCGCTACGGGAAGATCAGGGCCGCTACGAGATAGATTTTGCCCATCTCGAAGCCTGCATGCAGGACAACGCGTGCGTACTCTTTCTCTGTTCACCCCATAACCCCATCGGCCGTGTCTGGCGCCTTGATGAGTTGCAGCGTGTGCTGGAGCTGGCTGAGCGCTACCAGGTATTGATTATCTCCGACGATATCCACTGCGACCTGGTTTATGCTGGCCAGCAGCATCAGATGCTGGCTGAACTACCCGGCGCTGCGGCGCGCGTGATCACGGCGGTGGCGCCGAGCAAGAGTTTCAATATCCCCGGGATGGGGCTCTCTGCTCTGGTTATCCCTGATGCTGGCCACAGGCGGGCACTGGAGAAGGTGTTTGCCAGCCTGAGCATGCAGCAGGCAAACCCGTTCAGTGTTACGGCCTTTGCCGCGGCCTATCGGTCGGGTGGTCCCTGGTTGGATGCCTTGCTGGTTTATCTGCAAAGTAATCGCGATCGTGCATGCGCTTTGATCAATGAGCACTTGGCCCCGATCCGGGTGCAGGTACCGGAATCTACTTACCTTCTATGGCTGGACTGCCGCGAATTGGGGTTGTCGGATCCTGAGTTGAAACGCTTTTTTATTCAGCAGGCGAAGGTGGGGTTGAATCCGGGTGTTAGTTTTGGAGCCGCTGGAAGCGGTTTTATGCGCCTTAATATTGGTACCCAATGGTCGGTCATCGAACAGGCCATTCTGCAAATCGGGCAAGCGTTGCAAGCGCGCAACTAGTAGTGGCGACGGCGCTCAGTACTCAAAACGGTCTGCCAGCGCCAGCCAGGCATCAAAGGGCTTGCTGGCACCAGCAATCTCGACTTGCTGCAGGGTGTCACTGCTGATATTGACCGGGCGTGGCTGGCCGTAGAGCTTGAGAGCGATGGGTGTATCGGCAAAGCCACCACGTGCCGCTTCATGATGGGAGGCGGCAAAGCGAATGCGTGGAATATGCGCCCAGTGGATGGCCGCCAGGCACATTGGGCAGGGTTCGCAACTGCTATACAGGGTGGCATGCGGGAAGTGAGGTTGTTGCAGGGCCTGGCTGGCTTTGCGGATGGTCTGAACCTCGGCATGGGCGGTCGGATCCAGTGTTTGCACAACTTCGTTACAGGATTCGGCAATGATCTGGCCATCCTGCACCAGAATTGCGGCAAAAGGGCCGCCACCCGCCTCGACGGATTGCAGCGCCAGTTCTACACAGCGTTGCAGATAATCGCTATCGGTTTTCATCGGCATACGCAGCCTCCGTTGTGCCAATACTGCTGTCCGGGTCATTGAACTGCAGTGCTGCCAGTTGCGCATAGAGTGGATTGTTTTGCAGCAGACTCTGATGCGTGCCTATGCCAATCAGTTTACCCTGATCAATGACTGCGATGCGATCAGCATCCCGCACCGTCGCCAAGCGGTGAGCAATCACCAGTGTGGTTCGCCCCTGCATCAAGCGTGGCAGGGCTTGCTGAATCAGGTTTTCACTTTGCGCGTCCAGTGCGCTGGTGGCTTCGTCGAGCAGCAAAATCGGTGCATCGATAAGTAGCGCACGAGCAATCGCCAGGCGTTGTTTTTGGCCACCGGACAGTCCCTGGCCGCCATCACCAAGCTGGGTTGCGTAGCCTTGCGGCAAGCGTTGAATAAATTCATCCGCATGCGCGGCTTTGGCCGCAGCCATAACCTCGGCATCCGTCGCCGCAGGCTTGCCATAGCGAATATTGTCAGCGACGCTACCGTGGAACAGCCCCGGCTGTTGCGCCACCAAGGCAAAACTGCGGCGCAGGGCAGCCAAATCCAACTGCCTAAGGTCGATGCCCTCCAGCGTGATGCTGCCTTGCTGGGGGTCATAAAAGCGTAACAGCAGATCAAACAGGGTGGATTTACCCGCGCCAGATGGCCCCACCAGAGCCAGGGTTTCGCCAGGCTCGACCTGCAGGGTGAAGTCATTGATTGCCGGTTGCTGTTCACGGCCAGCATAGGCAAAACTGACCCCGTGCAGGGCGATGCGGCCATCGATGCGCGAAGGCAAAGGGGTCGGCTGCTCTGGTGTTCTGATCGCCTGCCGGCTGTGCAATAATTCAATAATCCGACTGCTGGCCCCGGCCGCCCGTTGCAGCTCGCCAATCACCTCGCTCAGTGCCCCGGCAGAAACGCCAACGATCAGGCTGTAAAACATGAATGCAGCCAGTTCGCCGGCGCTGATGCGCCCGGCAATCACATCCATGCCGCCGACCCAGAGCATGATGCCAATCGCGCCCAGCACCAGCACAATGACGATGGCCGTTAACCAGGCGCGCTGCGCAATACGCTGACGGGCAACGGCAAAGGCTTGCTCACTGACTGCACCAAAGGCCTGCTGGTCGACGGGTTGATGATTGTAGGCCTGTACGGTTTTGATTTCGCCAAGAATCTCACCCACGTAGCTGCCAACATCAGCCACCCGGTCCTGGCTCAGGCGTGATAACCGGCGTACTCGCCGACCAAAAAACAGGATGGGTACCAGTACCAGGGGAATCGCCAGCATCACAATGGCGGTGAGTTTTGCATTGGTCACAAACAGCAGGATAACCCCGCCAATCAACATCAAAAAGTTGCGTAGAGCGATCGATAGGGTCGAGCCCAGCACTGATTGCAATACGGTGGTATCGGCCGTCAGCCGTGACTGGATTTCCAGTCCACGGTTGTCGGCAAAGAAAGCGGGGTGCAAATTGATCAGGTGGTTGAAGACTTGCTGGCGAATATCGGTAACCACGCGCTCGCCAATCCAGGACACCAGATAAAAGCGGCTGAAAGTGCCTATCGCCAACCCCAGTACCAGAAGACCGAACAGCGCCAGTGATTGGTTGAGCATCGCAGGTGATCCGGTGGCAAAGCCCTGGTCAACCAGAATGCGTAGCCCCTGACCCAGTGACAGGGTAATGCCGGCGGTAAATATTAGCGCCAACAGTGCGCCTAGCGCCTGCCAACCATAAGGACGCAGAAAACGGTAAGCCAGTTGACGACCTTTTTCCGGTGGCGAGGGGGTACTGGACATGAACAGCCTGTGTTCGTGAAATGAAACTAGATTATGCCGGAGCCAGCAGCAGCGGCGATAGGGCAGCGTATGTTTTGTTACCAGAATGCAACAATCAGGCTGATAGCTGGAACAGCTTGTGGCAAAATGCGCCGAAATCAGGTGCTTGTGCTAGCCTGAGATGGTGGAGCCGCCTGTGGTTTCGAATTCCAACGCGATAATTATCACCTGATGGAGCTGACTGCCCATGAGTGGAAAAATCTGGACGCATAAAGGGACTTTCTTGTTGGCGGCGGTTGGTTCAGCCGTTGGTTTGGGGAATCTGTGGCGCTTTCCGTATCTGACTGGGGAAAACGGTGGCGGTGCCTTTATTCTGGTCTATGCGGTCACTATCGCTATGGTCGGTATACCGATTCTGATTGCCGAAAGCTTGCTTGGGCGCTCCAGTCGTAAAAGCCCGATCATGGGCATGCGCTACCTGACTGAAAGCCATGGCACCAGCAAAGGCTGGCAAAGCATTGGCTGGATGGGCGCCGCAGCGGCGTTCATCATTTTGAGTTTCTATTCGGTGATTGCTGGCTGGGCTATTCACTATGCCGGTTTGTTGTTTTCAGGCTCGCTGGCGGGTGCCGATGCCGATGTGATCGGGGAGTCCTTTGGCGCTTTGCTCGCTTCCCCTGGTTTGCTGCTGACCTATCACACGGTGTTTATCTTGGCCTCCGGGTTGATTGTCGGGCTGGGTATTCACAAGGGTATCGAAAACGGTTTGCGTTTTATGATGCCGCTACTCTTCATTATCCTGCTGATTGTTCTGGTGTACGCGGTGATGGTGGGTGATGCTGCTGCAGCCATGAGCTTCCTGTTCACCTTCAATCTGGCCGATCTGAGTCTGGAAGGGTGGTTACAGGCTATGGGGCAGTCGTTCTTTACCCTGAGTCTGGGTATGGGCGCGATCATGGCCTATGGGGCCTACATGTCGGGTGAGGCATCGCTGACCCGTACCGCGATATCGATTGCCATTGTTGATACCGCAATTGCCTTGATGGCGGGCATTGCGATTTTCGCGCTGGTATTCGGTAGCGGTCTGGAAGCCGGGCAGGGGCCCGGGCTGATGTTCGTGACCTTGCCGATTGCCTTTGCCGACCTGCCCGGAGGCACCTGGTTAGGCGGCATTTTCTTTGTGCTGGTCATTGGCGCCGCACTGACTTCGGCGATTTCACTGGTTGAGCCGGTCGCGGCCTTTCTGGTCGAGCGCTTCGGTTTTAGTCGCCCCGCGGCAGTAGCCATTATGGTGGGCGCTTGCTGGTTCCTCGGTATTGCTACCGTGCTCAGCTTCAACGTATGGGAAGAGGACACCCTGTTCCATACCTTGTTCGGGCGCAGTGCTTTTGATCTGCTCGAGTTCCTGACCAATATCCTGATGCCATTGGGTGGGCTGCTGATTGCCCTCTTTGCTGGCTGGGCGCTGAGCCGTGAGGAAGTCATGCGTGAGATGGCAACCAATGCTACCTGGTTCCAGGTCTGGCAGTTCCTGGTGCGCTTTGTTGCGCCGACTGCGGTTGCTTTCGTCTTTCTGCGTACCATTCCTCAGGTAGAAGGCTACTGGACACCCTTCATCGGTGCCATTGTGATTATCGGTGCCTTTACCTTGGGCCGGACTTTTGCGGCGCGCAATAAGAGTTGATTCTGCGGTGGCCTGATTGCTATCAGGCCATTCCGGCAACAGTCTGTTGTCAGCAGTGTGTGGCGCTTTCTGGCATGATGAGTGGCGGTGTTTCTTCACCGCCAACTCCCGTTCTTCCGGACACTTTGCATGCCGCTGAAAATACTCCTGATCCTGGGCGGGCTCAGTGCCTTCGGTCCGCTGGCGATTGATCTATACCTGCCAGCTTTTCCGACCATGGCACGGGCCTTTGACACCAGCACCGACCAGATCCAGCTCAGCCTGTCGGCGTACTTTATCGGCCTGGCTTGCGGGCAGATTCTTTATGGTCCAGTGGCTGATCGATTTGGCCGGCGCAAACCCTTGTTGTTCGGTATTGGCCTGTTTTGTACTGCCTCTTTGCTCTGCGCCTTTGCGCCAACCCTGGAGTGGCTGATTGCCGGGCGTTTTATGCAGGCGCTGGGCGGCTGTGCCGGTATGGTGGTGACGCGCGCGGTGATTCGTGACCTGTGTTCCCCGCTGGATGCGGCGCGGGCGTTTTCCAAGCTGATGCTGGTGATGGGGGTTGCCCCCATTCTAGCGCCGTTGCTGGGTGGCTACCTGCTGATCTGGACGGGCTGGCAGGGTATTTTCCTCTTTCTTACCCTGTTTTCGGCGGTCTTTGCGCTGATCGTGTTTTTCGGTTTGCGCGAAACCCTACCGGTGGACGGGCCGCGGCAGAGTATGAGTTACTCCTGGCGCAGCGTTCCGCGTATTTTGCGCGACCCCTTGTTTATCTTGCATGCGCTGACCGGTGGGCTGGCCATGGCCGCACTGTTTGCCTATATTGCCGGCCTGCCATTTGTGCTGATCGAGATCTACGGGGTTGCGGTACAGGACTTTGGCTGGATTTTTGGGCTCAACGCCGCTGGCTTTATCTTGTTTGCCCAAGTTAATGGGCGCTTGTTGCGCCGCCGCTCACCGCAGCAATTGGTCAAGAACAACGCCTTGCTGTTCATGGGCACGGCCTTGACTCTGGCCTTGGCTAGCTGGTGGCAACCGGACAACTTGTTGCCGTTCTGGCTGGTGATGTTCGTGTTTGTCGCCAGCGTTGCCATGGTGTTGCCCAATGCAACTGCCTGCGCCATGGATGGTTATGGCCAGCAGGCGGGAATGGCGTCGGCCTTGCTCGGCACACTGCAATCGACCTTTGCCGCAATAACCTCGGCGCTGGTGGGTTGGCTGCATGATGGTAGTGCCTTACCGCTGGGTCTGGTGGTGGGTGGCTGCGGGATTCTGGTCGCCTTGGCCGCGCTCAGTGCGGCCGCTATTCAGCGACCGCACTGCTCAACAGACCCATGATTGCGGGCTGAGGTCTTCGCTATCCAGGTAGTCGATGTGCGCGGTGCGGAAATTCAGATCAACCAGCAAGTGACAGTAATACTCGCCGTGACGCCAGGCCATGGCGACGCTGCTGTCATTGGAGTAATTGAGCTCGAAGCGCCCCTGAAAGGCCGGATAGCTGTTGCGAAAACGCATCAACTTGAGCAGGCGTTGCACCACCGGCTGTTCAACCGCACTATCGACTTCATCGAGGCTGTAATAGTGCCGGTTGATATCACGCAGCTCACCGCTCTCCTGCATCAGCTCTTCGTCATTGCAGCCAGCGAGCAGGCCAACGTAATACACCTGTGGAATGCCAGGGGCGAAAAACTGAATGGCGCGCGCAGCAATATAGCTGTCATCGCTGCGCATCAAGGCATCGTAGAAAGTACAGGTCAGCTGGTAAATGGCGCCGACGCTGTTAATGCGTGCCGCCGAGCGACGCAGGATAGGGTCGGCACTGCGCGCATTGATATTTTCTACCAGTGCCTTGATGCAGTCATCCGGCAGTACGCCTTCGACATCGGGGATGCAGATGCCGTCATGGGTATCCAGCACAGTAATCATGTTGCGCGGGCACATGCGCAGCCAGTTTTTCAGGTGGACACTATTGGCGTCCAGCAATGAATACAGCACCAGAGGCGGCAGGGCGAAACCATAGGGATGCATGTCGCGACGGCTGATGGCGTACTGGAAGCTAGTATGGTCGTGCACTTCCGGCAAGCATTCAGCCCCGTGTTGCAGCGCCATGTCATTGATGCGTTCCAGTACCTGGTACACTTCGGGTTCAACCAGAAAACAGGTCGTGCCGATACGCTTGGTGGTATAGCCAAAGGCATCCAGGCGTAGCAGTTTGACGCCATTGGCGCACAGGTGACTGATCCAGCTATCCATCAGTGCCCAGGTTTTTTCCGAGCGATAATTCAGGTCAATCTGCTTTTCGGTAAAAGTGCACCAGACACGACCTTCACTACCGTCGGCAAAGGTCACTGCACGGAAAGGTTCCTTTTCCTTGCGGATATGGATCTTGGCGAGGTCGTCGGTGGTAATGTCGCCCATGGCATCCACATCGACAAACAAATCGGCATGTTCGGAGTTTGGCCCTTTGGCGACAAAGTCTTGAAACTCTACTGAAGCATCTGAAATATGGTTGACGGTAAGGTCCGAGCATAGGTCAAAGCGCTCGGCGATACGGCGGATGTCTGACCAGTCGCCATAGCTTGGATCTACCTCCAAGTGGGTCAAAGGCGAGAAGCCGCCATCGGCATTGGAGGGGAAGAAGGGCAGGATATGCACGCCGACCACAGCATCTGACAGGTGGCGGTCAAGTACTTGGTACAGGTCATTCAGGTTGTTGCCCATTCGATTGGGGTAGCAGATCAACTGCACTCCGTTACGCAATATACTCATGGGTGCTCTCTTGACCAGTCTCGGTTTCAGGCGATGGCTGGGCGCAATGTGCCGGCAGCACTATGCGGTTGTGGCAGGTGCTCGCTGGCTACGGGTTGGCTGAGCAGTGCCGACAGGCGAATATCTGTCCCTAATACGTAGCGCAATTCGCCGTTGTCAGCAAATACCGGTGCCGACAGGGTGAAGCAGAAGGCGTCTGTTGCCGATGAGCGGTACACCGGACTGATATGAATCGCCTGACTACTGCGGACTGCGCGGAACCAGGCGCGGTCAGACCAGTTGCGACCGCGTACACTGGCGGCATTACCCGTATCCAGATCACGTGCCAGTATGTTTTCGCTGACTTGAATACCATCAGCGCCGACCAGATACATCAATTCAAAGCGGCCGTCCTGGTCGACCGCCTGGCGTAGGCAGGCTTCCGCGTTGGCCGTACCTTGCAGCAAGCGCTGATCCTCGGCCAGCCGGCTAACCTGGCGGCTGATCTGCTGGTGGATGTCAAGCTGGAAACCGCCCAGCCCGTCAAGCAGGTGGTCGCCTTCGGCACGAACAGCCTCACTGTGCGAGCTGATCTGGCTGGCTCGCTGGGTCAGGCTGCCGGCGATATCTGCAACCCCCTGCACATCTTGGCTGACTGAACGGACTGCGACACCTATTTGTTCGGTACCACTGGCCATACCGGCCAGGCGTTGATCCAGTTGGGTCATGTTGTCGCTGGCCTCGGCCAGGCTGTGGTCAACCCGGTGAATGCCCTCACGGCCCTCGGCAATGGCTCGATGCATGCTGGATCCGGCGTCTTCCAGGCGCTGCATGCCAGCGCGAAAGCCTTCAATGATCTGGCTGACCTGATCAGTTGCTGTCGTGGTTGAACCAGCCAGGCGGCGCACTTCATCAGCGACCACAGCAAAACCACGGCCTTGTTCGCCGGCCCGAGCTGCCTCAATCGCTGCATTCAGTGCCAGCAGGTTGGTTTGTTGTGAAATCGTAGCAATCATGCCGATGACTTGAGTCATCTCTTCGATTTGCTTGCCGAGCCGCTGAATTTCACTTGCCAGCTGCTGTTCAGTGCCTTCAATAACTTCAACTTGATCCAGTACGGTGCGGCTGTCATTACGGCACAGTTGCAGGCGCTTGCTGACGTCGTCGGAGACGTTGGCAACCATGGTGGCGCCAGGCATCAACTCGGATTCCAGTGTTTGGCTGATCTCTTCGATGGCGCTAGCAATCAGTTCCGAGGATTGTGCCAGTTGACCGCCTTGCTGCTCGCTGTCACGCGCGATCCGCGCCAGTTCGGGTGCGTGGGCAGCGATGCCAACCGAGGCGCGCAAGCTCTTGGCGACACGGCTTTCAAGTTGTCGGGTGAACTGGCCAAGGCGGCGCAGTATGACTGAGTTGCCCTGAGGTTGGCTGCTCAGATCCAGTTGGTCGAACAGGCGATCCAGCGCGTCAGTGTCGGATGTAGCAGGTCGGGCAAAGCTGAATAGCGGCACGGTTATTCTCCCTGAGTGCGATAGCATTAAGCTAGCAAGAAGGGTGCCGCTTTTTTACGGTGTTAGAGCGAGTAGTGAGTGATGAATAGCACCGATCTGGTGCGCAGGTCAGGCGCGTGCACTATCAGCAGCCAGTAGGGCTGCCGACAAGGTGTGCGCTGGTTGTCGACTATTTCAAGCGCCGCTCAATGCCTTTTTCTACCAGGATTTTGGCGGAAATCTCTTCGACCGAGAAATGCGTGGAATTGATATACGGAATATTCAGCTTGCGGTAGAGGTTTTCCACTTCACGCACTTCAAAGTCACACTGGGGGAAACTGGCATAACGGCTGTTGGGGCGGCGCTCGTGTCGAATGCTGGCCAGCCTGTCAGGTTCAATCGTAAGACCAAACAATTTGTCTTTATGAGGCATTAGAGCCTTGGGCAGGCGCAGGCCTTCCATGTCCTCATCGGTCAGCGGGTAATTGGCTGCACGAATGCCATATTGCAGAGCCATATACAGACAAGTAGGTGTTTTTCCGCAACGGGATACGCCGACCAGAATGATGTCGGCAGTTTCATAATGATGCGTGCGTGCTCCATCATCGTTATCCATGGCATAGTGCACGGCATCGATACGGTCCTTGTAGTGACCGTTGTGACTGATGGAGTGTGATTTTCCCACCGAATAGGATGAGCCATCGCCCAATTCCTGCTCCAACGGGGAAAGGAAGGTGGAGAAAATATCCACCATATAGCCTTTGCAGGTTGCCAGTTCGGCGCGGATTTCAGCATTCACCACAGTATCGAAAATAATCGGCCGCTGGCCGTCTTGCTCGGCAGCTGCATTGATTTGTTGTACCATGTCTCGCGCTTTTTCTACTGTGTCGACATAAGGGCGCAACAGCTTGGTAAAGCGAATGTTCTCGAATTGCGAGAGCAGACTCTGACCCAACGTTTCTGCCGTGATACCAGTGCCGTCAGAGATGAAAAAAGCGGTGCGGTTCATGCGCTTGGCCTTGCTTGGATGTGTAGGGCGATTTCGTCGAGGCATAACCTCGGGTTATGCTTGCGGCATTGTGGCGTATTTATAGCGGTCATGCCATACAGGTTGTGGCCTTAACCCGATTCACAGATTGACGGAGAGATCACCTTGGTAGAGTACGTAGTGTCCTTCGAGCACTTGGGCGTTGACGATGTTGAGCGGGTAGGCGGCAAGAACGCTTCGCTTGGCGAAATGATCTCCAATCTGGCCCATGCCGGGGTATCTGTGCCTGGTGGCTTTGCCACCACTGCCGATGCCTACCGTGAATTTCTTGAGCAGAGCGGGTTGAATGACCGAATTCATGCCGCACTGGATGTGCTGGACGTGGATGACGTTACCGCGCTGGCAGAAACCGGTGCGCAGATTCGCCAGTGGGTCATGGATACGCCTTTCCCGGCAGCTCTGGATCAGGCAATTCGTGACGCTTTTGCCGAGTTGTCTGCCGGTAACGATAATCTGGCGGTGGCGGTCCGCTCCTCGGCTACGGCAGAAGATTTGCCTGATGCCTCCTTTGCCGGCCAACAGGAAACCTTCCTGAATATTCGTGGTGTGGACAACGTGATCCGCGCGGCGAAAGAGGTGTTCGCCTCTTTGTTCAATGACCGGGCTATCGCGTACCGGGTGCATCAGGGCTTTGACCATCGTCTGGTTGCCCTGTCTGCCGGGGTACAGCGCATGGTGCGCTCGGAAACCGGCACAGCAGGGGTCATGTTTACCCTCGACACCGAGTCAGGTTTCCGCGATGTGGTGTTCATTACCGGCGCATACGGCCTGGGTGAGACAGTGGTGCAGGGCGCAGTAAACCCGGACGAGTTCTATGTGCACAAGCCCACGCTGGAAGCAGGTCGGCCGGCGATTCTGCGCCGCAATTTGGGCAGCAAAGCGATCAAGATGATTTACGGTGATGAAGCCAGCGCTGGTCGCTCGGTGAAAACGGTTGATGTTGATGCCGCTGAGCGAAGCCGCTTCTGTATATCTGATGAAGAGGTCAGCAACCTGTCCCGTCAGGCGTTGATTATCGAGAAGCATTACGGCCGCCCGATGGATATCGAGTGGGCCAAAGATGGTGATGACGGCCAGCTGTATATTGTTCAGGCGCGCCCGGAAACGGTGAAAAGCCGCAGCAATGGCAACGTCATGGAGCGCTACTTGCTGAAAGAGAAGGGCAAGGTATTGGTTGAAGGCCGTGCCATTGGTCAGCGTATCGGCGCTGGTCCGGTCAAGGTCATTCATGACGTCTCTGAGATGAACAAGGTTCAGCCCGGTGATGTGCTGGTGTCGGATATGACGGATCCCGACTGGGAGCCGGTCATGAAGCGTGCCAGTGCCATTGTGACCAACCGTGGCGGTCGTACTTGCCACGCAGCCATTATTGCCCGTGAACTGGGTATCCCGGCGGTGGTTGGCTGTGGCAATGCAACCCATTTGCTTAGCGATGGCCAGGAAGTGACCGTGTCATGTGCCGAAGGCGATACCGGGATGATATATGCGGGTCAGTTGTCTTTTGACGTGCGCACCAACAGTGTCGATGCGATGCCGCCGTTGCCGTTCAAGATCATGATGAACGTGGGTAATCCCGACCGCGCCTTTGACTTTGCCAATCTGCCTAACGAAGGTGTTGGTCTGGCGCGACTCGAGTTCATCATCAACCGTATGATCGGTGTACATCCCAAAGCGCTGCTCAATTTTGAAAGCCTGCCGGCAGATGTGAAGGATAGTGTTGAAAAGCGCATTGCCGGCTACAGCGATCCGGTCGGTTTCTACGTCGATAAGCTGGTGGAGGGTGTCAGTACCCTGGCCGCGGCCTTCTGGCCGAAAAAGGTCATTGTCCGCCTGTCTGACTTCAAGTCAAACGAATATGCCAACCTGATCGGTGGCCGTCTGTACGAGCCGGAAGAAGAAAATCCGATGCTCGGTTTCCGCGGGGCTTCGCGTTACATCAGCGATTCCTTCCGTGACTGCTTTGAGCTGGAATGCCGGGCAATGAAGCGCGTGCGCAATGAAATGGGCCTGACCAATGTCGAAATCATGGTGCCTTTTGTGCGCACTGTCGGTGAAGCTCAGCAAGTCGTCGAATTGCTGGCCGAAAACGGGCTGAAGCGTGGCGAGAACGAACTGCGTCTGATCATGATGTGTGAATTGCCGGCTAATGCCCTGTTGGCAGAAGAGTTTCTCGAGCACTTTGATGGCTTCTCGATCGGCTCCAACGACCTGACCCAGTTGACTCTGGGATTGGATCGCGACTCCGGCATCATTGCCCACCTGTTCGACGAACGTAATGCAGCGGTGAAAAAGTTGCTGTCAAATGCCATCCAGGCTTGTCGCGCTGCGAACAAATACATCGGTATCTGTGGCCAGGGGCCTTCGGATCATCCTGATCTGGCCAAATGGCTGATGGAGCAGGGCATTGACAGCGTGTCTCTGAACCCGGATTCGGTGATGGATACCTGGTTCTTCCTCGCAGATGTAAAACCTGAGTAAATCTTGTCTCCGGTGGCGCGGTTTAACCGGCCACCGGTTCAAAGCAGTCAAAACGCGTTACCAAGGGAGATTTCCATGCAGCACTACGTTACCCCGGACCTGTGCGATAAATACCCAGACGTCGCTGTCGTTGAACCGATGTTCAGTAATTTCGGTGGCCACGATTCCTTTGGTGGCCAGATTGTTACCATCAAGTGTTTTGAAGACAACTCGATCGTCAAGGAACAGGTTGATCAGGATGGTCGCGGTAAGGTGATGGTGGTGGATGGTGGCGGCTCACTGCGTCGTGCCATGCTCGGTGATATGCTGGCGGAAAAAGCCGCCAAAAACGGCTGGGAAGGCATCATCATCTATGGCTGTGTGCGTGATGTTGATGTATTGATTCAAACGCCGCTTGGCATCCAGGCGCTGGCCAGTCACCCGATGAAGACGGACAAGCGAGGAGTCGGTGATCTCAATGTCGCTGTCACTTTCGCCGGTGTGACCTTTCGCCCGGGTGAGTACGTATATGCCGACAATAACGGCATTATCGTTTCGCCAACCGCGCTGAGTATGCCGGAATAAGTCTGCGGCACGACCAACAAGGCGGCTATCTGCGGAAGCCGCCTTTTGTCTGTCTGTACATGTGACGTGACACCTGATCAGTCCATAGCGTCAATACGGGTGAACCGGCAGATCAGGAGGCCCCATGAGTGATCCCTTGGAACAACGCTTGAAAGCATTGATGCAGCAAGCGGGCGAGCAAAACGATGCGCACGAAGATGAGCGCCTTGATCGTGTGCTGCACCAGGCCCATTTGCGCGGGGGCTTGCTGGACCTGCTGACACTGTTTGCCCGCTGGGGATGGGTGGTTTCCGAAGGCGGCGCGCGTGGCGTGCGGCACGCTCGCCCGGTTCGGCGCGTCAACCCTACTTCTCCCGGTCCTTGTGACCCACCTGCAGAGTGAGCTGAAACATGGAACTTGAAACCTGGAGTCAAAGTTTTCTCACGGCCCTGACGGGCTTGTGGAGCAAGATGGCCGGCTTTATCCCGGACTTGGTTGCGGCCTTGGTCATTGTCTTGCTGGGTTTCGTGGTCGCCAAGATAGTCGACACTTTGTTGAGTAAAGGGTTGGCCAAGCTGGGCCTGGATCGTTTGATGCAGGGTGCCGGGGTACCCAAGCTGCTTAGCCGTATTGGTATACGCAAGCCGGTATCCACCATTATCGGCAAAGTAATTTACTGGTTTATCGTACTGACGTTTATCGTCTCAGCTGCGGAAACGCTGGGATTGGCGCGCGTGTCATCAACCCTGGATGCCTTTGCTCTTTATTTGCCCAAGGTGTTTGGTGCCGCTCTGATACTGCTCGCCGGTTTGTTGTTATCACATTTGGCCAATGGCGTGGTTCGCGGTGCTGCCGAAAGCGTCGGGGTAGACTATGCCAGCGGTCTGGGGCGCTTTGTGCAAGGGCTGCTAGTCATTATTACGGTATCCCTTGCCATTGGTCAGCTGCAGATTGAGACGGCATTGCTGAATACCGTTATTGCCATTGTGCTGGTCAGTTTTGGCGCTGCGGCAGCTTTGGCCTTGGGCTTGGGGAGCCGGCAACTGGTCAGTGAGATTATTGCCGGTATCTATGTGCGGGAAATCTACCGCATTGGCGATGAGATAGTGCTGGGCGATATTCGCGGCACAATTGAAGAAATAGGTACGGTGAAAACCCTGATTCTGGACGATGCCCAGACGCTGATTTCGGTCGCTAACCGGCAGTTGTTGGAACAACGGGTAGACCGGCGTGTCTGAACCGACAACCTGTTAATGGACGCACGCCCTTGACCTCTTCGGTTTCACCACGCCCGCGTTATGTGCCCGCCGAGCTTAGCGATGAGGCGTTGGTTGAACGCGCGCAGGTTGAGCTTTTACACTCAACAGTGGCTTACGAAGAGTTGATGCGGCGTTATCAGCGAACTGTGTTCAATGTATGTGCGCGCTATCTGGGTAATGAACGCGACGCTGATGATGTCTGTCAGGAAGTTATGCTCAAAGTTCTGCATGGGCTTAAGCAGTTCGAGGGCAAGGCCAAGTTCAAGACTTGGCTATATAGCATTACTTATAATGAATGTATAACTCAATACCGTAAAGATAAACGCAAGAAACGTTTATACGATGCCTTGAGTCTTGACCCTCAGGAAGAGGCGTTACCCGATCCTGCGCCGCTACTTGCAGAGCACGTGAATCTTGATCGCATCCTGGTTCATGTCAATCCGGTTGACCGGGAAATATTGGTATTGCGTTTTGTGGCCGAGCTTGAGTTTCAGGAAATATCCCAGATTATGCATCTGGGCTTGAGTGCCACGAAAATGCGCTACAAAAGGGCATTGGAAAAACTCCGTAACCACTTGGATAGTCCTTTTTAGTTTGTGGCAGGCACTGTGGAATGATTAAAACTGACAATGAATTGACGTGTGACTTTTAGCTATATTTCTTCAAGTTTTAAAGAGACATGCTATACTTCGCCTCGACGTCTGTTCTTAACCTAAACGTCCTAATGGAATACATGGGGATTCAAAGATGAAATTGAAAAATACTGTCGGTATCCTGGTAAGTGCTGCCATGGCTGTATCTGCAGCGCCGGCTATGGCTCAATACGCGGGCTCTGTCGAAGCTTCAGCCTTCGCCAAGCGTTACGACGCTTCCAGTTCTCGTGATCTGGATCACGGCGGTCTGGTCGGCGGTACGCTCGGTTATTTCGTCAACGAAGACGTATTGCTGAACATGGGTCTGGGCACTTATAACAACCTGACTCACTCACCTTCCGGTTTTGACAGCGCTGATGCTGACGGCCGTCTGGCTTTCGTTGAAGCGGTTTACCACTTTGGTCAGACCAACATCCGTCCTTACCTCTCCGGTGGCTTTGCCCATCAGGAACTGGATCAGGCCAGCAGCAACTCACGTGACCGTACTACCTATGCCATGGTTGGCGGCGGCGTGAAAAACTACCTGAACGAAAACTTCTTCGTTAGCGCTGGTCTGGACCTGATGTATGGTTTTGACCATCGTAAAACCGAGTGGATGGCTGGCATCGGTGCCGGTCTGAACTTTGGTGGTGCTGCTGCCCCGGCCGCTGAGCCAGCACCTGCACCTGCCCCGGAAGCTCGTCCTGCTCCTGCTCCTGAGCCGGAAATGCAGTCTGTTCGCGTTGAATTGGATGTCAAATTCGACTTCGACCGTGACAGCATCCGCCCTGAGTTCCGTGATGACATCCGCAGCCTGGCTGAGTTCATGAAAACCTACCCGTCAGTCACTACGACTGTCGAAGGTCACACTGACTCCATCGGTAGTGCTTCTTACAACCAGGGTCTGTCCGAGCGTCGTGCCAACTCTGTGCGTCAGGCACTGGTAGACGAAGGTGTTGAAAGCTCGCGCATTCGCTCGGTTGGTCATGGCGAAGAGCGTCCGATTGCTGACAACAGCACTGACGAAGGCCGCGCGATGAACCGTCGTGTAGAAGCTGAAGTTGAAGCGCAGGTTGAAGTACGCTAATCCGCGTTGAACGATAAAAAAACCTGGCTTCGGCCGGGTTTTTTTATGGCTTGCAGTTGTTAGTCAGGCGGAGCAGGCCGAGGTGTTTGCTGCGGCCGATCAATCTATGCTGTTGACGCCAGGAAAGCGAATGCGGAAGTCATCCGGCATCAGGGCTACCTGCTTGGTGCTGAAGTGGTAAAACACAAAGCCTGACTTGGCCAATGCAACCAGCTCACCGCCTACGGCCTTGGTAATGCGGAAGATGATGTCGCCACCATATTTGTTCAGGTCCATCAGGCCTACTTCAAACACCAGGCGGTCACGGGCAAAGGCTTCTCGCTTGTAGGTTGTGGCGAGGTCGGTAACGATAATGCCGGTATCCTGCTCACTCACCTCTTCGATACCGAATTGGTAGAGAAAGCGCGCGCGGGCTTCGGAGATCATCGAAATCATCGAGTCGTTAGCCAGATGGCGGCCGGAATTGATGTCTGTGATACGCACGGTGAGTTGTGTGGTGAAGTAAAACTGATTCTCGGGAAAGTCGAGTTGCAGACGAGCCATGACGAAAGAAAACCTGCTTGCTGGACTGTGGTGTTGCTAGTCCGGTGGGGGGAGGGCGTTGAATCTGCGCTGCATTTTACGCCAGTTGTTTAGTAGAGGACAGCAAAAAGGCCACCCGAAGGTGGCCTTTTCAACACAATCCGGACCGGAGGTCCGGTGAATCAGTCAGGGCTTAGCCGAACTGGTTCATGGTGTTGTCTTTGCCGCCAGCCTTCAGAGCCGCTTCGCCAGCGAAGTACTCTTTATGGTTGTCGCCAATGTCGGAGCCAGCCATGTTCTGGTGCTTGACGCAGGCGATGCCCTGACGGATTTCTTCACGCTGAACACCTTTCACGTAAGCCAGCATGCCTTGCTCGGCAAAGTAGCCTTTGGCCAGGTTGTCGGTAGACAGGGCCGCAGTGTGGTAGGTGGGCAGAGTGATCAGGTGGTGGAAGATACCCGCTTCGCGTGCTGCATCTTTCTGGAAGGTGCGGATCTTCTCGTCAGCCAACTGAGCCAGCTCGGTTTCGTCATACTCGACGCTCATCAGCTTGGCGCGGTCGTAGGCAGATACGTCTTTGCCTTCTTCCTGCATGGCATCAAATACTTGCTGACGGAAGTTCAGTGTCCAGTTGAAGGACGGGCTGTTGTTGTAAACCAGCTTGGCGT
>REBY01000159.1 GCA_007692485.1 Pseudomonadaceae bacterium | reverse complement strand
GTAACCCGGTCAGCGAAGTAATGAAGAAGAAGCTGATCCAGCCGACATTGGCTGCTATCAAACCGGTAAAGCCGGCGGCAAACTGGCCGGGCAGGGTCATAATCGAGCTGAACAGGGCGTATTGGGTAGCGGTATAGGCGGTATTGGTCAAGCTCGACAGATAGGCAATAAACACGGCGATTGCCATACCGCCAGTTACGTTATCGGCAATGATAGCCATAATCAGACCATATTGCTGCGGGCCGATATAGGCCAACCAAGCAAAAGTCAGGTTGGTGGCTGGTGCCATAAAAACGGTAAACAGTAGTATTGGCGCGATACCAAAACGCGCTACTAATACCCCACCCAGAAATGCGCCTGCCAGCGTCATACCCAGACCGAATGCCGCGGCAATATTGGCAATTTCAGCTTTGCTGAAGCCCAGGTCCAGATAGAAAGGATTGGCCATTACGCCCATAAAGATATCGCTAATACGAAAGCAGCCAATAAATAGCAAGATAAGCAGGGCTGCTTTGCCATAGCGTTGGAAGAAATCGGCAAAGGGGCTAATGACAGCACCGATAAACCAAGCGCTCAGGTTTCGCTGCCAGCCTTGGCGTGTTGTTTGTGCGAGATGCCTGGCGACCCGTGCCTCAAGTTCTCTGGTGGCTTGAGTTACCTGTACCGCTGGCTCGGCAATGATCAGGGTAGTAATCATGCCTACCCCCATCAGTACGGCCATGGCGGTGTAAGCTAATGTCCAGCTGTCCAGCGAGGCCAGGTGGAGTGCTCCAGCGCCAGCGGCCAATACGGCGACGCGATAACCGGTCACATAAGTGGCCGCCATTGCCGCTTGGCGATGACGTGCTTCGGCCTCGACTCGGTAGGCATCAATGGCAATATCCTGCGTTGCCGAGCCAAAGGCGGCTAGCACAGCAAAAATTGCCACTAAAGTCAGATGTTCATGGGGGTTTGTCAGTGCCATGCCAAGCAAGGAGCCGGCAATCACGACTTGCGCCAACAGCATCCAGGCCCGACGACGACCAATCCATTTGGTCAAAAAAGGTACCGGTGCACGATCGATCAAGGGTGCCCAGAGTACCTTGATCGAGTGCGCCATACCCACCCAGCTAAGAAAGCCGATTGCGGCCAATTCGACGCCAATGTCACGCAGCCAAGCGCTGAAAGTACCTCCCACCAGCAACAGCGGCAGTCCGGCAGAAAACCCCAGAAACAACATGCCCAGCACACGCGGGTTGAGATAAACCCGCAGGCCTTCGCCGGCCTGGTTTGTCACTATTTGGTCATCCATGGACGCCATACTGGTTCCTGTTCAGAGAGAGATGAAATAGGCTTTGGGCCAACCGTAACGTGCCAGGTCAATGCGGTCATTGCGGGTAATTATGCCTTCGGCAAGCAAGCGTTGATATTGTTCCATACCGCTGGTGCTGTTTTTATCCAGTGCCAGTTGCCCGCGAGCATTGATCACCCGATGCCAGGGTAATTGGCTGTCTGCAGGTAATCGGCTGAGCCAGCGGGCAATCAAGCGCGCGCCACGGGCATGACCGGCTAATTGCGCCAGCACACCATAAGTACACACCTGGCCCGATGGTATCTGTGCGAGATGGTGCAAAAAGCTCTGGTAAGCAGGGTCAAGCGAAGTAACGCTGTTTGTTGATTGCCCTGTACTCATGGATAATGGCGCCTGATTTTATTCGCTGATTGAGTGTATCCGATGTTGCGTGCTGTTTGCTTGGGTCTGTTGTTGGGTTGGGTGCCGCTGTTACAAGCCGACACCCTGTGGTTGAAGAATGGTGATCGGATAACCGGCAATATCGATTGGATCGAAGGCGGCAAAGTGCTGATCCGGACCGAGTTTGCCGGTGCAATCACGGTCAATCTCAACCGTGTAGAGACCCTGGAAGCAGAAGGACCCCTGTTGATCCGGCGCGCGGGTCAGACGGATCGGGTGCAAGGGGTCAAAGCCTCTGATGAGTCAGGCAAGGTCGTGCTGCAAAACGGTGCTGCTGAAGTCGTTGCGTTGAGTGATTTGCGTCAGGTGTTGGCACCGCAGCCACTGATTGCCGAAGCGCGCTGGGAGGGCAACGCCCGTGCCGCGCTGGATATGCGCGACTCATCAACCAATAGACGTGACCTGGATCTGGCGCTGGATACTCAGATTCGAATCGGTGACTGGCGACACGGGATTGGCGCTGAATATGAACGTGACGTCAGCGATGGCAACAAGATCCGCCATACTTGGGAAACTGATTACGATTTGAGCTGGTTCTTTGCCGAAAAATGGTTCTGGCAGACCAGTTTCAGTAATCGGCGTGATTACCTGGGTGAAATTGCCAAGCGTCGTCAGGTCGGTATGGGGCCGGGTTATGAATGGTGGAATAACCCGCTTGGTCGCTTCGAAACCGCTGCGCGGCTGGATTATATTGAAGTCGAGGAGCGCAATGGCGATAAGCTGGATGCGAGCGCGGGCGTACTCGAATGGAGCTATCGGCGCTTCCTTTGGGGCAAGCGTTTTGAGCTGTTCCATAATGCGGAAACAGTATTTGCCGATGACTCTTTGATCCGTTATAGCTTGGACGCTGATCTGGGCGTGCGCTATTTGCTGAATAGCTGGATGACGCTCAGCCTGCTGACGGATTGGGAGTACCTTAACAGTTCACAGGGCAACAATATCAATGACCGCCGTTATCGCCTGGCGCTGGGCGTTAACTGGTAACTGTTATGTGATCAAGCTGACGGGCGCCTGGGGCGCCCGTCTTGCGTTAAAGCACTCAGATGCGTAGGCCGCCATCCAGTTCCAGCATGCGACCTGTGTAGAACTCGTTTTCGAACAGGTAGGCCGCTGAGTGGGCAATTTCTTCCGGCTTGCCCATCCGCTTGAGCGGGATGCCGGCGGTCATTCTTTCGAGGGCTTCCGGCTTCATACCGGCGGTCATCTCGGTTTCGATAAAGCCCGGAGCGATGCCGGCTACGCGAATGCCAAAGCGCGCCAGTTCCTTGGCCCAGACCACAGTCAAGGCGGCCACACCGGCTTTGGCGGCGGAGTAGTTGGACTGCCCCATATTGCCGGCTCGCGAAATAGACGAGATATTGATGATCAGGCCCTGGTTACCCAGCTCGATCATCTTGGCACCGACGTCGCGGGTGCACAGAAAGACGCCGGTCAGGTTGACATCAATCACCGACTGCCACTGATTCAAGCTCATTTTCTGAACCTGCCCATCCTTGCTTTTCAGCAGCAGTCCGTCACGCAGAATCCCGGCATTGTTGATCAGGCCGTTGATCGCGCCAAAGTCGCTGGCGATTTGATCCACCATCAGACCGACCTGTGCTTCATCGGCAATGTTGCAGACATAGCTGCGGGCATCGCCGCCGGCGGCTTTACAGGCGGCAGTGGCTTCGTCCAGGCGGGCCTGGTCAAGGTCGACCAGTGCCAGTTTGGCGCCCTTGGCGGCAAGAAACTCGGCCATGGAACGGCCCAGGCCCTGACCGCCGCCGGTGATAACGATTACGCTGTCTTTCAGTTGCATGATTAGGTACTCCTTAAAGCCCAACCGATAGGAATGGATGATAAAACGGCTGCAAGCATGCCGAAATGGCTCGCGGGCGGCAAGCGTTCAAGTAAAAGCTGAAGGCGTTGCTTGCCGCTGACGTGCGCTCCCCTTGAAAAGTGAGCTGGTCATACCCACATATTCCTTTTATAAGGATACCGAGGTGCGTATGCCGATTTTTCGCCTGACCTTGCTGGCGCTGCCGTTTCTGGAGCTGGCAAGTCTGATCATGCTCGGCCAGCACATTGGTGTCGGTTGGACAATTTTGTGGGTAATTGCCAGTGGTTTTCTTGGCCTGTTGATCATGCAAAGCCATGGTGGTCATGCCATTCAGCGCCTGCAACAGCAAATGCAGCGCAACCAGGCACCTTTTGCCACCTTGCGTGCGGGTATGTGGGGCGTGTTGGCGGGGTTGCTGTTGATGGTTCCCGGCCTGATTACCGATGCTGCGGCCGTGCCTTGCCTGATTCTGGCGTTGGTCAACCGGGGCCGTGCAGATCAGCCCGGGCCTGGTGAGCCGGGTGGCCCGAAAGTGTACAGGCGTGATGGTGAAACCATCATTGAGGGTGAATGGGAAGAAGAGCCAGATCCCGAGGCTGCACCGAAAAAGCGCATCGATCATCAGTAAAAAAATTGCGGGATACCCCTTGAAATGACCCAGCAGGGCCCCATTAACGGTGCATCTAACGAACAGAGGGGGTAGCCGGTTGGCTGCCACTTCTCAGGCCGCAAGGTCTGTTTTCTTAACCAGAGCCGGCATGCCGGCCAATGACATTCAATTGGGAGACTCATAACGATGAAAATCCGTCCGTTACACGATCGCGTAGTCGTTCGGCGCAGCGAAGAAGAAACCAAGACCGCTGGTGGTATCGTTCTGCCGGGTTCCGCTGCAGAAAAGCCCAACACCGGCGAAGTTATTGCCGTGGGCACCGGCCGTCTGCTGGATAACGGCGATGTCCGTGCGCTGGCGATCAAGGAAGGTGACAAGGTGGTTTTCGGTCCTTACTCCGGTAGCAGCACCATCAAGATCGACGGCGAAGAGCTGCTGATCATGAGCGAGTCTGAAATCTACGGTGTATTGGAAAGCTGAAACGGCTGATTTCCCTATTCCCTGAACGAATTCATTGAAGGAAAGCAATCATGGCTGCAAAAGAAGTTAAATTCGGCGTACCTGCGCGCAACAAGATGCTCAATGGCGTCAACATCCTGGCTGATGCGGTTAAGGCAACTCTGGGTCCGAAGGGCCGTAATGTCCTGATCGAGCGTAGCTTCGGTGCGCCGATGATCACCAAAGATGGCGTTTCCGTGGCCAAGGAAATCGAACTGAAAGACAAGTTCGAAAACATGGGCGCACAACTGGTCAAAGATGTTGCTTCACGTGCCAACGATGACGCCGGTGACGGTACTACCACTGCAACCGTTCTGGCTCAGGCCATTGTGACCGAAGGCTTGAAGGCTGTTGCCGCTGGCATGAACCCCATGGATCTGAAGCGCGGTATCGACAAGGCCACCATCGCCATTGTTGCCGAGCTGAAAAACCTGGCCAAGCCTTGCGCTGATTCCAAGGCGATTGCCCAGGTGGGTACTATCTCTGCCAACTCTGACGCAACTGTCGGCAAGATCATTGCCGAAGCCATGGATCGCGTCGGTAAAGAAGGTGTTATCACCGTTGAAGAAGGCTCCGGCCTGGACAACGAGCTGTCTGTTGTTGAAGGCATGCAGTTTGACCGTGGTTATCTGTCGCCTTACTTCGTCAATAAGCCGGAAACCATGTCCGCTGACCTGGACAACCCCTACCTGCTGTTGGTTGACAAGAAAATCTCCAATATCCGCGAGTTGCTACCTGTACTGGAAGCCGTCGCCAAGGCTGGTCGTCCGTTGCTGATCGTTGCTGAAGATGTTGAGGGCGAAGCCCTGGCAACTTTGGTTGTCAACAACATGCGCGGTATCGTCAAGGTGTCTGCGGTCAAAGCCCCGGGCTTTGGCGATCGTCGCAAGGCTATGCTGCAGGATATCGCCATTCTTACTGGTGGTACCGTGATCAGTGAAGAAGTGGGCCTGAGCCTGGAAAACGCTACCCTGGAGCACCTGGGTCAAGCCAAGACGGTTCAGATCAACAAGGACAACTCCACCATTGTTGATGGCGCTGGCGCCAAGGCTGATATCGAAGCCCGTGTTGCTCAGATTCGCAAGCAGGTCGAAGACACTACCTCTGATTATGACCGCGAAAAACTGC
>REBY01000090.1 GCA_007692485.1 Pseudomonadaceae bacterium | reverse complement strand
GCTGCACCAGTGCTGCACAGTCAATACCGCGGGGTAGGGTGCCAAAGGCGCGCCCATGACCTTGCAAACGGCTCTGGATAAAGGCATCGGACACAGTGCTGTTACCCGCTTCGAGCAGTAGTTTGGCCTGCAGGGCGACGGCGACATCTTCAGTCAGCTGACGGGCGCGGTACTGGATCTCTTCGGTGTTGGCGAAGTCGCGCTTGATCTGCTCGATATGCGCTTTCAGCGTGGTATTACCATGGCCGTCACCCAGCTCGGTGAACAGGCAATCGAGTACGCCGGGCTCTTTGGACAAGGCGCGCAGTACGTCAAGGCATTGCACATTACCGGAGCCTTCCCAGATCGAGTTGACCGGCGCTTCACGGTAAAGACGCGGCATGATGGTCTCTTCGACATAACCGGCGCCTCCCATGCACTCCTGCGCCTCGTTGATCATGGCGGGCGCACGTTTACAGATCCAGTATTTGCCAATGGCGGTAACCAGGCGGGCAAACTTTGCTTCATGCGCGTCATGGGCATTGTCCAGCGCATAGCCCATGCGCATGGTCAGGGCCAGCGCCGCTTCACTCTCCAGCGCCAGATCGGCCAGCACATTCTGCATCAAGGGTTGCTCACTCAGTACGCGCCCGCCAACCTGGCGATGGTTGCAGTGGTGAATTGCCTGGCTCAGTGCCTGACGCATCAGTGAGCTGGAGCCAATCATGCAGTCAAAGCGGGTTAGCGACACCATTTCAATAATAGTGGGTACGCCCCGGCCTTCCTCGCCCACCATCCAGGCCAGCGCGCCGCGGTACTCGACCTCACTGGAAGCATTGGCCCAGTTGCCGAGTTTGTTTTTCAGCCGCTGGATATAGAACTGGTTGCGCGTGCCATCCGGGCGGTGGCGGGGGAGCAGGAAGCAGCTCAATCCCTTATCGGTATAGGCCAGGGTCAGAAAGGCGTCACACATGGGCGCAGAACAGAACCATTTGTGCCCGACCAATTCATAGGCTTGGCCCGGACCGCCGAGACCGACTGGATGCGCCTGGGTCGTGTTGGCGCGCACATCGGTGCCGCCCTGTTTTTCCGTCATCGCCATGCCGATGGTGGCGCCGTTTTTTTCGTGGATTGGCAGGTTGCGCGGGTCGTAGACGCCGGAAAGGATTTTCGGCAGCCACTGCTCGGCCAGATCAGGCTGCAGGCGCAGGGCCGGCACGCAGGCAAAGGTCATGGTCATTGGGCAGCTGGTGCCAGCTTCAGCCTGATTGTGCAGATACATGGTTGCAGCCCGCGCGACCTGGG
This sequence comes from Pseudomonadaceae bacterium, assembly GCA_007692485.1. Classification (GTDB taxonomy): domain Bacteria; phylum Pseudomonadota; class Gammaproteobacteria; order Pseudomonadales; family Pseudomonadaceae; genus Halopseudomonas. Next base: position 58,325 of record REBY01000090.1, on the reverse strand, counting down.
CGCCGGGTTGTGGGGTATTCCAGGGCGCTGAGGTAATGCCGGCAGCCACCCCGGCGCTCATCAGCTCATGGTAGGCCGGGTGGAAGTCGACCCGATCAACGCGGTGGCCGTAGCGGTCATGGCTGTGGAATACCGGCTTGTTTTCGTTGGCCAGAAAGCCCGCCTGCATCAGCTCAGCTCCGGCTTTGGCACCATAGCTGCCCAGCGCAGCATCGGCCCAGCCGGCCTGATAACGTTTGACCCATTCCTGTAAAGGCAAGTCGCCTCGGTAAAGATTGCTGCCTTCAAAGGGCGGCACCTGGTTAGTGACCTCATGGGTTTCGGCGAAGGCGTGCAGGTTCATCAGCGGGACTCCTTGGCGCCCAGGGCGCGCAGACTGAAACGGACAATGGCGCGGGTGACGCTTTCCAGGCTTTCACTGGGCAGGCCGCTGGCGCGTGCGGCTCTGGCTTGAGGGGAGAGCGGGCCGACTAATGCTTCAGCGGCGGCGCCGACCAGGCAGGCAGCGGTCAGAGAAATATGCTCGACACTAAAGCTGCCATCGTCACGCCCGGCACGAATCAGGTCACTGTAGAGTTCGGCATAGGCCTCTCGGTAGCGCAGGCGTTGGTTGTCGACCTCAGCATCAACCGGTTCGGCAATCAAAGCGTAGGCCAGTTGCCGGCTGTGCCAGGCGCGTGCGGCAAACAGTGTCAGGCCGCGTTGCAGGCGCTCTGCTGCGTTACCTGGCCCAGTAAACTGAGAGCGAAGCTTGTCCACCTCGACCCGGGTAGCGCGGACAAAAACCTCGGCCGCCAGCTCACCCTTGCCGTTGAAGTGCCGGTACAGGCTGCCGGTGGCGATACCGGCAGCATTGGCCAGGCTGCTCATGGTCAGGGCGTTGAAGCCACCGGCGCGGACCTGGTCGAGGGCGCAGTCAAGAATATGTTCACGCAGGGCGCGGTCACGTTTTTCGCGTTCGGGAGTAATGCGGTAGGCCATAATATGAATCCGGATTCATTTTTAACCAGTGAACCATGATTCAGAGTTTGCGGCAAGGTGTTGTGGTGAGGATTGTTGGGCTGGGCTGACCTAGGCGGTCACGGCATGCCGTGATCCTTTTGTCGAGCGGAAGCTCGACAGTCCCAGAAAAGCAGGTCAGCACGCCCTGGGAAGGACGACGTCCCCGTCGTCCAGAGGGACCTGCTCAACCGTCAATGCTGCCGACAATAACCGCTTTGATCACAAAACCAAGTACCCCAAGGCCAAGGGCGAAGAAGAGCACAAAAGTGCCATAGCGACCGGCTTTGGATTCTTTGGCCAGATCCCAGACGATATAACCCATAAACGCCACCAGGGCGAAAATCAGCAGCGGCATCATCAGGGCTTCAAAGGCTTCGTAATCCAAGAGTGTTCTCCGTTGGAATGAATGAATACTTTATCAATTTTGTCGGTTATTGGCCTGCGACAGCTTGTCTCAGGGCTTCAGGTGGGTCAGGGGCAATTCGGTACTGGCGATGACCTGGCGCAATACAAAGCTGGAGCGCACGCTGGATACGCCTTCAATCCGGGTCAGGCGCCCGAGCAGAAATTGCTGGTAGTGGTGCATATCTGGTACTACGACACGTAACTGATAGTCCGCATCCATGCCCGTTACCAGGCAGCAATCCAGTACCTCGGGACAGCTTCGGATTACCTGTTCAAAGCCATCGAAGCGCTCCGGGGTATGCCGGTCCATGCCAATCAAGACAAAAGCGGTCAGGCTCAGGCCCAGCTTGTCGGGGTCCAGTAAGGCAACCTGTTGGCGGATATAGCCGGCATCTTCCAGCGCTTTGACCCGGCGTGAGCAGGGTGAGGGCGACAGGCCTATGCGCTCGGCCAGTTCCTGATTGCTGATGCGGGCATCCTGCTGCAAGGCAGCCAGGATTTTCAGGTCAAAGCGATCAAGATTGTGCGCTAAAGGGTTAGTGCTTTTATCTTGCTGCATAAAAACCTCATTAATTGGTGTTTTATTGCGGTAATGGTCGGTTTTTATGCAATAAAAGGCAAGAAATTTCGCGACTATGTGCGTAATCTAAGCTTATCGAATCAACGCCATGATCGGTTGTCCAGCCAGCATACTTACCCGGTGTGCTGGGGCAAAACACCTTACCAGGTGCCATGCCAGCCGATCACCTCGCCCACAAGGCCAGAGGAACCGGCACTTGCCCAAACGGCCAGCGGTGGACAGCAAGCAAAAAAGCCGACTCTCGCCAGTCGGCTTTTTTGTGCCTGACAATCACAGTTTAGGCGCGGGGCGTCAGGCCGAGTAGGGCCAGTTGGTCGGCTTGGGGTTCAGCCAGCATGACGGCGCCATGCAGTTCTACTTCTCGAGCAAAGTCGCGTTGCAGCAGGCCTTGCAGTTTGGCTGGGTCCAACTGGCCTTGCTCATCGACGATCTGACGCATTTGCTCAGGGGTCAGGCTGTACCGCTCATCCGGCAGGTAAATGGCGCCGGTGGTAAAGTCGACGGCAAAGGCAATCAGGCCGGGTACGACATAAAACAGCAGACCCATGCCATTGAGAATAGCTACGCCGGGATCGATCTGGCCGCTGATCTGGCCACGACGCTCGGGATAGAATACGGTGCCGCAAGCGGCCAGTTGGGTCGTCAGTGCCAGGCCAACGGCCAGACTGAGCAAACGTTTATGCTGCATACCGAACTCCTCGACAATATCATGATGGAAAACCCCTGCAGTATACTGCAGGCGAAACGCTGACAGTGAGTGCCAGCAACCGATTCAGAGCCTCGGGAGGCATGTTGAGTTTACCGGTAGAGGAGGTGTTGGCGGAGCTGCGGCAGCAATTGGCGGCGCACCCGGCTGTGGTGTTGCAGGCGCCGCCAGGGGCCGGTAAAACCACACTGGTACCGCTAGCCTTGCTTGATGCGGATTGGCTGCAAGGGCAAAAAATCATATTGCTTGAGCCGCGCCGCCTGGCAGCAAGGGCGGCGGCTGAACGTCTGGCCGAGCTGCTGGGCGAGCCAGTGGGTCAGCGCGTAGGTTACCGTATTCGCCTGGAGTCGCGGGTCAGCGCAGCAACCCGCATTGAGGTGGTTACTGAGGGCATCTTGCAGCGTTTGTTACAGACTGATCCGGAGTTGCCAGGCGTTGGGTTGGTCATCTTTGACGAATTCCATGAGCGTAGTCTGGATGCTGATCTGGGCTTGGCGCTGTGTGTTCAGAGTCAGCAATTGCTGCGCGAGGACCTGCGTCTGTTGGTGATGTCAGCGACGCTGGATGGTGCTGCTGTGAGTCAATTGCTTGCTGGCGCGCCCGTTGTGTCCAGTCAGGGACGCCAGTACCCGGTCAGTATGCATTATCTGGCGCCCTATCAGTTGCGTGAAGCGATCGAGCCCCGTGTGGCGCAGGCTGTACTGCAGGCATTGGCCGAAACCACTGGTAGCGTGCTGGTGTTTCTGCCCGGTGTGGGTGAGATCCGCCGGGTACAGGTTTTGCTGGCAGGCGTTTTGGCGGACCAGCCGGACACCCTGCTTACGCCACTCTATGGTGACCTGGATTTTAGCGCTCAGCGCCAGGCGATTCAGCCAGCGCCTGCAGGGCGGCGCAAGGTGGTGCTGGCAACCAGTATTGCCGAGACCAGCTTGACCATTGAAGGTATTGAGAGTGTGGTCGATGCCGGTCTGGCGCGAGCTGCTGTGTTTGACCCGGTAAGCGGAATGACCCGCCTGCATACTCAGCGTGTGTCGCGGGCAGCTGCTGAACAGCGTGCCGGCCGTGCTGGGCGGTTGGGGCCGGGCCATTGTTACCGCCTATGGTCGGAGCAGCAACAGGCGCAATTGGCGGCACACACGGCGGCGGAAATGCTGCAGGCCGACCTGGCGCCTTTGGCACTGATGTTGGCGCAATGGGGGGTTCAGGATGCGCAGGAGTTGGTTTGGCTGGATCCGCCCCCGGCGGCAGCCCTGGAACAAGGGCGTGAGTTATTACAGCGGCTTGGCGGGCTTAAGTATTCGAGCGACAACTGGCAAATAACCGCACATGGTCAGGCCATGGCCGAGCTTCCGATGCACCCGCGCCTGGCGCATATGTTATTACGCGGCCAGGCGCTAGGTTATGGCCGGCTGGCTGCGCAACTGGCTGCTTTAATTAGTGAGCGTGATGTCTTGCGTGGAGTGATGGATGCAGATATCAGTCGGCGCCTTGCTTTGTTTGTTGATGCACGAAGCGAAGCCAGTATTGATCGCGGTGCCTGGCAGCGGGTCAAGCAACTGGCCGGACAATGGCAGCGCATGCTGGGTGCTGGAGGTGCAGAAAGTGATACCCGCGAACTGGCTGAGTCATCTGCGACCGGGGTGCTGTTGGCATTTGCCTACCCTGACCGGATTGCGCAACGACGCGGAGCAGAGGGCAATGAGTACCGCCTGGCCAACGGACGTGCGGCGGCTTTCCACGAGGTGGATGGTTTGCAACAGCAGCCCTGGTTGGTCGTCAGTGCCCTGGGCGGGCATAGCCAGCAACGCAATGCGCGCATCTTTCAGGCTGCGGCCCTGGACCTAGGCGCGTTACTTGACTGTCAGCCAGACCTGATTCAGGTACAGGACACGCTGGAATGGGACGCGCGCAGTGAAAGCCTGTTAGCCGAGCGTCAGCAATGCTTGGGCGCCTTGGTTGTCAGTCGCGAGCCTTTGCCGGCGCTGGACCCGGAGCAGCGTAATCGCGCGCTGTGCGCCGTGGTGCGCAAGCAGGGCCTGAACCTGTTGCCCTGGACGCCTGTTCTGCGTCAGTGGCAGGCGCGCATTGCTTTGCTGCGGGCACTGGATCTTGCCGATGACAAGGATTCGCAATGGCCTGATTTGAGTGATGCGGCTCTCCTGGATTCATTGGACACCTGGCTAGCTCCGTACTTGCATCAGGTGAGCCGTTTGAGTCACTTTGCCCGTCTGGATTTGACCAGTATTTTGCAAGCGCAACTGCCCTGGCCCTTGCCGCAGGAGCTCGATCAGCAGGCACCTACGCACTGGACAGTGCCAACGGGTTCACGTATCCGAATTGACTATCTAGCGGATAACCCGTTGCTCGCGGTGCGTTTGCAGGAGTTGTTTGGTAGTAGTGAAACACCACGCATTGCCGGGGGCAGGGTGGCGCTGACGCTGCACTTGTTGTCCCCAGCGCAACGGCCGCTGCAGATCACTCAGGATCTGGTGGGTTTCTGGCAGGGTAGTTATGCCGAAGTGAAAAAGGACATGAAGGGGCGCTATCCCAAGCATTATTGGCCGGATGACCCTTTGCAGGCAGAGCCGACCCGGCGCGCCAAGCCACGCAAATAAAAAACCCGCCGGTTGGCGGGTTTTTGCACGCATGCGGTCAGTGCTTACATCAGAAGCTGCTGCGCGGGCTGCGTCGTTCGCTGTCGATAGGTGCTGATGACGGTCGACCCAAGGACATTTCCTGAGTCTCGGCCTCAGTAAAGGGCGGAATAAAGTCGCGGTCAGGGTCGTAATCAGGATTGAGCCACTGCGACAGTTCTTGTAAATCCTGCGGGCTGAGTGTGCCAGCCGCTTGTTTCAGGCTGAGGTTGTTGATGATGTAGTCGTAGCGCAAGGTGTTGTAGTCGCGGACGGCGCGGAAAAGGTTGCGCTGGGCGTCTAGCACGTCCACTACGTTGCGCGTACCGACTTCATAGCCGGTCTCTGTGGCATCCAGAGCCGCCTTGGCTGAGAGGATAGCCTGACGGCGGGCGTCGATTTCTTCCACACTGGAGGTGACAGTGCGGTAGAGATTACGTGTGCTTTCAACGACCCGGCGCAAGAGCGCGTCGGTGGAAAACTCAGCCTGATCCAGGCGGTAGGTGGACTCGCGAACGCGTGAGCTGGTGAAGCCGCCGGTGTATAGCGGCATACTCACTTCGACGCCTATCTGGGTCAGTCGGGTATCGAAGTTCGACCCGCTCATGTTGCTGCCGCCACGGTTATCCTGATAGCGAACAAAGGCATCAACACTGGGGCCGTAGCCGCCGCGGCTTCCGCGCAGCGCCTGGCCGGCACTGTCTACAGACAAACGGGCGGCGCTCAAGTCCAGGTTTTGCTGGCTGGCAATATCGACCCATTCCTGCATATTGCGCGGAGTGGGTGGTAAAATCGGCAAGTCGTGGCTGATGCCGTCGAGACGTTCGTAGTAACTATTGGTCAAGCGGTTAACCGCTTGAAAGCTGACGTCCAGATTGGTTTGTGCGGTCAGCCGGGCAGCGCGGGCGCTATCATAGCCGGCTTGGGCTTCAAGTACGTCGGTACGTGCTGACAGGCCGACTTCGAAGCGTTCCCGGGCCTGTTCCAGCTGCCGCTCGAAAGCGGTTTCTTCGGCTCTTGCGGTAGCCAGGTTATCGCTGGCTTGCAGCACGTTGAAATAGGCTTCAGCGACTTCAAGGATAAGCGCCTGTTGGGTGGCGGCAAATTCGGCTTTTGCCTGTTCACTGAGGAATTTGGCTGACTGGTAGTCAAACCAACTATCCAGGCGAAACAGTGGCTGCGTTAGGCTGGCCTGGAAATACCGGGTGGTGTAGCTGTCATCGCCAGCGCCGGTTTGCGGGTTGCGACCATCAATATCAACTTCCTCACGGGCAACACCAGCACCAATGCCGAGATTAGGCAGCAACTGTGAGCGGGCCTGCGGCAGAATCTCTTGGCGGGCCATGCTATCAGCCTGGGCGGCAGCCAAGTCAGCGCTGTTTTCCACTGCTTCCTGATAAATGGTTAACAGGTCGGTAGCCAGGGCGGGAGTTGCCAGGCCAGCCAGAAGGCAGGCCAAAGTGAGCGGGCGCAACATGCGGTATTTCCTTTGCATGGTTGGATTAATCCCCCAAGGCTAAAGACCTGCTCAACTATGGTCAAGACAAGTCTGCACGGGCTCAGGGAACAATGTGTTGCACCTTATGCCGGTAACGCTGCCGGCGGTATCTATGCTGCCGCCCGCTATCAAAATGCGTGGGTCTTGGTATCATGCGCCTTCAAGGGGGTGCTGCGGAACTTTGTCGCCGTTACAGGTTCCCATCATTGAGCCGAGCAAGGGGAGAACTTTTGGCTAGATCGCGGGTCAATCTTAACAGGGCGTTGCAGTTGCAAGCTGCTACAGCCCATGGAGTGGTGCACTGATGGCTGCCGAGGACGACCAGCAGTTGGTTGTGCGGGTGCAGCAAGGTGACAAGCGTGCCTTCGATCTGCTTGTGCTCAAGTATCAACACAAGATTCTGGCGTTGGTGACGCGTTTTGTGCACGACAGTCATGAAGCGCAAGATGTGGCACAGGAAGCGTTTATCAAGGCTTATCGGGCGCTGCCCAACTTTCGCGGTGACAGTGCCTTTTATACCTGGCTGTATCGGATTGCGATTAATACAGCCAAAAATTACCTGGTGGCCCGTGGGCGGCGACCACCCGATTCGGATATTGCAGCAGAAGATGCTGAATACCATGACGGCGATAGCGCACTAAAAGATTTGCACTCTCCGGAACGGGAGTTGCTGCGCGACGAAATTGAGCAGGTGGTCAAGCGCACCCTGCAGCAGTTGCCGGATGATTTGCGAACAGCTTTGACCTTGCGTGAATTTGAAGGTTTGAGTTATGAAGACATTGCCAGCGTTATGGATTGCCCTGTGGGCACCGTCAGGTCACGTATTTTTCGTGCCCGCGAAGCAATAGATAAGGCGTTGCAGCCTTTGATGGAAACATGAACAGGCTGCAAGCACCAGCAGAGGCCCCTTGGGGCATAGCAGAGGTATAGCGATGAAGAGCGAAACCATGCAGGAGTCACTGTCTGCCGTTATGGACGGCGAAGCTGATGAACTGGAGTTGCGCCGTTTTCTTCAGGCCACTGAGCAGGACTCTGCCCTGCGTGTGCGCTGGCGACGGTACCAATTGGCACGCGCAGCCCTACACGCCGAGGTCTGCCAGCCAGGTATTGACCTATCCGCCGGGATTGCCGCAGCTTTGGCTGATGAGCCAAGCCTGAGCCGCCAGTCGAAAACCCGCCGTTGGATGGTATCCGGTTATGGCCGCGCTGCGGTGGCAGCATCGGTTACTCTGGCCGTGTTGGTTGGGGTGCGTATGACAACTCTGGATAGTTCGATAGACTCCACTGTTCCGCTGGCTGATGCAGGCAATACTACTGAAGAATGGTCACCAGCACCGGTCTCCGGCGTTGGTGGTAGTGCCATGCTGGCTGGCTTCCCCCGCCCTGCTCAAGGTCAGATCGAACAGCCGCAGGCGCAGTCACCAACGGCTTGGCACGAGCAACGCATCGGTAGCTACTTGCGTCAACATGCCGAGCATGGCGCTGGCTTCAGCACGCCGCATGTGCTGCCCTACGCCCGGGCTGCCAGCCTGGAAGGCCGCTGATGGCTGCAGCCTTGCGTTGTTGTAGTGGTGTGCTGGCTCTATGTCTGGCTACACCGCTAGCGCTTGCTGAAGATGCGCGAGACTGGCTGGAACGCATGACTAGCGCCAGCCAGCAATACAGTTATCAAGGTTCGTTCATTTATGAGCGAACCGGTCATTTCACCACTCACCACATTTGGCGTCAGGCTAACGAGCAGGGCATAGTTGAGCGTATGGTCCGTACCGATGGTCCGGCCCACGAGTGGCTGCGTCAGAACGGTATGCTGATGTGCGCCAGCTCACTGGAAGTGGCCAGCAGTGTAGGTACTGACGACCGGGTCAATGAACAGACGTCACTCTTGCACAACTGGTACGTGCTCCAGGTGCTTGGGCAAACACGCGTCGCGGCGCGACCTGCAGTGGTTATTTCGTTGCAGCCACGGGATGCCTTCCGTTATGCCTACGAACTTTATCTCGACCGGGAAACCGGCTTACTGCTCAAATCCCTGTTGATCAATGAGCGCGACACCTTGTTGGAGCGTTTCCAGTTCACTACGGTGGACTACTCGCCATTGGATCCAGCAGCCTTGCAGCCAGGCAATACCTGTTTACCTTTGCTGGAAACCCGGGCAAAAAGTCCAGAACAACCGACAACCATAGATGCTGGTTGGCTGCCGTCAGGCTTTAGTTTGGCGTATGAGCACTTCGCCAACGGCGATGATAGTGGCTTGGTGACTCAGGTTTATACCGATGGCCTGGCGCGTTTCAGTATCTTTATCGAACCGCTTAAAGAAATGGATCAGGCCGATGATCTGCGTGCTCAGTTGGGCCCCACTGTTGCCGTCAGCCGCACATTGCGTTCAGGTGATGAAAACTACCTGGCTACCGTAGTTGGTGAGCTGCCGGTGGCTGCTGCTGAGCGCATTGCCAATGCGCTGCAAGGTGCTGCGCAATGATCGAGGAACAGGGGCGCGTTGTCAGTGTTGAGCCTGGTGCGGTCTGGGTTGAAACTGTGCGGCAGAGTACTTGCGGCAGTTGTCAGGCACGCAATGGCTGCGGCTCAGCCTTGTTGCAGAAAGTGGGTATCGGTAATCGTCTGGGCTTTATTCGTGTCACGACCGAGCGGTCTTTGCAGGTGGGGGATCAGATTGCCATTGGCGTGCCTGAGCAGGCCGTGGTGATGAGTTCGCTGTTGATGTATCTGTTGCCGCTGGCCTTACTGTTTGCAAGCGGGTTGCTGGTCCAGGCTATGGGGCTGCCTGAGCCGGTTGTTATTCTTGGCGCTTTGCTTGGCCTGGGTGCCGGCTTTGCCGGCGCCCGCGCATGGGCTGGCCGGCGCAGTAACAGTGCCTTGTTACAACCGCAAGTGCTGTCCGGGCCATTACCTGTCGTCGGGCAGGCAAGCGTATTGAATTCGTTTCGCGAGTGAGAGGAGTTGGGGGATGATATCTGTGCAACGTTGGATGGCTGTGACTATCGCGCTGTTTATGTTGAGTTGGCAGAGTGCCGCGTTGGCGCGGACCAACTTACCCGATTTTACTGACCTGGTAGAAGAGGCCTCGCCGGCGGTCGTCAATATCAGTACGCGTCAGGCGGCCCCGCAAGCAGCCAGTGGTATCCCTGGAATGCCAGATATGGAAGGTTTGCCGCCCATCTTCCGTGAATTCTTCGAACGCGGTATGCCGCAAGAGCGTGCGCCGCGACAGCGTCAGGCCCCTCAATCCCTCGGTTCTGGCTTTATTATCTCCAAAGATGGCTATGTGCTGACTAACAACCATGTGGTGGCCGATGCCGAAGAGATTTTTGTCCGCCTGTCTGACCGTCGCGAACTGACCGCAGAACTGATTGGCGCTGACCCACGCTCGGATCTGGCCTTGCTGAAAATCGAAACGGATGATGATTTGCCAGTGGTGCGTATTGGTAAATCGGCTGACCTCAAGCCGGGTGAGTGGGTGCTGGCAATCGGGTCGCCCTTTGGTTTTGATTACTCGGTCACTGCCGGTATTGTCAGTGCCAAGGGACGCAGCCTGCCGAATGAAAACTATGTGCCCTTTATCCAGACGGATGTAGCGATCAATCCGGGCAACTCCGGTGGCCCGCTGTTCAATCTGGATGGGGAAGTCATCGGTATCAATTCACAGATTTTCACCCGTTCTGGTGGCTTTATGGGGCTGTCCTTCGCAATCCCTGTGGATGTTGCCATGGATGTTGTGGCGCAGATCAAGGATCAGGGTAGTGTGCAGCGTGGTTGGCTTGGGGTAGTCATTCAGGAGGTCAACAAGGATCTGGCTGAATCCTTCGGTTTGCCGCGCCCGGCAGGCGCTTTGGTTGCCCAGATAATGCCTGATGGCCCTGCCGATAAGGGTGGCCTGCAGGTAGGTGATGTGATTCTCAGCTTCAATGGCGATGACATCGTGATGTCCTCTGACTTGCCGCATGCGGTTGGCCGAGTACGTCCGGGTACTGAAGCCAGCATGGTAGTGATGCGTGAGAAGCGTCGCCGGACCATCAAGCTGGAAGTGGGCGCTTTGCCTGAAGACGGGGCAAGTGAAACGCCGGTCAGCACGCCAGAGAGCCAGAGTGCAGATGACAATCGCTTGGGTGTTAGCGTTGCCGCGCTGACCGACGAGCAAAAGCGTGAGATGGATGTGCGGTCCGGGGTGGTGGTGCGTGAGGTGCGCCCGGGTGCTGGTGCGATGGTGGGCCTGCGTAACGGTGACATCATTACCAACCTCAACAACGTTGCGATAGATTCGGTTGATACCTTTGAAACCGTGACCAAGGAATTACCCAGTAACCGTTCTGTTTCCATGCGGGTGATCCGCCAGGGTCGGGCCAGCTTTATCACCTTCCGACTTAACGATTGATCGCTGCCCGGTAGCAATAGCCTGTTGCTTTTGCTACCGGGCCGGCATGGCGTCAATCCAACGGATCAGGTACACTCGCGGGCTGTTTTCGGGGCAAAGCCCCCTGTTCTTGCCCGCTGGCTGTGCCAGTCGCACCTTCTCGGCTTGCGGCGGTCTGCCCTCACGGCAACCCACCTGTGGAAGAGCCTGTTGTGAGTGATCTGAGCCTTATTCGTAATTTCTCCATTATTGCGCACATTGACCATGGTAAATCGACCCTGGCGGACCGGTTTATCCAGATCTGCGGCGGCCTGACCGAGCGGGAAATGGCCGAACAAGTGCTGGATTCCATGGACCTTGAGCGTGAGCGCGGGATTACCATCAAGGCTCACAGCGTCACCCTGTATTACCCCGCCAAAGACGGTAAAACCTACCAGCTCAATTTTATTGATACGCCCGGTCATGTTGACTTTCACTATGAGGTCAGTCGCTCGCTAGCTGCCTGCGAGGGTGCCTTGTTGGTCGTCGACGCTGCTCAAGGTGTGGAAGCTCAGTCGGTTGCCAACTGCTATACGGCGATCGAGCAGGGCCTGGAAGTCATGCCGGTACTGAACAAGATCGATCTGCCGCAGGCCGAGCCAGAGCGGGTCATGCGTGAAATTGAAAGTGTGATCGGCATTGATGCGACCGATGCAGTAGTGTGCAGTGCGAAAAACGGCCTGGGTGTTGAGGATGTGCTCGAGCGACTGGTCGCGGTTATTCCGCCGCCTACCGGCGAAATTGACGCACCCTTGCAGGCGCTGATCATCGACTCCTGGTTCGACAACTATCTTGGCGTGGTATCGCTGGTGCGTATCCGCCAGGGTCGCATCAAAAAAGGCGACAAGGTACTGGTCAAGTCAACCGGTAAACAACACCTGGTGGATAGTGTGGGTGTGTTCAACCCCAAACACACGTCCACGGTCGACCTTAAAGCCGGTGAAGTCGGTTTTATTATTGCCGGCATCAAAGACATTCACGGCGCTCCGGTAGGGGATACATTGACCTTGGCCGCGACGCCGGACGTTGATCCCTTGCCCGGTTTCAAACGGGTCAAGCCGCAGGTCTATGCGGGGCTGTTCCCGGTCAGCTCGGATGACTTTGAGGATTTTCGTGAAGCGCTGCAAAAACTGACGCTGAATGACGCTGCCCTGCAGTTCGAGCCAGAAAGCTCGGATGCTCTGGGGTTTGGCTTCCGTATTGGCTTTCTCGGCATGCTGCATATGGAGATTATCCAGGAGCGGCTGGAGCGCGAATATGATCTGGACCTGATCACAACAGCGCCTACGGTAGTGTTTGAGGTGGTCAAGAAAGACGGCGAAGTGATCTACGTTGATAACCCCTCGTACCTGCCGGACCCCTCGATGATTGAGGAAATGCGCGAACCCATCGTTCAAGCAAATATTCTGGTACCACAGGATCACCTGGGGAGCGTCATTACCCTGTGTGTCGAGAAGCGTGGTGTGCAGCGCGATATGGTTTTTTTGGGTAATCAGGTTCAGGTTATCTACGACATGCCGATGAATGAAGTGGTGCTGGATTTCTTTGACCGACTAAAATCGGTTAGCCGGGGTTACGCGTCGCTGGATTACAGCTTTGATCGTTTCCAGGCCGCCAAGCTGGTACGTCTGGATGTCTTGATCAACGCTGAAAAGGTCGATGCCTTGGCGCTGATTGTGCATCGTGACAATGCTGCCGGCAAAGGCCGGCAATTGGTTGAGAAAATGAAGGAGCTGATTCCGCGGCAAATGTTTGATGTCGCGATTCAGGCGGCCATCGGTGGGCAGGTTGTTGCCCGCTCTACGGTCAAGGCGCTGCGCAAGAACGTAACGGCGAAATGTTACGGTGGTGATGCCAGCCGGAAGAAAAAACTGCTGGAAAAACAGAAAGCGGGCAAGAAGCGCATGAAGCAGGTGGGGAGTGTAGAAATACCCCAGGAAGCCTTCCTCGCTGTACTCAAGGTTGATAACTAGGAAGGCAAATACGGCTCATGCATATTGATTTCCCTCTGATTCTGGTCCTGGCTGTTGCCATCACCGGGGTCCTGGCGTTGCTGGATCGTCTTTGGCTGGCACCCCGTCGTGCCCGTGCGGTCGAGCGCTACCAGCAATCGGTAGATGTGGCCGACCCACAAACCAGCGAGCGTCTGGCCAAAGAGCCGCTAGCGATCGAGTATGCAAAATCCTTCTTTCCGGTGCTGGCTATCGTACTGATTCTGCGCTCTTTTCTGGTTGAGCCCTTCCAGATACCGTCCGGTTCGATGAAGCCAACACTGGCGGTGGGTGACTTTATTCTGGTCAACAAGTTTGCCTACGGGGTGCGTTTACCAGTCATCGATACCAAGATTATTCCGGTAACGGACCCGCAACGTGGCGAAGTGATGGTGTTTCGTTACCCCAATGATCCACGAATCAACTATATTAAACGGGTAATAGGTTTGCCCGGTGATCACGTGGCCTATGCTGACAAACAGTTCTGGATTAACGGCGAGCGTATCGAGCAGGAACTGATCGAACGCCAGGTGGACGACGAAATTCCACCAGGTCATCCGCTGCGGACGGTTGCTCAGGTTGAACTGATCGAGGAGTCACTGGGTGAGCAAGCGCATCAGATTCGTTTGAAACAGTTGTCGCCGGCACCGGCAGAGCAAGAGTGGACAGTACCTGAAGGGCACTATTTCATGGTCGGGGATAACCGGGATAACTCCAACGACAGCCGTTACTGGAGCTCGCCGGATATTGATGAGCCCTTGTGGGGTATGGTGCCGGACAACTATATTGTCGGTAAGGCCTTTGCTGTGTGGATGCACTGGCCGGAACCCAAGTTGCGTAATTTGCCCAGTTTCTCGACGGTGTCGCGAATCAACTGAGTCAGACGCAGCCGCGCATTACGGATAACAGCCCGGCTTCAGGCCGGGTTATCAGAATACCAACAACGGACGTAACGAGGTTATCATGCGCCAATCGCAGAAAGGCATGTCGTTTTTTGGCTGGCTCGCCGTTATCACCCTGATCGTTTTTGGTCTGGTTATTGTGATGAAACTGGCACCCATTTATATGGACCACTTTTCACTGCGCAAGATCGTCACCTCGGTGAACGAAGACCCGACACTGACTATCAACTCGCTGCGTGATATGAACCGGCATATTGAGCGGGGTATGCAGATCAACAGTATTCGCGATATCAATGCCAGTGAGGCGATCGAAGTGACCGCCAGCGGCACGGATACTTATACTGTGGTCATCAAGTATGAAGTGCGCTCGCCACTGCTTAACACCGTGGACCTGCTGGTCCATTTTGATGAAACCCATATTGTCAGACCGATCAAGTGAGTAACAGGCTAGACCAACTGGAACGCAAGATAGGCTATACCTTCAAGGATCAGGAGCTGCTGACGCTGGCCCTGACGCATCGGAGTCTTGGTGGCCGCAACAACGAGCGGCTCGAGTTCCTCGGTGACTCGGTGCTCAATTTTGTGGCTGCCGAGGCACTCTTTGAACGTTTCCCTCAAGCGCGCGAAGGGCAGTTATCCCGCCTGCGCGCGCGCCTGGTCAAGGGCGTCACCCTGGCTGAGCTGGCCAAGGGTTTTGAACTGGGAGATTTTCTGCGTCTTGGCTCCGGTGAGCTGAAAAGCGGGGGCTTTCGCCGTGAATCCATTCTTGCCGATGCTACCGAGGCCATCATTGGCGGCATTTATCTCGACAGTGGTATGGAGGTGGCGCGCGAACGTGTGCTGCATTGGCTGACCGCACATATCGACAGCCTGACCCTGGTTGACAATAACAAGGACGCCAAAACCCGTCTGCAGGAGTATCTGCAGTCACGGCACTGTGAGCTGCCGCGTTATGAAGTGATTGAAAGCAGTGGTGATGCACATTGCCGCAGTTTCAAGGTGGACTGCCGGATCAGTCTGCTCAACGAACCTACCTTTGGCGCCGGCAACAGCCGGCGCCTGGCGGAACAACAAGCGGCCCAGCAGGCACTGATTGCCCTGGGCGCGGAGAAAGTCGATGACTGAAGCAGTATCGCGTTGTGGCTATGTGGCCATTGTTGGCCGGCCCAATGTGGGCAAATCGACCTTGCTCAACCACATTCTTGGCCAGAAGCTGGCGATCACCTCACGCAAGCCGCAAACCACCCGGCACACCCTGTTGGGCATCAAGTCTGAAGGTGCTGTTCAGGCAATCTACGTAGATACGCCCGGCTTGCACAAAGACAATGAAAAAGCCCTCAACCGCTTTATGAACAAGAGCGCCAGCCAAGCGTTACGCGATGTCGATGTCGTACTTTTTGTAGTAGACCGGCTGCGTTGGACCGATGAAGACGAGATGGTGCTTGAGCGTGTGCGTCATGTGCAGTGCCCGGTATTGTTGGTGGTCAACAAGGTTGACCGGATGGAAGACAAGAAGCAGTTGTTGCCGCACCTGGAATGGTTGACCACGCAGTTGCCTGAGGCTGAAGTGGTTCCGGTATCGGCGTTGCAGGGGCGCAATATCGAACATCTGGAAGCACTGATTGCCGAGCGCTTGCCGGAAAGTGAGCACTTTTACCCGGACGATCAGTTGACCGACCGTAGCTCACGCTTTCTGGCGGCTGAGCTGATTCGTGAGAAAGTCATGCGTCAGCTCGGCGCTGAAATCCCTTATCAGGTCACGGTGGAAATCGAGCAGTTCAAGCAGGAAGGCAAAATCCTGCACATCCATGCGCTGATTCTGGTTGAGCGTGACGGCCAGAAAAAAATCATCATTGGTGATGGCGGTGACCGGATGAAGAAAATTGGTCAAGAGGCGCGCCTGGATATGCAGAAGTTGTTTGGCAGCAAGATCATGCTGAATATGTGGGTCAAGGTGAAGCGGGGCTGGTCGGATGACGAGCGCGCCTTGAGTTCACTGGGCTACACCTTCGATCGTTGATCATGGCCGCGGCCAATCCTCTGATTCCGGCCTATGTCTTGCACAGCCGCCCTTACCGCGATACCAGCGCGCTGGTTGACTTGCTCACGCTGCAAGAGGGCCGTCAGCGGGTTGTCTGGCGGGGCGCGCGGGGTGGGCGCAAGGGCAGCCTGTCTCCGCAACCTTTCCAGCCTCTGTTGCTCAGCCTGGCTGGGCGCGGTGAACTGAAAACCCTGCAACAGGCGGAGCGTGCCGGCATGTTACCGGCTTTGCAGGGCAATGCGCTGTTCAGTGGCATGTATCTGAATGAATTGCTTACGCGTCTGTTGTTGACGGATGAACCGCAACCCCTGATCTTTGCCAGTTATCAACAGACGATTCAGGGGTTGGCGGAGAAGCAGCCGCTGGAGCCGTTATTACGCCGTTTTGAATGGTTGTTGCTCAATGAGCTGGGCTATGGTTTCAGTTTGCAGCGCGATGCCAGTGGGCAGCTGTTGAAGGCCGAGCTTTACTATCAATGGCAGGCTGAGCATGGTCTGTTGCCGGTTGCATCAGGTCAGCCAGGTATCCCCGGCGCCGCCTTGTTGGCGATGGCCGCTGACGATTGGCAAGCAACCGAGACGTTGCGCTGGGGCAAACGCTTGATGCGTCAGGCGCTGGCCGTGCATTTGGGCGACAAGCCGTTGCTCAGCCGCAAACTCTTTACTGTTAGCAAGGAATCCGATCATGACTAACCGAGTCCTGCTGGGGGTCAATATTGACCATATCGCCACCGTGCGTCAGGCCCGCGGTACCCGCTATCCCGATCCGGTGCAGGCCGCCATTGAAGCTGAACAGGCAGGGGCCGATGGCATCACTGTGCATTTGCGCGAGGATCGCCGTCATATCCAGGAGCGTGATGTACGCTTGCTGGCCGAGGTGCTACAGACCCGGATGAACCTTGAGTTGGCGGTGACCGATGCGATGTTGGCTTTTGCTGCCGAGATACGTCCGGCACATGTTTGTCTGGTACCGGAAAAACGTGAAGAGTTGACCACTGAAGGCGGTCTGGATGTCATTGGCAATCAGGCGCGGATTCAGGCCGCAGTGGAGCAGCTTGGCGAGCAAGGCAGCGAAGTATCGCTGTTTATTGACCCTGATCTGGCTCAGATTGATATGGCCCGCCGTTTGGGCGCGCCAGTTATTGAGTTGCATACCGGGCACTATGCCGATACCCAGGGTGCCGAGCAGCTGGCCGCACTCAAGGCCATTCGTCAGGCTGCCGCCCATGCGCGTAAATTGGGCCTGATAGTGAATGCCGGGCATGGATTGAATTACCACAATGTCGAGCCGATTGCGGCGATTGATGGCATGTACGAATTGAATATTGGCCATGCCATTATCGCCCGGGCATTATTTTCCGGCCTGGCGACCGCAGTAAGTGACATGCGTGCGCTGATCCAGGCGGCTGGGCAGCGATGATTCGCGGCATTGGCACCGACCTGGTCCAGGTAGCTCGCATCGAGGCTGTGCTCTCGCGCCAGGGTGAGCGTTTTGCCCGGCGCATTTTGACCCCTGATGAGTTTGTCCGCTTTGCGGCGCATGGCCAGCCGGGGCGCTTTCTGGCCAAGCGCTTTGCTGCCAAGGAAGCCATTCTCAAGGCTTTGGGTACCGGGCTGGCTGCGGGTATGTCATGGCAACAGCTACAGATTGACCGTGATGCCGCTGGCGCGCCTCAGGTGCGGCTCAGTGGGGTGGCGGCTGCCCACCTGGCGGCTGGTGGCGGTGGGCGTATGCTGTTATCACTCAGTGATGAGCGCGAGCAGGCGTTGGCTTTTGCCGTCTGGTCACAGGAATGAGGTCTCCGTTGCCGCCTGCTGCAGGCGGCGAATAGCCGCGAGCAATTCACGCACAGCCAGGTTGGCCGGCTGATTGTTTTTCAGCAAGGTTTCTGCTTGCAGGCAATGCTGACGCAGGTCAGGCACTCCACAATAACGGCTGGCGCCATGGAGCCGATGCACGCGTTCGAGCAGTTGTTCGGGGTTGTTATTGCTCAATGCCAGACTGATTTCACTGTGCTCCTGATCCAGCGAGGCCAATAACATGGCCAGCATGTCGCGGGCCAGTTCTGGCTTGCCGGCAGCCAGGCGCAAGCCCTCGCGGGCATCCAATACGGGCAGGTTGTTGTCGCCATCCGGTGTTTCGCTGCCGTCTTGCAGCGGCCGGCCGGCCACTGTGCTATCGCTGGGCAAGTGGCCGGTCCATTTCTGGATGCACTGCACCAGTTGTTCAGGGCTGGTCGGTTTGCTCAGATAATCATTCATGCCGCACTTCAGCAGTTGCCGGCGTTCATGCGCCAAAGCATGGGCGGTCAAGGCCACAATCGGCACGGGGTCCAGTCCGGCCTGCTCTTCGCGCAGTCGCAGTTCCGCGGTGGTTTGCGGGCCGTCCATTCCGGGCATCTGTACATCCATAAAGATAATGTCCAGCGCTTCGTCACGGCTTATTTGCAGCGCCTCTTCGCCACCGCCGGCGGCCAGAACCTGGGCGCCCAGTTCATCGAGAAAGGTGGTTACCAGCTTGAGGTTGGCGGCATTGTCATCGACGCAGAGCACCCGTATACCGCGCAGCGGCATCTTGCGCTCGACTGGCTGGATGCCTGGCTGAGGATCGTTGAGCAGTTGGCTGCAGGCATGGTGCAGCTTGCGTAAGCAGATCGGCTTGGCGAGTACCTGCAAGCGGTCGGCTGGCCAATTCTCCAGATCGTCGAAGTGCTCCTGGGTATGGGTCAGCAGCAGGCAGCGGCAGCGGTCATCCTGAATCCAGCGCTGGATTTGGGTACTCACGTCGGCACTGGTAGCCTGATCTTGCTGACTGGACAGCAGGGTTAGCACAGGTGTACCCGATGGCTGGTGCGATAGATGCTGTTGCAGCGCGGGTAGATCATCAAATACCCGGACTGAACAGCCGAGGTCTTCGAGGTTGTGAAGTAGGGCCTGGCGGGTCAGTTCGTGCGGCTCGAGCAGGGCGACCTCGGTTCCTCGCCAGGGCGCACTGGGTAAATCATCGGTCGCTTGATCGGCAATACCCAGGCGTACGGTCAGCCAGAATTCTGACCCCTTGCCTGGCTCGCTGTTGAGGCCGATTTCACCATGCATCTGCTCGACCAGGCGTTTGGCAATTACCAGCCCGAGGCCGGTACCGCTGACCTGGCGTGACGCCGAGTTGTCAGCCTGGCTGAATGCCTGGAATAGTGACTTTTGCTGGCTTTGGCTGAGACCAATGCCGGTATCGGTGATGCTGATGCGCAGCACCACCTGGTTGCCGTCCTGTTGTTCCAGCATGGTACGCACGCAGACCGAGCCCTGGCCGGTAAACTTGATCGCGTTGCTCAGCAGATTGGCGAGAATCTGTTTCAGCCGTAGGGGGTCGCCGGACAGCCCCATCGGGGTGTCGCGATAAATGATACTGACCAACTCCAGACCCTTGGCATGGGCTCCCGGCGCCAGCATGGTCAGCGTGTCCTGGATCAGATCACGCATATTGAAAGCGAGGTTGTCGAGCACCAGCTTGCCGGCCTCAATCTTGGAGAAGTCGAGAATTTCGTTGATGATTGATAGCAGGTTATCCGCTGATTTCTCGATGGTGCCCAGGTAGTCTTTTTGCCGGGGGTTCAACTGGGTCCGCTGCAACAGATTGGTAAAACCAAGAATGCCATTCAGTGGTGTGCGCAGCTCGTGGCTCATGTTGGCAAGAAATTCGGATTTGACCCGACTGGCTTCCTGCGCGGTCTTGCGCGCCAAATCCAGCTCTATGTTCTGGATTTCAATGGTTTCCAGTGTTTGGCGCAGATCTTCGGTGGCCTGGTCGACATTCTGCTGTAACTCGCCCTGGGCGCTGTGCAGCGCCTTGGCCATGATATTGATGCCTTGGGCCAGGTCATCCAGTTCGCGACTGCCCTGGGCAGGCAGACGCACATCCAGCTGGCCTTCGCTCAGTTTGCGCACGGCACGATTGACTGTGCTCAGCGGGTCGGTAATGCGTCGGGTCATGGTGTAGCTCAGCAAGCTGACCAGGCCCAGCCCGA
Organism: Pseudomonadaceae bacterium; assembly: GCA_007692485.1. Classification (GTDB taxonomy): domain Bacteria; phylum Pseudomonadota; class Gammaproteobacteria; order Pseudomonadales; family Pseudomonadaceae; genus Halopseudomonas. The sequence goes on along the minus strand of REBY01000090.1, from coordinate 38,135 downwards.
ACAAACACAACAGCAGAGTAGTGAGAAGCGTTTGGTAACCCAGCAGGCGGGTATTGCCATGACTGAGCTCCAGCTCCAGCCAGCCAAGGAGTTCATCAACCTCGAATACATGGGATTGCTCGTTCAGCAGTTCCGGGCTGGCCAGCAAGGGCAGCAGAAAGCGGCTAGTGTATTGGCCAGAATGGATCTGCAGGCCGGTGCCCTGACCGAGTTGGCCAAGGGTTACCGGGTCGTTGGCAGTCTGCATCAGCGGGCCGGCATGGCGCAGGGTCTGCATCTCACTGTCATGCAGGCTGACGGCGCGCACATCGGGGCGGTTCAGTGCACTGTCGAGCCAGGGTTGCAGCGTGTCCGGATCCTTGGCCAGCAAGGCCATTGTTGCAGGGCGTTGCAGATGTTCAATGCCGAATACGCCGCGCTCCATCAACTGCTCATCCAGCTGCTGCAGGTAGTGCCAGCTGAAATAGCTGCCCAGACTGAGGACCAGCAGGCCGGCCGGAATCAGAGTGATCAGCAGAATGCGGGCTTTCAAGCCGGTATTGTTCATCCGTGTGTCCTGAGGGTTACGCCCTGGGCGCCAATTATCGGTATCATAGGCGCACTAAGATAAAAGCACAGCATGCCACGGGTAAATCCGTGCTGACACTAGTAGGTGGTATATGAAGGCTGACTTTCCAACCATTGCCGATTTTATCGGCAATACTCCGCTGGTTCGCTTGCAGCGTATGCCGGGCGATACCAGCAATACCATTCTGGTCAAGCTGGAGGGTAACAATCCGGCAGGCTCGGTCAAGGATAGGCCGGCGATGTCGATGATTGAACGGGCGGAACAGCGCGGTCAGATCAAGCCGGGCGATACCCTGATTGAAGCGACCTCGGGTAACACCGGGATTGCGCTGGCGATGGCCGCTGCGATCAAGGGCTACCACATGATCCTGATCATGCCGGATAACATGAGCAGCGAGCGCAAGGCCGCTATGAGCGCCTATGGCGCCGAGCTCATTCTGGTCAGTAAGCAGGACAGCATGGAAGGCGCGCGCGACCTGGCGCTGAAGATGCAAAGTGATGGCAAAGGTATTGTCCTCGACCAGTTCGGCAACCTGGATAACCCGGAGGCGCATTATTGCAGCACCGGGCCGGAAATTTGGCGTGATACCCAGGGTCGGGTAACCCATTTCATCAGCTCCATGGGTACTACCGGGACCATCATGGGTACTTCGCGCTACCTGAAAGAACAGAACCCGGCAATTGAAATCATTGGCTTGCAGCCGATTGAGGGCGCAGCTATTCCGGGCATTCGCCGTTGGCCGGAAGCCTATCTGCCGAGTATTTTTGATGCCAGTCGAGTAGACCGGGTGGTGGATATGGGGCAGCAGGAAGCGGAAGACACCATGCGCCGGCTGGCACGCGAGGAAGGTATTTTCTGTGGTGTGTCCTCCGGCGGCTCGGTGGCCGCAGCGCTGCGTTTGAGCGCCGAGGTGGAGCATGCGGTGATTGTGGCCATTATCTGTGACCGCGGTGACCGTTACCTGTCCACCGGGGTCTATGACCTGCCGGCATGAACAGACCTCGCAAGCGATCTCGGCAGTCGAGTGCCCCCGCAGCAGAACTTGGCCAACGCCTCACGCTGACCCTGGAGCGGCTAAGTCATGACGGCCGGGGTATCGGTTACTGGGATGGCCGTACGGTGTTTGTTGACGGCGGCTTGCCTGGCGAAGAGGTTGAGGCGCGAGTGGTGCGCGCGCGCAGCAAGCTGGTAGAAGCGCGGCTGGAAAAGTTGCACACCCAGAGCCCGCAACGCCAGCAACCGCCTTGCCCGCATGCCAGTCTGTGTGGTGGTTGCAGTTTGCAGCATATGCCAGCGGACCAGCAGCTGGCGTTCAAGCAGGCGGCACTGGTGCAGCAATTACGTCATTTTGCCGGCATCCAGTTTGAGAACTGGGCGGAGCCCTTGCAGGGGCAGGCTTATGGTTATCGTCAGCGCACGCGTATCGCCCTGCATTACCAGCCAAAAACCGATGAGCTGGTCGTCGGCTTCCGGCAACGGGCCAGCAATGAGCTGGTTGCGGTGCGCGAATGCGCCGTGCTTGCTCCCGTTTTGCAACCACTGGTCACCGGGTTGTCGGCACTGCTGAATCAGCTGCAAGGTCGTGCCCAATTGGGTCATGTTGACCTACTTGCCAATGCCGATGGTCCGGTGATGCTGCTGCGTCATTTACGCCCTTTGGTGGCAAGTGACCAGCAACTACTCGCGGCCTTTGCCGCTGAACACGGTGCCGAGTGCTGGGTGCAGGAAGGTGGGGTAGAGACAGCCGCGCCTCTGACTTCCGGCGCCTCCGCCTTGTTGAGCTACCGGCTGGATGATCAGGCCTTGCAGCTGCGCTATGCACCGGGTGACTTTACCCAGGTCAATGCCGAGATCAATCAGGCGATGGTCAATCAGGCCATGGCGTGGTTGCAGCCACAGCCTGGCGAGCGAATTCTTGATCTGTATTGCGGGTTGGGTAATTTCTCGCTGCCTCTGGCCAGAGCTGGCGCCGAGGTCACCGGGGTGGAAGGCAGCGCGGCCATGGTGACGCGGGCTGCCGCCAATGCGGCAGAAAATAATCTTGCAGCAGTGCACTTTTTGGCTGCTGACCTGTCCAAGCCGATTAGTGCCGACTGGTTGCAGCAGCCTTGGTCAGCTGCATTGCTGGATCCGCCGCGCGATGGTGCGGAGCAGGTGGTCAAGGCGCTGGCCAGGCAACAGGTGCCGCGTATTCTGTACGTGTCGTGTAACCCGGCAACTCTGGCCCGCGATGCTGGCTTGCTGGCCAGTGCGGGCTATCAGTTGCAGCGGGCGGGGATCATGGATATGTTCCCGCAAACCGCCCATATCGAGTCCATGGCACTTTTCGTGTTCAAGGGCAGCAAACACAGGAAGCGGCAGTAATGGTACAAGTGCGCGCAGATCACCCGACCAGGCATGACGGCAGTGTCGATATCGATGTCTGGCTGGAACGCATTCAGTCACGTGTGCCGCTGACCTCCCCGGCGGTGTTGCTGGAAGCCTGCGAATGGGCGCGTGAACTGGAGCAGGCAGCGATTGCCGCCGAGAATATCTGGTCAGATAATGCCAGCAGCTACCTCACGGGGCTGGAAATGGCGGAGATTCTTACCGACCTCAAACTGGATCAGGATTCGCTGGTGGCCGCGGTCATTTATCGTGCGGTGCGCGAACGCAAAACGGATCTGACTGAAGTTGAGCACCGTTTCGGTCCGGTGGTTGCCGGCCTGGTCGATGGTGTGCAGCGCATGGCGGCGATCAGCGTGTCGCAGAACCCGGCCCGTGCCACCGCGTTCAGCCCGCAAGCCCAGGTAGAAAACCTGCGCAAGATGCTGGTTGGCATGGTGGATGACGTGCGTGTCGCGCTGATCAAGCTGGCCGAGCGTACCTGCGCCATTCGCGCGGTGAAAAACGCACCGGTCGAGAAGCGCTACCGGGTTGCCCGCGAGGTGTTTGATATTTATGCGCCGCTGGCTCATCGGCTGGGTATCGGGCATATCAAGTGGGAGTTGGAGGACTTGTCCTTCCGCTACCTGGAGCCGGACCAATACAAACAGATTGCCCGCTTGCTCGACGAGCGCCGGCTGGATCGTCAGGAGTATATCGACAGCGTAATGACGCAACTGCGTGGGGCGCTGGAAGAGACCGGGATCGAGGCGGACATCACTGGCCGGGCCAAGCATATCTATTCCATCTGGCGCAAAATGCAGCGCAAAGGCATTGATTTCAGCCAGGTCTATGATGTGCGTGCGGTACGTATTCTGGTGCCGCGGGTGCCGGACTGCTACACCGCGCTGGGTATTGTGCACGGCCTCTGGCGGCATATTCCGAACGAGTTTGATGATTACATCGCCAACCCGAAAGAGAACGGTTACCGCTCCTTGCATACCGCGGTGGTCGGGCCTGAAGGTAAGGTGCTGGAGGTACAAATCCGTACCCGCTTCATGCATGAAGAAGCGGAACTGGGGGTTTGCGCCCACTGGCGCTACAAGGGCACGGATGTTGATCACTCCTCGAATGCCTACGAAGACAAGATCGCCTGGTTGCGGCAGGTCCTGGAATGGCACGAAGAGATGGGTGACATTGGTGGCCTGGCTGACGAACTGCGCGTCGATTTCGAGCCTGACCGTATCTATCTGTTTACCCCTGACGGGCATGTGCTGGATGTGCCCAAGGGCGCTACGCCGTTGGATTTTGCCTACCGGGTGCATACCGAGATCGGCCACTGCTGCCGGGGCGCCAAGGTCAACGGCCGTATTGTGCCGCTGAACTATGTACTGCAGACCGGCGAGCAGGTGGAAATCATCACCGGCAAGAAAACTGGCCCCAGCCGTGACTGGCTTAACTCCAACCTGGGTTATGTGAATACGTCCCGGGCGCGGGCGAAAATCCAGAGCTGGTTCAAGCATCAGGCGCGCGAGCAGAATGTACAGGCTGGTAAGCTGATGCTCGAGCGGGAACTGACTCGCCTTGCTCTCAACGGGGCGGATTATGCCCAGTTGATCGACCGTCTGCATATTCGCAGCCAGGAAGACCTGTTTGCGGCTGTGGGTGCTGGTGACGTGCGGTTGGCGCATGTGGCCAATGTGGCTCAGCAACTGGTCGAGCCGGACCGTCATAGTGAACAGTTGGAGTTGATTCCGCGCCGCCAGACGCGCCCCGGGCCGCGCAGCGATGTCTTTATCCAGGGCGTCGGCAACTTGATGACGCAATTGGCCGGCTGCTGTCAGCCGGTGCCGGGTGATCCTATTATTGGTTATATCACCTTGGGCCGAGGAGTCACTGTGCACCGGGCCGATTGTGCCAACGCCATGCTGTTGCAGGATCGCGATTCCGACCGTCTGATCGAGGTCAGCTGGGGCAAGGAGCCGGTACAGACCTATCCGGTGGAAATCTATATCAAGGCTTACGATCGTGCCGGTTTGCTGCGAGATGTCTCGCAACTGCTGGCCAATGAAAAGCTCAATGTGCTGGAAGTCAGCACCCGCACCAACCGCGATGACAATTATGCGGTGATGCTGCTGACGGTAGAGATCCCTAATCTTGACCTGCTCGGCCGCTTGCTCGGCCGCATCAATCAACTGCCTAACGTGATTGAAACCCGGCGCAACCGGCAGGAGGGTAGTGCGTGAACTACCGGTTGGAGGACCTGCGTTACCTGATGGCGCGTCTACGTGATCCGCAGCACGGGTGCCCCTGGGATCTGCAGCAGGATTTTGCCAGCATAGTGCCGCATACGCTGGAAGAGGCCTACGAAGTCGCCGACGCTATCGCGCAGGAAGATTTTGCCCAGCTGGCTGACGAGTTGGGCGACTTGCTGTTTCAGGTTGTCTATTACGCCCAGCTGGCGGAAGAAGCCGGTCACTTTGACTGGCTGCGAATTGTCGACGGCATTACCCGCAAGTTGGTGCGGCGGCACCCGCACGTCTTCCCGGACGGCAATCTGCACACGCCTGCCGGCAGCCTGGCGCCGCTGGCTGCTGATCAGGTCAAGGCCCGCTGGGAAGAAATCAAGGCTGAGGAGCGTGCCGCCAAGGCGGATGCTCCTGAGCAGCTGTCGCTGCTGGATGATGTACCGCGTGCCTTGCCAGCGTTGAGTCGTGCGCAAAAGCTACAGAAACGCGCCGCTCAATCCGGTTTTGACTGGCCGGACAGTGCTGGCGTGTTGGCGAAGGTGCATGAGGAAGTGGCCGAAGTGCAGGCGGCCGTCGCCAGTGGCGAACAAGTGGAAATCGATGCGGAGGTGGGTGATCTGCTGTTCAGTGTGGTCAACCTGGCTCGTCACTTGAAAGTAGATGCCGAAACCGCGCTACGCAGCGGCAATGAGAAGTTCGAGCGGCGCTTCCGCTTTATCGAGCAGCAATTACAGACTGCAGATAAAGTACTGGCAGAGTGCACCCTGGCAGAGCTGGATGCACTCTGGGACAAGGCCAAACAGCAGGGGCTGTAGACTGTTGCTGCCGCCTTCAAGACTGCTTGGCGGCGTCATCCTGGTCGAGCATGGCCTGCAAATGTTTGCGGCTCAATTCCAGATAGCGCGGTGTTGGCCCGGCGTCATCATACATCGGGTCGCCCAGCTCATCCTCGGCAATCACTTCGCTGCCTTGACGATAAGGCAAGCTGGCTTCCAGCTCTTCCAGTGCGGCACCTAAAAGGTCGGTAATCAAGTCTTCGACCCGTCTCTTCGGATACATTTCCTGCAAGGCGGCCAGCCGCGCGGCATCTTCCAAGGGTAGCCGCACTTGATAATCAGTGCGGGTCAAACGGCCCTTGGCGCTCCGCTCCCACTCACGGGTCAAATCACGGATTTTCATGTTTCCCCCTGGAATTTGCGCTCTCGCCGGTGGCGATACCCTAAGCGTAGAACATTTGTCTGCACAGGCAACAGCAGAGGGCTTGTCAGTGAGCGTGCGGAGTCGCATGCTGTAGTTTGAACCGGTGAAGGAGACAGGCAATGACTGATATTGATGTCCGTTTGCGCGAAGACGTGCATGACCTGGGCGAGCTGCTCGGCCAGACTATTCGTCAGCATATGGGCGATGATTTTTTTCACCGTATCGAAGCTATCCGCCGCGGTGCCAAGCATGGCCGGCGTGCTGACCAGGCTCAGCTACAGGCCCTGCGTGAGTTGTTGCATGAAGTGCCAGATAACCTGTTGCTGCCAGTGTGCCGCGCCTTCAACCAGTTCCTCAATCTGGCCAACATTGCCGAGCAATACCACCGTATTCGACGGCGCCGGCCGGAAGAGGGCGAGAGCTTCGAGCAGCGCTGTCTGCCTGAGCTGTTTGCCCGTCTGCAGCAAGCGCAGGTAGCCCCGGAAGCGATTGCCGCGCATGTCGCTGCGCTGGATATCGAGCTGGTGCTGACGGCACACCCGACTGAAGTCACCCGACGTACCCTGATCCAGAAATATGATGCCATTGCCATGGCCTTGGCTGCCCGTGATCATGACGATCTCGCGACGCATGAACAGGCAGAGGTGCGCACCGAGTTGGCCCGGTTGATCACTGAGGCCTGGCATACCGATGAGATTCGTCGCAGCCGGCCGACGCCAGTGGACGAAGCCAAGTGGGGCTTTGCGGTGATTGAGCATTCGCTGTGGCAAGCGGTGCCACGCTTTCTGCGCCAGCTGGACAGTGACTTGCAAGCCGGTTGCGGGCAGCCACTGGACAGTGCCGCTGCCCCAGTGCGCATAGCGTCCTGGATGGGCGGTGACCGCGACGGCAACCCGAATGTGACGGCGCCAGTGACACGTGAAGTCTTGTTACTTGGCCGTTGGATGGCGGCCGACCTGTACCTGCGTGACATTGAACAATTGACCCGCGAGCTTTCCATGCAGGCAGCCAGCCCGGAGCTGCTGGCGCAAACTGGCGAAGTCGATGAACCTTACCGCGAATTGCTCAAGGGCTTGCGCCAGCGTTTGCTGGTAACCCGCGACTGGGCCGCTGCTGCGGTGCAAGGCCCAACCGCTGAGCCGGAGGCGTTGCTGCGCACAGCGGATGAGCTGCGTGCGCCCTTGCAGTTGTGTCAGGCTTCCTTGCTGGCTTGCGGCATGCAACAGATTGCCGAGGGCCCCTTGCTGGATACCCTGCGCCGGGTCAATGCCTTTGGACTGGGTCTGGTGCGTCTGGATATTCGCCAGGATGCCGGCCGCCACCGCGAGGCGTTGAGTGAGCTGACCCGTTACCTGCAACTGGGTGATTACCTGGAATGGGACGAAGACGCAAAGCGTGATTTTTTGCTGCGTGAGCTGGATAACCCACGTCCTCTGGTGCCTGCCCGCTGGCAGCCGAGTGCGGATACCGCTGAGGTGCTGGCAACCTGCAAGACCATTGCCGATCAGCCACAAGAGTTGCTGGGTGCCTATGTGATTTCCATGGCTGCCGAAGTATCCGACGTGCTGGCGGTCAAATTACTCCTTAAGGCCAGCGGCGTCGATTGGCCGATGCGTGTCGTACCGCTGTTTGAAACCCTGGCCGACTTGCAGCAGGCGGCAACGGTGATCGACCAACTGCTGTCATTGCCAGGTTATCGCACCTTGGTCGGTGACGAGCAGGAGGTGATGATTGGCTATTCCGACTCGGCAAAAGATGCCGGTACCCTGGCTGCAGGCTGGGCGCAGTACCGTGCGCAGGAGGCGCTGGTTGCCGTGGCCCGCGAGCAGGGCGTGCGCCTGCGGCTGTTCCATGGTCGCGGCGGTACCGTCGGCCGGGGTGGCGCGCCGGCGCATATGGCGATCTTGTCGCAGCCACCGGGTTCGGTAAACGGGCAATTACGTGTCACCGAGCAGGGCGAGATGATCCGTTTCAAATTTGGCCTGCCGGGCATCGCGATGCAAAGCCTGCAGTTGTATACCAGCGCCGTATTGGAAGCCACCTTGTTGCCACCGCCGGCCCCGCAGCAAGCCTGGCGCGATATGATGCAGCAACTGGCCGAGCGATCGGTGCTGGTGTATCGCGGCGTGGTTCGTGATGAGCCACAGTTTGTCGAATATTTTCGTCAGGCTACACCGGAGCAGGAGCTCGGGCGTTTGCCGCTGGGTAGCCGCCCGGCGAAACGCAAGGCGCAGGGCGGTATTGAGACGCTGCGAGCCATTCCGTGGATCTTTGCCTGGACCCAGACGCGGCTGATGCTGCCCGCCTGGCTGGGGGCAGGGCAGGCCATCCGCGAGCAATTGCAGGAAGATAAAGGTACGCTGCTGCGTGAGATGATGACGCACTGGCCGTTCTTTTTTGCGCGTATCGAGATGCTGGAAATGGTGTTGTCCAAGGCGGATGCGACCATTTCACGCTTCTATGAACAACGCCTGGCCGAGCCGGCCCTTTGGCCTTTGGGTGAACGCTTGCGTGAGGCCTTGCAGCAAGCCATCGACGTCGTGCTGGAGCTGCGTGAAACCGATACCTTGCTGGCACACAACCCCGGTTTGGCCGAGTCCGTCGCGGTGCGTAACCCCTACACCGATCCGCTGCATCTGTTGCAGGCCGAATTGATGGCCCGTACCCGCCAACAGACTGACCTCGACCCCGATCTTGAGCGTGCGCTCCTGGTCACTGTCGCTGGCATTGCCGCCGGCATGCGCAACACCGGCTGACCCTGAGGTCAGCCCCGCCGGCTCTGGCCCCGACGCGACCATGGTCTGGCTTGTGCCGGTGGATAAGTGCGTGTATGTTGAACGCCCTTTTTTGGAAACACTGATTAAGTTGGCGGCCTTTGCGGCTGCGCCCATTTAGTCAGTGCGTCCTGCGGCTTTTTGGCCCCGGGTATCAGACACCAGAATTTCAGACTATCAAGGAGTTAAGCATGCGATTGATCCTCTTGGGCGCGCCGGGCGCGGGTAAGGGCACCCAAGCCCAGTTCATTTGTGAGCATTACGGTATTCCACAAATTTCCACGGGTGATATGCTGCGCGCCGCCGTCAAGGCGGGTAGTGAGTTGGGCCAACAGGTCAAAGAAGTCATGGACAGCGGCGGTCTGGTGTCGGATGAATTGATTATTGGTCTGATCAAGGATCGTATCGCCCAGCCAGACTGTGCCAACGGCTTTCTGTTTGACGGCTTTCCCCGCACTATCCCGCAAGCGCAAGCGCTGGTCGATGCCAATATCGTGCTGGATCATGTGTTGGAAATTGCTGTTGAAGACGAGGAAATCGTCTCCCGCATGGCCGGCCGCCGTGTGCATCCCGGTTCCGGGCGCGTGTATCACGTTGAACACAATCCGCCACAAGTAACCGGCAAGGATGATGTCACCGGTGAAGATCTGATTCAGCGTGAAGATGACCAGGAAGATACGGTGCGCAAGCGTTTGGCGCTCTATCATAGCCAGACCAAGCCGCTGGTCGATTTTTACCAGCAGTTGGCGGCCAGCCAGGGCACGCCCAAATGCTCACGGGTCGAAGGCGTGGGTAGCGTCAAGGACATTACCGCTCGCGTTATGCAGGCTTTAAGCTGAAGGCGCCCGCATGACCACTTTGTTGGCGCTGGATACAGCGACCGAAGCCTGCTCGGCAGCGCTGTTGCATGACGGGCAGACTTATTCGCGATTGGTGGAAGCCCCGCGTGAACACGCTCAGCGCTTGCTGCCGATGATTGATGAATTGTTGGCCGAGGCCGGTATTGCTCTGGCAGATGTTGACGCTCTGGCCTTTGGTCGTGGGCCTGGCGCCTTTACCGGTGTGCGCATCGCCACCGGCATGGTGCAGGGCTTGGCGTTGGCGCTGGATAAGCCGGTGCTGCCGGTTTCCAATCTGGCCATGCTGGCCCAACAGGCCTGGCGCCTGCATGGTAGCGAGCAGGTATGCGCAGCGATTGATGCGCGTATGGATGAGGTCTATTGGGGCTGTTATCAACTGCAGGGCGAGACTATGCAGTTGCAGGGTGTCGAGCGGGTTTGCGCCCCTGAACAGGTCAGTCTGGCAGAGGGCCTGTCGACGCCGGTCGGGGCTGGCACTGGCTGGCAATATGCGCAGCGACTGGCGGTTCAGGTCAGTCAGTGCTGGCCGCAGATGCTACCTAACGCTGAAGATTTGCTCAGCCTGGCCCTGGTCGATTGGGAGGCTGGACAGCACGTCGATGCGGCTGCCGCTCAGCCAGTGTATTTGCGCGATCAGGTGGCAACGCCCAAGGGTGGTTAGGTAGCTATGCTTGCTGCACGGACTTTGCAAGCGGCATTACCCACCGCCGGGGCCAGACCGTCGATGCACAGGCGACCGCCATGGACGGCGGAAGAGCAGAAAATGCAGGAGCAATTTTCTGTCAGCGCATCGACGAGCCCCAGGGACGGCTCGTAGCGTGTCTGGCCCCGGCGGTGGGTAATGCCGCCACGCACTGACCATCAAATAGGTATGGTTGCAAATAGCCCAATGGCAAGCAGATAGCCTGATTGCCAACTGGTTATATAACCGCTAGTCTGGCCGAACTGTGTTGGAGACTGACTCATGCGTGTAGACGGTTTCAACCCCTACAATACGCTGCCTGACCGCAGCAATCGCCCGGTGGCCCCTGCGGTCCCCGGCGATAGTGTGCGCGCGGGTCAGGTAGCCACTGCGGTTGAGACCCAGCCGAGCAAGGCGTTGGCGTCGCGCTCCGTAACTGCCAGTACCGCCAATGCCGAATACATCCCCGCCCGGCGTGAGAGCAGCTTGCCAAACCAGGTTTTTTCCGGCCCCGGCAGTCAGGCCATGGCCGCCTATCAGTCCACCGCTAGCCTCCCTGCTGAAGATACGCCGGATGGTTTTTACGGGATCGATCTGTACGCCTGACCCCTATCCTTTGTTCCCGTTTTCCGGCGGCTGCCGGTAACCTCGTTTTAATGAGTCGCCGTATTGATGATTAACCCGGATGCCCAGCCTGTCGTACCTCTGGTCTGCACTGATCCTGTGTGTCGAGCCCAGGCAGAAGCGCTGGCGGCCCGTTTGCAGTTGCCTTTGCTGGAGGCCGTGTCATTACCCCGTGGGCTCTATGTACACCTGACAGCAGAGGGGTTGAGTGTGCATGATGCCGAGCAGCCACAGCAGGGTGGCGTCATGGTGGATTTTGTCGGTGGTAGCCAGGCCCACCGGCGCCAGTTTGGCGGCGGTGCCGGGCAAATGGTCGCGCGCGCGGTGGGCTGCCGTGGCAGTGTTCGCCCCCGCGTACTGGATGCCACCGCAGGGCTCGGGCGGGATGCGTTTGTACTGGCTAGCCTGGGCTGTGAGGTCACCCTGATTGAGCGCCAGCCGATTATCGCAGCCTTGCTGGAGAATGGTTTGCAACGCGCTCGCCAGGCCGGTGGTGAGGTGGCCGACATTGCTGCGCGTATGACACTGATCAGTGCAGATGCCATCGCACTGCTTGAAGACTGGCAGGGGGATGTGCCGCAGGTTATTCATCTGGATCCGATGTTCCCGCAGCGTGAGAAGTCAGCGCTGGTGAAAAAGGAAATGCGGCTGTTTAAGCCGCTGGCAGGTAGTGATGAGGATGCACCGCAATTACTCGCGGCGGCCTTGCAGTTGGCTAGCCACCGGGTGGTGGTCAAACGGCCACGCAAGGCAGCCGCACTGGCGGGGCGACCACCCAGCTCGGCGCTGAGTGGGCAGTCCAGCCGCTATGATATTTACGGTATTCGTGCGTTGGACAAGGGCTGAGTTACAGCCGCGCGGCGAGTACGACAAACTTCGGGTGCGAGGCGACTTGCTCGACACGGCTGAAGTTGCGCTTCAGTGTCTGGTGATAGCCCAGATGCCGGTTACCCACCACCAGCAAGCAGCCCTCGGGTTTGAGTGCTCGTCGGCTGCCAGCAAACAAACGCCGGGCGATCACGTCGCCAATCACCTGTTGTTGGTGGAACGGCGGGTTGCACAGAATCCAGTCGGCTGGCGCGCCATCCCACTGTTGCACCCCGTCACGCACGCGAAAGTCTGCCGGACGTTGACCGAAAGCCTGGCGAAAGTTGTGCTCGGCACAAGCTACCGCAGCCCAGGACTCGTCGACGAAGGTCAGTTGAGCCTCTGGGTTGTGCCAGGCGGCCATGATGCCCAGCGCGCCATTACCGCAGCCCAGGTCGATAATATGGCTGTTGCCGGCGTCCTTTGGTAGCTGCGGGAGTAATGCCCGAGTGCCCACATCCAGCCGCTCTCGGGAAAACACGCCCGGAAAATTGTCCAGCTCAATGGTTGTGCCTTCCAGCGTATATCGAGGGTCTTGTCGCGGCGCTGGCGGAGTCAGATCCGGGTCCAGGGTTGCGGTGAGCAGGCGTGCCTTTTTCCACGCCAGTGAGGCCTGGTAAGGGCCAATATATTTGGCCAGCAGGTCGCCAGCAGAGGGCGGCAGGTGCTTGAGCATGGCGCCAGCTATCACCTGAGCCCCAGGCGCGAGCAAGGGCCGTAGTTGATACAGTTGCTGTTCAAGCAAAGCCAGGCTTTTCGGGATGCGCAGTAACACCTGCTGATAAGTACCGGTTGGCAGCGTCTGGCTGTTAAAGAAATGCATGCCTGCTGGGTCTAGTTGATTGGCTAGCAGGTTGTCCTGCAACGCCTGCCAGGCCAACCAGGAGTCACCCCAACTATGCGGAGCCTGTGTGTGCAGGGCGCAGGCTAAAGCGCCAAAACTGTCATTGATGACCAGTGGCGGGGTGTCGGAAGGGGTTGCTACGGCCTGTTGCAGCAAATAGCGGTCGGCAGCGTCGGCTGCGACCAAGGTGCCGCTGCGGTCTTCCGGATAGCGGTTCAGGCTCAGTGTATCGAGGGGGTGAGTCATTATTTTTTACTACGCTCCAGCCTTTGCTCCAGTTGCTCGCAGACAATTTTCAATGTCTCGACACGGGCATGGCGTTTATCTTCAGAGGAAATCAGGTGCCAGGGTGCGTGTTTGCTGCTGGTATGCGCCACCATGTCATTGACTGCCTGCTCATAGGCAGGCCATTTTTCGCGGTTGCGCCAATCTTCGTCGGTCAGCTTGTAACGCTTGACGCTGGATTTCTCGCGCGCTTTGAAACGCTGTAATTGCTCATCTTCGGTAATGGCCAGCCAGAACTTGAGTACCAGAGTACCGGACGTGTGTAATTGCTGCTCGAAGTCATTGATCTCCTGGTAGGCTTGTTGCCAGCGTTCGGGAGGGCAAAAACCTTCAACACGCTCAACCAGCACGCGGCCATAGTGGCTGCGATCAAAAATAACCACATTGCCTGGCGCTGGTATGCGTTTCCAGAAGCGTAGCAAGTAAGGCTGAGTCGCTTCTTCGGCATTGGGTGCGGCGGTACCATGCACCCGCAAGTGGCGAGGGTCAAGGCATTCTGTGATGCGTCTGATAGTGCCACCTTTGCCGGCCGCGTCACTGCCTTCAAACACCAAGAGCAGACTATGACGTCTGAAGGCTGGGTGTTGCACCAGCTTGCGCAGGCGTGCCTGCCAGCTCTCAAGCTGGGTCTCATAATCCTCTTTGCTCAGCTGAGCGGTGTAATCCAATTCTTGCAGAACTTGGCGGCTGGCGCTTGGCCAGTCAGGCGGCGGTGACTGAGGCTTTTCATTGTCGGCCTGCAAACGTTGCTGCAAAGTATCAAGAATGATTTCAGCGACGCGGATATCTCGGTAGTTTTCATCGCTACTTTGCACCCGGATCCAGGGTGCTGCGGCGGTTGAGGTCAGTTCTTCCATGCGTTGGGCGGCATCACGCACCTGATCATAATCCGCTGCGCTGAAATCACCCCATTCGCGCATTGCAACTGTTTGTTTGAAGGTGTCGGCGCTGGGTTTGTTGATGGCGTCTGGCCCGGTGAGGTGCAGCCAGAGTTTGATGATACTGACACCTTCACGCGTCAGCAGGGTTTCGAAGCGGACAATCTCTTGCATCTCGGACTGAAAGCGCGCTTCACTGATCTGGCCACGACTAAAACGCATCAGAGGTTGGTGATACCAGGAACCAAGATAAAAGCCCAGTTCGCCGGCAGGCGGGAGTGTACGCCAGTAACGCCATAGACGCGGCATACGCCGTTCAATACCGGCCGGCAGGTTGAAGGCGCGCGTATTCAGACGGCGGGTATCCAGCCACCCGTAAAAGGTATAAATCAACTCGGCTTTGCCGGCAAAATCATTGCCACTGATTAGTACCAGAACTGGGCCGCCACGTCGCTTCTGCAATTCGAATTGGGCGTCCAATAGGGATTCTTGGAGCGCTTTGCTGCGCTTTTTATAGCTTGATTTGTCCAGGCTTTGCTCAGACATTGGCTGGCCAACTGACCTCAGGCAAATGCTCAAAACCGGGTTTGGCTAGCAGGTAACCCTGAAACAGATTGACTCCAAGGCTGCTGAGCAGATTCAGCTCGGCATGGGTCTCGATGCCTTCAGCAATTACATCGATTTCAAGGGTTTTGCACACGCCAAGGATACCTTGCACAATCGCCTGGCGGACCTTGTCCTGATCGATATCACGCACTAGCGCCATATCCAGTTTGATGATGTCGGGCTGAAATTCAGCCAAGAGGTTGAGGCCGGAATAGCCTGCCCCAAAATCGTCGATAGCGGTCTTGAAGCCTTGGCGTTTGTATTCGGTGATAATGCTTTTCAGATGCTTTTTGTCGACCAGTTCTTCATTTTCGGTAATCTCGAAGATCAGCCGGTCGGTTGGGAAATTGTAGGTGCGGGCTGCTTCCAGGGTGGCCCGGATGCAGGTGGCTGCCTGATACACCGCATTGGGTAAAAAGTTGATACTGATGAAACAGGGAATACCCAGCTCGGCCGCCAGTTTGACTGCCGTCACCCGGCAAGACTGATCAAAGGCATAGCGGTTGTCTTCGTTCACGCGCGACAAAATACTGCCCGCACCACTGCCATCGGTGCCACGAACCAAGGCTTCATAAGCGAATATGCTCTTGTTACGCAGGTCAACAATGGGCTGAAAAGCCATGGTGAACTCGAAGTCGAGGCCGGCACCATCACGGCAGGCACTACACGGCGGCAGGGTCGGGTTATCAGGGTTCATGCAGTTAATTCCTTGGCACAATGTGTCTCAGTATAGAAGGTTTACCCGAGCTTGTATCAGCTGTCGACCGGCTATAAGCATCATTATATTTAGCTATTGTTCGCAAAGGTTGCTGCATTAGGTGGCTTTTTGCCTTCAGTCGGCGACTGTCCCGAGAATATCACTGTCCTGTCACGTGGCTGTCATGCGGCATTTGCATAGTGAATGCATGAAAACGCCCGCGCACCTCACTGCTTTTTCCCGCCTTCCGGCACGTCCGGAGCGTTCTCTACCGCTGGCGAAGGCGGCGTGGCTGACCCAGCGGCGTCACATTGTTATTGTCAGCGAAACCTTTGCGCCCGAGGTTAACGGCGTTGCCCATACCTTACTCCAGTTGTGTCGTGGTTTGTTGGCGCAAGGGTATCGGGTATCACTGATTCGTCCGCTGCAAGCGGCGGATAAGCAAACACCGACGCATGCAGTCGACCAAGGTTGGTGCCATGACCAATTGCTGGTACCTGGCATGCCCTTACCGGGCTATCACAGCCTGCACTTTGGTATTGCCCGTTCCTCGCGTCTGCGCCGCTGGTTGGCTGAGCAGCCGGTTGATGCGGTCTATGTTGCTACTCAGGGGCCGCTGGGGCTCGCGGCAGTGCGAGCAGCCAAGGCTTTGCATATTCGCGTGTGCTCTGGGTTTCATACCAATTTCCACAATTATACCCACTATTACCGGGTAGGTTTTCTCGACGCCTGGCTGCGCCGCTACTGTCGCTGGTTCCATAACCAGACTGCCCTGACCTTGGTGCCCTCGCGCCAGAGCGCCGTGCAGCTGGATGCTATGGGCATTGGCCCCTGTGCGCTGTGGAGTCGGGGCGTGGATTGTCAGGCGTTCGACCCAGGCCACCGCGATAGCGGCTTGCGCGCAGAATGGGGCGTTGCTGCCGAGACGCCGGTGCTGCTGTATGTTGGCCGTTTGGCGGCGGAAAAGAATCTACCGCTGGCGCTGCGCAGTTATACGGCGCTAAAGCGTCGCTACCCGGATGCGCGACTGGTATTGGTCGGCGACGGACCGCTGCGCAGTGAGCTGACGCGCAACTACCCAGACGTGATTTTTGCCGGCGTGCAGCGCGGCCAGGCGCTGGCGCGCTATTACGCCAGCGCCGATATTTTTCTGTTTCCCAGCCTAACCGATACCTTTGGCAATGTGGTGCTTGAAGCCATGGCCAGTGGCCTGACGGTGGTGGCTTACGATATGGCGGCAGCGCGCGAACATCTGCGTCAGGCGCAGAACGGTCTTACTCTGCCAGCAGGTGATGAGCAGGGCTTTGTTATGGCCGTGGAGCGACTCTGCCGGGAGCCCCAGCTGTGCCAGCGCTTGCGCCAGCAGGCCCGCCGGGATGCGCTGACGCTTGGTTGGTCGCAACAGATCCGTCGTTTTGCCCAATTGCTGCTTAATTCATCGCAGGAGGTAAGCCGCCATGGCGACAAGTCGCGTGACACGCTGGTTCGAACGGGTTGATCAGCGCGAGTTCATCTGGTGCCAAATAGTCAATCAGGCGTTGCGCAGTTCCTGGCTATACAACTATTTCCGTTGGGTCAGTCGGTTGGGCGATGGTTGGTTGTGGTATGCGCTGATTCTTGCGCTACCTTGGCTGGCGCCAGAAGGTGGTGCAGGAATAGCCCTCTTGCTGGCCAGCTGTGGTATCACCTGTACGCTGGTTTACAAGCTGCTCAAGCGCTACCTGGTCCGCGAGCGGCCCTTTATTTCCTTTCCGGTGATTGATTGCGGCATTCCACCACTGGACCGCTACAGTTTTCCTTCGGGTCACACGCTGCATGCGGTCTGTTTTACTCTGCTGCTAGCTTTGACTGTGCCTGAGTTGGCCGTGCTGGTGTTGCCCTTCACCCTCAGCGTGGCGGCCTCACGGGTGGTGCTGGGTTTGCATTACCCGAGTGATGTACTGGCCGGGGCGATTATCGGCAGCGGCCTGGGCCTGCTGGGTTACAGTCTGTTGGCCGGTGTGCTGTTGGTCTGATCCAACGATTGTTACCTTGCTTCGGTGATAGTAGTCTGCTGTTTTTCGCGACCATGCTGGTTGCCCAAAACGGAGACAAGGCGCCCCAATGGCCAAAGCAAAGCGACTCTATGGCTGCACCGAATGCGGTGCCACCTTTACCAAATGGGCGGGTCAGTGTGGCGAGTGCAAGGCCTGGAATACCCTGGTTGAGACCCTGATCGATACCACGCCCACGGGGGGCAGCGGCGCCCGCTCCAGTAACTGGAGTGGGCAGCAGGCCGAGGTTAAAACCCTGGCGGAAGTCTCCAGTGTCGAAGTGCCGCGCCAGGCCAGCGGTTCTTCAGAGCTTGATCGGGTTCTGGGTGGCGGGCTGGTGCCGGGCTCGGTCGTACTGATCGGCGGTGACCCCGGTATCGGCAAATCAACCATCTTGTTGCAGACGCTCTGCCGTTTGGCGCAGGACATTCCGGCTTTGTATATCACCGGTGAGGAATCGCAACAGCAGGTGGCCATGCGCGCGCGCCGGTTGAGCTTGCCTGAAGATCGTCTGAGGGTCATGACGGAAACCTGCATCGAAAGCATCATCGCGACCGCGCAACGGGAAAAGCCTGCCGTGATGGTGGTCGATTCGATTCAGACCATTTTCACCGAACAGCTACAATCGGCCCCAGGCGGCGTTGCTCAGGTGCGTGAAAGTGCGGCCCTGCTGGTGCGTTACGCCAAACAAAGCAATACGGCGATTTTTCTGGTCGGGCATGTCACCAAGGAAGGGGCGCTGGCCGGTCCGCGTGTGCTTGAACATATGGTCGATACCGTGCTGTATTTCGAAGGTGAGGCCGACGGTCGTTTACGCTTGCTGCGGGCGGTGAAAAACCGCTTCGGTGCGGTGAATGAGCTGGGGGTGTTCGCCATGACAGACAAGGGATTGAAGGAAGTGGCCAACCCTTCGGCTATTTTTCTCTCGCGCTATGAAGCACCGATTCCAGGCAGCGTGGTGATGTCGACCTGGGAAGGCTCACGTCCGATGCTGGTGGAAGTGCAGGCGTTGGTCGATACCAGTCATCTGGGTAATCCGCGCCGGGTGACTCTGGGCCTGGACCAGAACCGACTGGCCATGCTGCTGGCTGTGCTGCACCGCCATGGCGGGGTGGCGACCTATGACCAGGATGTGTTCGTGAATGTGGTCGGGGGGGTCAAGGTGCTTGAAACCGCTGCCGATCTGGCCTTGATTGCGGCGGTGATGTCCAGTCTGCGAAACCGCCCTTTGCCTATGGATCTGATGGTCTTTGGCGAATTGGGGCTGTCAGGCGAGGTGCGTCCGGTACCCAGTGGGCAAGAGCGCCTCAAGGAAGCGGCCAAGCATGGCTTCACTCGCGCTATCGTGCCTAAAGCCAACGCTCCGAAAGAGTCGCCTAAGGGAATGACAGTTATCGGCGTGACCCGCCTGGATGAAGCCTTGAATGCGGTGTTTGATTAGCGGCCCAAGCTACGCGCGGCCGTTTTTTAGATCAGCGCCCCAAGCTCGCGTTCGAGGAGTTCTTCATCACCCAGGTTGAGGGCAACCAGGCGCCGCAGGTGGCTGATGGAGTCGAGGTCGATGTGGTCGCACTCAAAACCCAGCATGCCTTCTTCGGCATGCGCCAAGTGGACTTCCATACGGATCTGACTACCTTCAGCCAGGTCGATCACCGCATTGAAAGGTTGCTGGCTGCGCTGCTGCTCCCAACCATCGGGTTGCATCACCAGCAGACCGCGCAGGGAAATATCCACCAGTTGAACGGGCACTTGCCAGTCATCCTGTTGCAGGTAGGTCGCCGCATCAAAAGGTATGCGTGTGAAGCGGCGTCTGTCATCGCTCATGGCCAATCTCCTACATCAGGCAGTATCTACACCTGAACTATAGCGGTTATTTGGCCCGGCGCGTATCTGCCGGACAGTGGCGTGCAGTCAAACTCAGACAATACCCTGCGCCAGCATGGCGTCAGCTACCTTGACGAAACCGGCAATATTGGCGCCTTTGACGTAGTTGATAAAACCGTCACCCTCTTTGCCGTATCGCTCGCAGGCCGCGTGAATCGACTGCATGATGGCATGCAGCTTTTCATCGACCTCACCATCGCTCCAGGCCAGGCGCATGGCGTTCTGGCTCATTTCCAGGCCACTGACAGCAACGCCACCCGCATTGGCAGCCTTGCCGGGGGCAAACAGGATGCGTGAATCAATGAATACGTCAACAGCTTCCAAGGTCGAGGGCATATTTGCGCCTTCGGCGACACAGATGCAGCCGTTTTTAACCAACGCTCGGGCGTCATCTTCATTCAGCTCGTTCTGGGTTGCGCAGGGCAAGGCAACATCGCAGGGCAAGTGCCACGGGGTGCGGTTGGAGAGGAACTCGAGGTTGGCTTCCGAGGCAAATTCCTCTAGCCGGCCCCGTCGCTCATTTTTCAGCTCCATAATCTGGTTCCATTGTTCGGTGCTGAAACCGTCTGGATTATAGAGGGTACCACCAGAATCTGAGAAAGAGATCACTTTGCCGCCCAGGTCTATTACCTTCAGAGCGGCATATTGCGCGACATTACCTGAACCTGAAATAGCCACGTGTTTACCGTTGAAGCTGTCGCCGCTTTCCTTGAGCATTTCTTCGGCAAAGTAAACGGTGCCATAGCCTGTGGCTTCAGGGCGGATCAGGCTACCGCCATAGCTGATACCCTTGCCGGTCAGTACCGACGTGAACTCATTGCGAATACGCTTGTATTGGCCGTACATAAAACCGACTTCGCGGGCGCCGACGCCAATGTCGCCAGCCGGTACATCCAGATCAGCTCCGATGTGACGGCTCAGCTCG
Source organism: Pseudomonadaceae bacterium (assembly GCA_007692485.1). GTDB lineage: Bacteria > Pseudomonadota > Gammaproteobacteria > Pseudomonadales > Pseudomonadaceae > Halopseudomonas. The sequence goes on along the minus strand of REBY01000090.1, from coordinate 17,795 downwards.
GTCATGAAAGACTGGCAAAAGCGCATGACCTCGCCATTACTCTTGCCCTTGGGGTCAAAGTCGGAGCCGCCTTTACCGCCACCAAGAGGCAGAGTGGTCAGGGCGTTTTTGAAAACCTGCTCAAAGGCGAGGAATTTGAGGACGCCCAGATTAACCGATGGATGAAAGCGCAGGCCGCCTTTGTAGGGTCCAATGGCGCTGTTCATTTGTACCCTGTAGCCTCGGTTGACGTGGACTTGCCCTTGGTCGTCGACCCAAGGCACACGGAACATGATCACGCGCTCGGGCTCGATCAAGCGTTCGATAATGCCGTTATTCAGGTATTTCGGGTTGTCTTCAAGAAAGGGCCAGAGACTGGACAGGACTTCCTCTGCTGCCTGATGAAATTCGGGTTGATCCGGATCACGCAGCCTAAGGTGAGCCAGGCAGGCGGCAAGAGTGTCAGTCATGATGGGGTGTCTCTTCAGGGTAAGGTTGTTATGAAAGGGTGCAACTTTAGCAGAGGGTGGGGGGCTTCGAAATAGTATCAGGCCAACAGATGCACAAAAACAGTGCGAAAAGTAGTGGTATTGTGCCCCGTATCGTGGCACTGGCAGCGCATTGCTGCCCAGCCGTTCTAACGCACTACACAGGAGCTCTGACCAGCAGGGCAGCGCCCCGGACAAGGAGCCGGAGCGCTGCGTAGCTATCAAGCCAGTTTCTTGTAGCGCACCCGATGTGGTTGGGCCGCTGCATCACCCAGGCGTTTTCTGCGGTCTGCCTCGAACTCAGTGTAGTTACCCTCAAAGAAGGTTACCTGAGCATCATCCTCGTAAGACAGGATATGCGTGGCGATACGGTCAAGGAACCAGCGATCATGCGAAATTACAATGGCGGAGCCGGGGAAGTCGAGCAGGGCCTCTTCCAGCGCCCGCAGGGTTTCGACGTCAAGGTCGTTGGACGGTTCGTCAAGCAACAACACATTGGCACCCTGTTTCAGGGTCAAGGCCAGATGCAGGCGACCGCGCTCACCGCCCGACAGCTCTTTGACGAACTTCTGCTGATCACCACCCTTGAAGTTGAACCGCCCGACATAGCCGCGCGACGGCACTTCATAGTTGCCGATCTTGATCATGTCGAAGCCATCGGAAATCTGCTCCCACACGGTCTTGTCACCATCCAGGCTGTCGCGACTCTGGTCGACACTGGCAATCTGGACGCTGTCGCCGATTTCGATGCTGCCGCTGTCGGGCTGCTCCTTGCCGGTCAACATGCGGAACAGGGTTGATTTACCCGCGCCGTTACCCCCGATTACGCCGATGATGGCGCCTTTTGGCACGCTAAGGCTGAGGTTGTCGATCAACTGACGTTCGCCATAACCTTTGCTGACATTGTGCAGGTCGATGACCTTGTCGCCCAGGCGAGGGCCAGCCGGGATATAAATTTCATTGGTTTCGCTGCGCTTCTGGAATTCTTGCGATTGCAGTTCCTCAAAGCGCTGCATGCGGGCTTTTGATTTGGCCTGACGCCCCTTGGCACCTTGGCGAACCCACTCCAGCTCAGCTTTCATGGCCTTGGCATGTGAGGCTTCCTGCTTGGCTTCTTGGGTCAGGCGTGCGGCCTTGGATTCCAGCCACTGGGAGTAATTACCTTCAAAGGGAATACCCATGCCGCGGTCCAGCTCGAGAATCCAGCCGGCGACATTGTCGAGGAAGTAGCGGTCGTGGGTAATGGCTACCACGGTGCCGCTGAAGTCGTGCAGGAAGCGCTCTAGCCAGGCGACTGAATCAGCATCCAGGTGGTTGGTGGGCTCGTCCAGCAATAACATGTCAGGTGCGGAGAGCAGCAGGCGGCAGAGCGCGACGCGGCGTTTTTCACCACCGGACAGGTGGCCGATTTCCGCATCCCAGGCTGGCAGGCGCAGGGCGTCGGCAGCGACTTCCAATTGGCGCTCCAGATTGTGCCCGTCGGCGGCTTGCAGGATGGCTTCCAGCTTGCCCTGCTCGGCGGCTAGGGCGTCAAAATCGGCATCCGGCTCGGCATAGGCAGCATAGACGGCATCCAGGCGCTCTTGTGCTTGCTTGATTTCACTGACCGCTTCTTCGACGATGTCGCGAACGGTTTTGCTCGGGTCCAGCTCCGGTTCCTGGGGCAGGTAACCGACTTTGATCCCTGGCATCGGGCGTGCTTCGCCGTCAATTTCGGTATCTACCCCGGCCATGATGCGCAGCAGGGTGGATTTACCTGCCCCGTTCAGGCCCAGTACGCCGATCTTGGCGCCGGGGAAAAATGACAGAGAAATATCCTTGAGAATCTGACGCTTCGGGGGCACGACCTTACTTACCCGGTGCATGCTGTATACGTATTGAGCCATGGGTTCAACCTGTGGAGATAGAAACGTGGAAACAGTGTGCCGGCCCGCGCGGTGTGGCCAACAAGTGCGGCAAGGCTAGCTCAACTGCGGCTGCAGAGCAAACCGCGCCAGCGCCGGTCAGCGGGCTTGAGCCGGCTGCCCGATACCGGCAGAATGCAAGTACACACGAGGGAGAGCCCATGCGCTTGCATAATAACCATAAAAAGGTTCGCTACCGCTTGCCGATGCTCAAGCCGGCTATTGGGGGCGCTCTGTGAGTAACTTGGTGCTGTTATTGTTGCTGTTGATCGCTGTCGTTTTTCTGGCGCTGGTATTGCTGGAGGCGCGCCGCCGGAAACTAGTGCGGCTTTTGGCCTCGCAGCAACGACGTTTTGATGATGTGTTCAATGGTGTTGGCCTGTCATTATTCCTCTTCAACCTCTCTGCTTTACCGTCCTTTTTGCATCGAGAAGGCATTCATGACCAGCAGACGTTGGATGGCTGGATCGCAGCCAATCCCCTGCGCCAACTGGAATTGATCCAGCAGGTACGTGTGGTTGAGGCCAATTCACTGGCGCTTGAGTTGTTTGGTGCCGGCTCAGTCACCGCGCTGGAGTCCTTGATCTGGCGCGACCCGGATTTGCGCAAAAGTGGTGCCCGCTACCAATTGATTCTGGCAGTGCTGGAACGGCGTCCGCAGTTGGAACTCAACACCTTGGTGCGGCGGCTTGATGGTGCTATCCGCTACGTCTGGATGGTCATGCGTTTGCCGCAGCGGATCAGTGATTACGGCGCTGTTGCGGTGAGCATCTCCGATATTACCGAGCGGCGTAAGGTGGAGCGAGCAGTCAAGGAGCGGGAGCGTTTTTGGGCGGGCGTGGTCAAGGCCGTTCCTGATGTGGTGTTTGTGCGAAATATGCTCGACCAGCAGTTTGACTTCAGCAATCGTCCGATTGCTTATATGTTGGGTTACAGTGAGGATGAAATAAGCCGTTTACCGGCGAACTACCGTGACACCTTGCTGCACCCGGATGATCTTGAGCATATGCAGGTCCATCGCAATCTCTTGCAGACTCTGGTGGATGATCAGGTGCTGGAGTGGCGCATCCGTTGGCGGCACAAGACCGATGGCTGGCACTGGTTCAATTTGCGTGCCCGGGTATTATCCCGCTTTAACGATGGGCAGGTGAAACAGGTCATCGGCGTGGTGCGTGATATTACCCAGCAAACGCTGGACAGTGAGCGCTTGCAGGCCAGCGAGCAACGCTACCGGCTGCTGGCGGAAAATATCACCGATGTGATCTGGTCGACGGATGCGAATTTTGAACTCGATTACATTAGCCCCTCAGTGGTGTATCAGCTAGGTTATCAGCCAGAGCAATTGATTGAGGCCGGTTTTGTCAGTGTGGTGGCGGATGAACGCTACCGGCAATTTATGGCTGATCTGCTGCGCGAGCTGGCGCCGCAAGTCAGGGATCCTCAGTCACTTGCGCACTTGCGTGCCCAAAATATTCGTCGCCAGGTTACTTTTGATTGCATCCGTGCCGACGGACACAAGTGTCCGATAGAGATGCGCATCAGCCTGATGTGGGATCCCGCAGGTGAATTCCTCGGCCTGCTGGGTATTGCCCGAGATATCAGTGAGCAGCGGCGCACGGAAAATCGTCTGCGTATGGCGGCGACGGTGTTCGAAAACACCACGGGCGCTATCGTGGTGACGGATCCGGCCGGTTATATCGTGCAGGTGAATGCCAACTTTACCCAGATTACCGGTTACGCCCCTGAAGAGGTTATCGATCATCAGCCAGGCATGTTTTTTTCTGAGGATCACGCCCCTGGGTTTTACCGAGAGTTGCAACGTGTCTTGTTGAAAGAAGGGCGCTGGGAGGGGGAGCTCTGGTATCGGCGGCGGTCGGGCGAGCCCTTTCCATCCTGGAGTGGCATCAATGCCGTGTATGACCATGAGGGCGATCTGGTCAGTTATGTCAGTTTCTTTGTTGATGTCAGTGAACGCAAGGCCAGTGAGGCGCGGATTGAAAGCCTGGCCTACTATGATGCCTTGACGGGCTTGCCTAACCGGACCTTATTCCAGGACCGTATCAATTCGGCGTTGCAACTGGCTGCCCGCCGCGAGGAATGGGTGGTGGTGCTGTTTTTGGATCTGGACCGCTTCAAGCCGATTAACGATACCTTGGGGCATGCCGCCGGCGATGCGATGCTCAAGCAGGTGGCCCAACGACTGCGCGATTGTGTACGCGAGAGCGATACCGTAGCGCGCATGGGCGGTGACGAGTTTACCTTGCTGTTGGGCGGGGTTCGTGACCGTGAAGAGGCACTGTCGACCAGCGTGCATGTGGCCGAGAAAGTCCTGGAAGCCTTGGCCCCGGCCTTTATCCTGCAAGAGCGGGAGTTTTTCATCAGCGCCAGTATCGGTATCGCACTGTATCCGCAAGACGACCTGGATGCCGAGAGGCTGCTCAAGCATGCAGACACCGCTATGTACCATGCCAAGGAAACCGGCAAGAATAATTTCCAGTTTTTCCAGCAAGACATGAATGACCGTGCTCTGGAGCGGCTGGCGCTGGAAAATGATCTGCGCCGCGCATTGCTGGATAACGCTTTCAGTCTGCACTACCAACCACAGTTTGACTGTCTGGAAGGAAACCTGGTCGGGGCCGAAGCGCTGCTGCGTTGGCAGCATCCGCAACGTGGTGCTGTCTCACCAGCACTTTTTGTGCCCGTTGCTGAAGAAATCGGACTTATCGGTGCGCTGGGTGAATGGGTCTTGGACACGGCATGCAGGCAGCTGGCGGCATGGCATGCTGAGGGGCAGGTGTTACCGCGCATGGCAATCAACCTGTCCGGTAGGCAATTTGCAGAAGGGGGGCTGGTTGAGCACGTTGCGCAAGCTCTGCAGCGGCATGCAATCAACCCGCAGTGGATCGAACTCGAATTGACGGAAAGTGTATTGCTGGAGGATGTCGACAGCACCATGCGTACACTGCGCCAACTCAAGACGCTGGGGGTAAGTATTGCCGTTGACGATTTTGGCACGGGCTATTCATCGCTCAGCTATCTCAAGGACTTTCCGATCGATACATTGAAAATCGACCGCAGCTTTATTGCGCCAATCGGTCAGGAAGGCGCCGATACCCGCCTGGTTGAAGCCATTATCGCTCTGGGGCGTAGTTTGCGTCTGCGGGTGTTAGCCGAAGGCGCAGAAAATCAGGCGCAGTTGCAACGGCTGTGTGAGCTGGATTGTGATGAGGTGCAGGGCTTTTACCTGGGCCACCCGTTACCGGCTGAACGGTTTTTTGCGTTGACGCTTTCCGGCCAATGAGCAGATCTGCTCATTGGCTTATTGGCTTGCAACACACTCATGCACAGCTATCACGCTTTTCATGTGCCAGTTGCGTCCTGATGAGGTAAAATGCGCCCTCTTTTCGTACGTCCTAGCAGGGGGCCGAGTCATGTTTAGCCGTTCCAACGATATTGCCGCCGTCGATGCCGAGCTCTGGGCTGCCATGCAGCAGGAAGCGCAGCGTCAGGAAGCTCACATCGAGTTGATTGCATCTGAAAACTATACCAGTCCGGCAATTATGCAGGCGCAGGGATCGGTGCTGACCAACAAGTATGCTGAGGGCTACCCGGGCAAGCGCTATTACGGTGGTTGCGAATACGTGGACGTGGCTGAGCAACTGGCTATCGACCGCGCCAAGCAGCTGTTTGGTGCTGACTATGCCAACGTGCAGCCGCATGCGGGTTCACAGGCCAATGCGGCGGTGTTCCAGGCATTGCTGACGCCGGGCGACACCGTACTTGGCATGAGCCTGGCACACGGTGGTCACCTGACCCACGGTGCCACGGTCAACTTCTCAGGCAAGCACTACAATGCAGTGCAGTATGGTATCAACACCGAAACCGGCCTGTTGGACTATGACGAGATCGAAGCGCTGGCGCTGGAACATAAGCCGAAAATGCTGATTGCCGGTTTCTCTGCCTATTCTCAAATACTGGATTTCCCGCGCTTTCGCGCTATTGCCGACAAGGTAGGTGCCTACCTGTTGGTCGATATGGCCCATGTGGCTGGCTTGGTGGCTGCGGGTGTCTATCCGAACCCGGTGCCCTATGCTGACGTCGTTACCACGACTACGCACAAAACCCTGCGTGGCCCGCGTGGCGGCCTGATTCTGGCGCGCTCCAACGAAGCCTTGGAGAAGAAGCTGAATTCAGCTGTTTTCCCCGGTGGCCAGGGCGGCCCCTTGATGCACGTGATTGCTGCCAAGGCGATCTGCTTCAAGGATGCCATGACACCTGAGTTCAAGACCTACCAGCAACAGGTCGTGAAAAATGCACAAGCTATGGCCGGTGTATTTATCGAGCGTGGCTTTGATGTGATTTCTGGTGGTACCGAGAATCACCTGTTTTTGTTGTCACTGATCAAGCAGGACATCACCGGCAAGGATGCGGACGCCGCTCTGGGTCAGGCACATATCACGGTGAACAAGAACGCTGTGCCGAATGACCCGCGCTCGCCCTTTGTCACCTCCGGTCTGCGTATCGGTACGCCGGCAGTGACCACCCGTGGCTTCAACGCCCAGGATTGCGCGGATCTGGCCGGTTGGATCTGTGACATTCTCGACAACATGGGTGATGACAGTGTCATTGCCAAGGTACGTGGCCAGGTGGAAGCTATCTGTGCCCGTTACCCGGTTTACGTCGACTGATTTAATTGCCTGCCACCCTTGCGCCGTCCGGCGCAGGGATGCTGTGGGGCCGCTAGCCGGCCCCGTCAGTACTTTTCCGCTCTGGCAAGTTTTGCCGCTTCGTTGTCGGGCAGCTATGCTGAGTCGTGTGCATCAAGCGACCGAATTCACAAGAGTGAGCGTCCATGCAAGGTTTTCGCAGTGTCTTGCTGGTTCTGGCTGTCTGTTTGCCCGCTTCCTTGGCTGGAGCAGCAGAGCCGGTGCGCTTGGGGTTTCTGCAGTTTCCCGGCTTTTCCGAGCTGGATAGCGAGCATCGCCCGGTCGGGGGCATGGTCACTACGCTTGAGTTGATCGTGACGACGGCAGGGTACCCGTTTGAAAGTCAGGTGATGCCGGTGGCGCGCTTGCGGCGCGGGTTGCAAGACGGTCAGGTGGATGTCTGGCCGGGGTTGCTGGAGGGGTCGGACCTGGGGCGTTATGTGGTTGAATCCGAGCAGCACCTGGGTTTGGTGGGGATCAATCTATATTACCGGCCGGGCCAGCCGACCCCGGTGTGGCCGGACAGCCTGCGCGGCCGCCAGGTTATTCTGATTACCAACTTCGCCTATACTGACGCGCTCTTGCGCACCCTGCGCAACCCAGAGCTGGATATCCATTTGCATCGCAGCAGCAGCCACACGGGGGCCTTGCAGATGTTGATGCTGGGGCGTGGTGATTACTTGCTCAACTATCGTAGCCAGGTGGTCCCGGCCAGTAAGCGGCTGGGGCTGGAGCCGCCACCGAATGTGCTGGTCACTGAGCGCCCTTTACGCTTGGTGATTTCGCGCCAACGGGAAGACCATGAAGAGTTGCGTGCACGCTTGGATGCGGCGATTGTCGAATTGCGTGCGGCAGGCGCGGATCTGGATCAGACGATGCGGTGATTGCCCGGTCATTATTGACCGGGCTCACAACCTGCTTAGTCGCGTTGTAACTGCAAGGTTCGCAATGTCCGCTCGCGAACCTGCGTCAACAGCTCACCGTCTTTGACCAGCGATTGGCCGTAGGATGGGATCAGTTCGCGAATTCGGCTCTGCCATTCACTGCTTTGCAGGCGCTTGCTAAAGCAGCGCTCAAGTACGTCGACCATGGCCTGAACGGCGGTTGAGGCGCCAGGGGAAGCGCCGAGCAAGGCAGCAAGTGAGCCGTCTTTGGCGGCGACGATCTCGGTCCCGAACTCCAACTTGCCTTGGCCTTTGGCATCTTTCTTGATGATCTGCACGCGCATGCCGGCGTCCTGCAGGCGCCAGCTGTCTTCCGTGGCTTCCGGGAAGTAGTTGCGTAGCGATTCCACCCGGTCCTTGTGCGACTGGAAAGACTCGCCAATCAGGTAGCGGGTCAGGTCCATATTGTCGCGGCCGACGCCAAGCATGGGTTTGACGTTGTAGCGCTTGACCGAGGAAAACAGGTCGAAGAAAGAACCCTGCTTGAGGAATTTGGTGGTAAAGCCGGCGAAGGGGCCAAATAACAGGGCAGGTTTGCCGTTGATGATGCGCGTGTCCAGGTGCGGTACTGACATGGGTGGCGCACCCACTGGGGCTTTGCCGTAGACCTTGGAGCGGTGTTGCTTGACGATCTCTTCCTGCTGGCAGACCAGCCATTGGCCGCTGACCGGAAAGCCGCCGTAGCCTCGGCTTTCGTCAATATTGGACTTCTGCAGTAGGGGCAGTGAGCCACCGCCAGCGCCAAGAAACACGAAGTCGGCTTCGAATTTCTTTTCCTCACCACTGTTTTCGTCTTCGACATCAACGCGCCAGAAGCCATTACGACTTTTACGCAGGCTGGTGACCGAATGCTTGAGGTGCAAGTCAAAATTCGGTTGATCCTGAAGCCAGTTGATCATGCTGCGGGTCAGTGAACCGAAGTCGACATCCGAACCATAGGCAACGCGGGTTGCTGCAACGCGCTTGCCGTCGCTGCGGTTTTTCATCACCAAGGGCATCCACTCAGCCAATTGCTCGGGAGACTCGCTGAACACCATATCCTTGAACAGGTGGTGTTGGCTGAGTAACTGGTGGCGCTGGCGCAGGAATTCGACATCTTTATCACCCCAGACAAAGCTCAGGTGCGGCGTGGGGTTGATGAACTTTTTCGGGGTCGGCAGGATATTTTGCTCGACCAGGCTGGACCAGAATTGCAGGGTGACTTCAAAGGAAGCATTGATCGCCAGCGCACGGTCGATGGTGATGCTGCCATCCTCGGCCTGGGGCGTGTAATTCAGCTCACAGTATCCGGCATGACCGGTGCCCGCGTTGTTCCAGCCATCGGTGCTTTCGTGGGCGACATGGTCCAGCCGCTCTACCAGCACAATACGCATTTCCGGGTCCAGCTGCTTCAGCAGCATGCCCAGAGTGGCACTCATTACGCCGCCACCGACCAGCATTACATCAACTTTTTTTGCCGTCATTTACATGTCGCCTCTTGGGGGTAAGGGTAAAAGGCATCTGAATGACTTGCCGACAGTCTGATGGCTGACGCGCGGGGATATGATGCAGTCCCGCTCTTAATGCCTGGTGGGCGATGTTCGAGAGTTTCCCGTGGTAACTAGAGCAACCAGAGGAAGAGCGCGGCCTGGCAGAGCTGTGACCCTGAGTCGCAATAAAACACTGACGCAGGTTCAATGGCAAAGTTCAGATGCGAGTATCATACCGGTTTATTGGTTGCCGTGACAGGCTGGCTGGCGCGACCATGGTCGCGGTTGGCAAAATAATTTGTACAGGTGGCCAGTGGGGCAGTCTGGAGGCTGGGTAGTGATCGGCGGTGAGGATATAGGGGGTAGGGTATGCGGGCGTGCATCGTGATTGGTGGCGGTATTATGGGTGGTCTCACCGCGCTTAACTTGTTGCAGCGGGGGGTATCGGTCACTCTGGTTGAGCGGCAAGCCTTTGGCCGTGAATCCTCCTGGGCTGGTGGTGGAATTGTTTCACCGCTTTACCCCTGGCGTTACCCGGCCGCCATCAGCGCATTGGCCAACTGGTCACAAGGCTTCTATCCACAACTGGCACAACAGCTGCTGGCGCAAACCGGTGTTGATCCTGAAGTCAGCCGCACCGGCCTGCTCTGGCTGGACCACGCGGAAAGTGAACAGGCCTTGGCCTGGGCAAAAGAGCGGCAGCAGCCTTTAAATAGTGTGTCCGCGACACAGATTTATCAGCAGGTGCCGCCATTGGCGCCCGGTTTTACCCAGGCGCTGTGGCAGGCTGATTTGGCCAATGTGCGTAACCCGCGTTTGCTGGCTGCGCTCAAGGCGCACTTGCTACAGTTTGCCAATTTCACGTTGCTTGAACACACGTCAGTAGTGGGTCTGAATCAGGCCGACGGGCGCATCGGCGGGGTCCATTTGGCCGACCGTTCCCTGTCAGCAGACGCCGTTGTTTTGGCCGCTGGTGCCTGGAGCGGTGATCTGCTGGCGCAGTCCGGTTGGACTTTGCCGGTAGAGCCGGTGAAAGGGCAGATGTTGCTGTACAAGGCCGAGCCTGGCTGGCTATCGAGTATGGTGCTTTATCAGGGGCGCTATGCCATTCCACGCCGCGATGGGCACATTCTGATCGGTAGTACATTGGAATATGCCGGCTATGACAAAAGCACCACTGTAGAAGCGACCGACAGCCTGGCCGCGTCCGCCGCTGCACTCTTGCCTGCCCTGGCTGAGCGCGAGCCGGTCATGCAGTGGGCAGGTTTGCGCCCGGGGTCACCGGAAGGGATTCCACTGATCGGGGAAGTGCCGGCGTTGCCCGGCTTGTGGCTGAACTGCGGGCATTTTCGCAATGGTTTGGTGCTGGCTCCGGCTGCCTGCCGCTTGCTGACTGACCTGATGTTGCAGCAGGCGCCGATTATCGCTCCTGAGCCCTATGCACCTGAGCGGCAGTTGCTGCCACGCTAATCATCCAGCCCGAGCTTCTTTAACCGGTAACGCAAAGAGCGAAAGGTCAGCCCCAGGCGTTTGGCGGCGGCGGTCTTGTTCCAGCGGGTTTCTTCCAGCGCGTGCTCGAGCGCCTTGCGTTCGATATTGTCCAGATAGTCTTCCAGCGAATCGATCTGGTCGATGCCTGCAGCGGACTTGTCCGGGCTGGCACTGGTGCCACTGAGCTGGATGTCATCGGCATCGATGCGGTTGCTTTCACACAGGGTGTAGGCGCGTTCAAGGATGTTTTCCAGCTCACGTACATTACCGGGAAAGCGGTAGTTAAGTAATCGCTCACGGGCTTCAGGGCTCAGTTCGGGCTGGTTGTCATCATTGCGCGCCGACAGGCGCTGCAAGATATGTCTGGCCAGTAGCGGTATATCTTCGCGGCGTTCGCGCAGTGGCGGAACTTTCAGTTCGATCACATTGATGCGGTAGAACAGGTCCTGGCGAAAATTGCCGGCGGCAACTTCCGCCGCCAGGTCGCGGTGGGTGGCGCACAGCAGGCGTACATCAACGCTCTCTTCCTGCTGGGTACCCACGGGACGGACGGCTTTTTCCTGAATGGCACGCAGCAATTTGACCTGCATCGGTAAGGGCAGGTCGGCAACCTCATCAAGAAACAGGGTGCCGCCACTGGCGGCCTGGAAGAGCCCGGGCTTGTCGGCCACAGCGCCGGTAAAACTGCCTTTGCGGTGGCCGAAGAACTCGCTTTCCATCAATTCTGCTGGAATCGCCCCGCAATTGACCGGGACAAAGGGGTGCTCACAGCGCGGCCCCAGTTGATGGATCCGGCGGGCGACCAATTCTTTGCCGCTACCGGACTCGCCGCTGATATACAGTGGTGCCTGACTGCGCGCCAGTTTGCCGATCTGCTTGCGCAGACGGTTAATAGGTTCGGACTGGCCGAGGATTGGGTCGTCGGCGTCTGGCTGACAGGGCGCAGGCTGGACCATGTGCAGACGCAAGGCGTGATTGACCAGTTCACGCAGCCGCAGCAGGTCGACCGGTTTGGTGAGGAAGTCAAAGGCACCCGCTTTGAGCGCATTGATCGCCGTATCCAGGCTGCCGTAGGCGGTAATCATGGCCACCGGGGTTTGCGGGTAGTGTTGCTGAATATGCTGAACGATTTGCAGGCCATCACCATCGGGCAGCCGCATGTCGGTCAAGCAAATGGCAAACTGTTCGGCTTTCAACAAGGCCAGCGCCTCAGCCTGGGTCTTGGCTTTGCGTGTTTCGACCTGCATGCGCCCCAGGGTCAGCTCGAGCAGTTCGAGAATGTCCGGTTCGTCATCAATCAGCAGTGCCAGTGGTTTGCTCATTGCGCTGTCCATCAGCTCCCTATGGATTTACTCGCCATCATACCAGCCGTTTGGCGTGGGCAAAGGTTATCCGCATGCAACTGCCGCGGGGTTCGGCCGGCGCGTATTCCAGGCGCGCCTGATTGCTTTCGCACAGTTCCCGGCAGATATACAGCCCCAGGCCATTACCGCTGGCCTCGGTGGTGTAAAAAGGCTCGAAGACCTGCTCTACCTTGTCCTCATCGATACCAGGGCCGTGATCGATAACTTCGAGCACGGGCTTATCGGTTTCCGGGTGCTGGTAGAGCTTGATGAAGACAGTGTGCTGGTCGTCGATCAAGGGGCTGTAGCGCAGGGCGTTCTGACACAGGTTGTTGAGTACCTGAGTCAGTTGGTTGGGGTCGATGCGGGTAGTGATGCCTTCCTTCTCGATTTCACAGCACAGGTTGTCTGCCGGCGGATGGCTGAGGCGGAAGTCACGCGCATATTCATGCAGCCATAACGCCAGGTCGACCAGTTGTGGTTCGCTCGGGCGGCGGCGAGAGAGCTCCAGCACGGTCTCGATCACCGCATTCATGCGCTTGGACTGCTGTTGAATGATCTCCAGCAGGCGCTGATCCTGGCTGTTTTGTACCTCGGACTCATACAACAGTTGGGCAGCATGGCTAATGGCACCGAGCGGGTTGCGGATTTCATGCGCAATACTGGCCGTCAGGCGGCCGAGTGAAGCCAGTTTCAACTGCTGTGCCTGTTGGGCAACCTGGGTGTTGTCATCGAGGAAAACCAGCACCGAGCGGCTGGCTTGTGACAGGGGTTTGAAGTTAGCCATCAGCTCAGCCCCGCCGCGGTGATTGCGGAAACTGGAGGGACGTGCTGAGGGGTTGTGGCGCCACTGTTGCAGGCGTTGTTCCAGCTCTGGCGCTAATTGGTGCAAATGCATGCCACGGAGTATGGGCTTGCCAAGCAGCTGCGCGCTGGCTTCGTTGGCCAGCAGCAGCTGTTGCTCAGCGTCAATGACCATGATGCCGGTGCGCATGCGCTGGATGATCAATTGATTGAGTTGCTCTAGGTTGGCCAGGCTGGCGGCTTGTTTTTGCGCCAGACTTTCCGACACTTGCAGGCGTCGGCTGAGACGCTGGACGAATAACGCGACCGCAAAGTAAATGCAGCCGAGCACGCCGACCTGCAGGTAACTCTGGGGGATGCCCGGATGCGCCAGGCTGATGAAAAAGGTCAGATAAATCAGCAGCAGGCTGGCAATCGCCGGCAATACCAGGCCGATGCGTCCGTGCAGCAGGACATTGGCTACCGCTACCGGAATGATCAGCAAATTACCAAAGCCACTGCCGGAGCCGCCGGCAGCGTAAAACAATACGCCGAGTAGCAGCACATCCAGGCCGGTCAGGCAAAAAATCAGTAGATTGCGCTGGCCCTTGTGGAGAAACAACGCCGTCAGCACACTGAAAAGCAAATATAGCCAACTGATTGCATCGAACAGTGATGGGTTGCTGAGTTGCAGCAGGTCACCGCGCAGGGCGGAACTGGTCAGCAGGGTCAGGCCGAAGCCAAGAATGACCCGGTACAGGTTGTAGACCCGCAAGATGCGGGGGCGTTGCAGGTCTACGGCATCAGACATGGTCGGCGTCACGGTGCTCCGGACAGCAATACCAGCGCTCACCGGACTGCAGCGCCTGATCTTGTGGTAGGTGAACTTGGCAATGGCTGCAGCGCACCATCAGTTGGGGCTGTGCCGGGTCTGCGGGTGGTTTCTGGTTGGCTGCTTGCCAGGCTTTGATGCGCCGCCACAGGGTCAGGCAGGCAACAACCAGAATTATCAGGATAACAAGTTTGATCAGCCCCATGCTCTCTCGCCACAAAAAGTCGCTATTGAATGCTGGCCAGGCCAATTGGCCGCGCGCAACACTGTCTGGAATAGGTTCCAGTTTAGCCTGCAAGCGGGGCGCATAACCAGCAGACGATTGCCCCGCCCGCGCGCTTGCCGGACAATAGTGGCAATGACCATGAAGGAGATAATTGATGAGCGCCAGTTTGCGTGTGGTAATGGCCCAGCTCAACCTGCGGGTGGGAGACATTCAGGGCAATGTGCAGCGCATTGTCGATATGGCCATCCATGCCCGTGATGAGCTTGCGGCGCGGGTCGTGGTATTTCCCGAGCTCAGCCTGTGCGGTTATCCCCCGGAAGACCTGCTGCTGCGCTCCAGCATGCAGGCACGTATCGAGGCCGCGTTGAGCCGGCTGTGCAACGAAGTGCAGGGTATTTATCTGGTGGTGGGTTACCCCTGGCGCGCTGGCGAGCAGTGCTTCAATCAGGCCGCCGTGATTGGTGACGGTCAAGTCCTGGCCACCTACGCCAAGCAGGAGTTGCCTAATTACAAAGTATTTGATGAAAAACGCTACTTTGCTGCCGGTGATCGTCCGTGTGTACTCGAAATCGATGGCTTACCGGTTGCAGTCAGCATCTGTGAAGACATCTGGCATTCTGGCCCGATGGCACAGGCCAAAGCTGCGGGTGCACGTTTGATGCTGAACCTGAATGCCTCGCCCTTCCATATGGATAAACAAAGTGAGCGTGAAGCCGTGTTGGCTGAGCGCTGCGCTGAAGGTGGCATGCCGGTTCTCTACGTCAATCAGGTTGGCGGTCAGGATGAACTGGTATTTGATGGTGGCTCGGTCGCCATGGGTGCCCAGGGCGACCTGGCGTTGCGCGCGCCAGCCTATGTTGAAGGCCTCTACCCGGTGGATGTGCTGCATGATGCACAGCAGGTATTATTGCGCCAGGGTAGTGTCGCTGCCTTGCCCGAGCTGGAAGCCAGTGTCTATCAGGCATTGGTGACGGGCGTGCGCGATTACGTCAACAAGAATGGTTTCAAGCGTGTGGTGTTGGGGTTGTCAGGTGGTATTGATTCGGCGCTGAGCTTGGCGGTAGCCGCTGACGCGCTGGGTTCCGAGCGGGTTGAAGCCGTCATGATGCCTTATCACTACACATCCAGTATGAGCCTGGAAGATGCCGAGGCGCAGGCCAAAGCCATGCATGTTACTTATCATGTGGTGCCGATTGCTCCCATGGTGGATGCCTTTATGCAGACCTTGGCACCGATGTTCGACGGTTTGCCGCGCGACACCACGGAAGAGAACCTCCAGGCACGGTGCCGCGGCACATTGCTGATGGCGCTGTCGAACAAGACGGGTGCCCTGGTGCTGACGACCGGTAACAAGAGCGAGATGGCAGTTGGTTACGCGACGCTGTACGGCGATATGGCTGGTGGCTTTGATGTGCTCAAGGATGTGCCCAAGGTGTTGGTGTTCAAGTTGGCTGAATACCGCAATCGTTTGGGGCGGGTCATCCCACAGCGGGTGATTGACCGCCCGCCGAGTGCCGAGCTGGCCCCGGATCAGAAGGACGAGGATTCCTTGCCGGGTTACCCGGAGCTGGATGAGATATTGCGCCTGTATATCGAGCATGACCTGTCAGCCACGGCAATCATTACTGCCGGCTTTGACGCCGACACGGTCAAGCGGGTACTGCGGTTGGTGGATATTAACGAGTACAAGCGTCGCCAGGCCGCCGTGGGCCCGCGTATAACCCAGCGTGGTTTTGGTCGTGACCGGCGTTACCCGATTACCTCGGGCTGGCGCATGGAAGACTGAGCTGGTCGCTTATTATGCCGATGCAGTGCGCAGCCAGCGACAATCGGGTTGTACGGACTTAGCGCAATGCATCAGCGTTTGCTGAAGGTATATGGATTACCTGTCAGCCACAAAAAAACCGGCCAACGCCGGTTTTTTTGTGGCTTGGTCCCGCTCAGTCGAGCAGGCCAAAAGACAGCCGGTTCCACCAACTGCGACGTTGCTGCTGCGGGGCGCGAACTTCGCGTGGCAGGTTGCTCACGGCTTCGTTGTACTGGCGCTGCATTTCGCGATCCATCATGTTGCCACCGGCTACTGTAGGCGGTGTCAGCAGCTTGTCCAGAGCGCCGATCGTCATGCCCTCGATCCAGCCAGCATCACGCTGACGTGGCTCGACATGGTGGCGGAATTCGCCGTTACGCAGGCTGGGGTGCTCCGGGTAGTTGTCTTGCAGCGTCAGCAAGGCAGCGTCGGCCAGATCATCCAGCGCGAGGCGCTGGTAAGCTTCGACCATCAGTGCCAGGCCATCGGGTACAGACGGTGTCTGCTGAAAGTTCTCGACGATGTAGCGGCCACGGTTGGCGGCGGCAACGTAAGCGCCACGCTTGAGGTAGAAATGACCGACGTGGGCGTCGTAGGAGGCCAGCAGGTTACGCAGGTAGACCATGCGCAGGCGGGCGTCGGGCGCATAAATGCTGTCCGGGTAGCGGCTGACCAACTGAGCAAATTCATTGAATGAGTCGCGTGCGGCGCCCGGATCGCGGCGGGTCATGTCCAGCGGCAGGAAGCGCTCGAATACCCCCTGGTCGCGGGTAAAGGAGGACAGCCCGCGAATGTAATAGGCGTAATCAGCATTCGGGTGTTGCGGGTGCAAGCGGATAAAACGGTCAGCAGAGGAGCGCGCGGCTTCCGGCTCCAAATTCTGATAGTACGCGTAAATCAGTTCCAACTGTGCCTGTTGGGCATAGCGTCCAAAGGGATAACGCGATTCCAGCGCGCGCAGCTTTTCGATGGCATTGGTGTAGTTGCGGCTTTCCAGGTCTTGCTGGGCCTGCTGGTACAGCTCGCTCTCACTCAACGACTCATCGATCACGCCACGATTTGAGGCGCATGCGGCTAGCAGAGCCATAAGGGCGATCAGCAGAAGGTGTTTCATTGGCATAGTACGTTATCCAGTGGGAGGCCTTGTCTGTTGCGCGCGGGGCCGTCCTGTTATAGTTGGCGCAGGTTTGATGCAGTTGGCTGAGCCAGCTACATGCAACGAAGCCGTATTTAACCACAGCGCAGGCGCGAAACCAAAAGGGATTCATGCCTGCCCCAGCCTGCCACACTTCAGTGAGTCTGCATGTCCGAACGTATCCGCTTGTCCGCCGAGGTCAGCCCGCAACAAGGCGGTCAGCGTCTTGACCAGGTTGCCGCCCAATTGTTCCCCGACCATTCACGCTCGCGCCTGCAAAACTGGATAAAATCCGGTGAGCTGACGGTGGACGGGCGCACGCTGAGGCCGCGTGATGCGGTCTTCGGCGGTGAAGAACTGGTTTTGGACGCCGAGCGCGAGGTGCAGGGTGATTGGCAAGCAGAAGCCATCGCGCTGGATATTGTTTATGAAGACGATGCCTTGCTGGTGATCAACAAGCCTGCTGGTCTGGTTGTTCACCCTGCCGCTGGGCACCATGACGGCACCTTGCTGAACGCGCTGTTGCACCATGCGCCGACACTGAAAACGGTGCCCCGTGCGGGCATTGTGCATCGTCTGGACAAGGACACTACTGGCCTGATGGTGGTGGCTAAAACGCTGGAGTCGCAGACAGTGCTGGTCAACCAGATGCAGGCGCGTACTGTCAGTCGTGAATATGAATGCGTAG
>REBY01000195.1 GCA_007692485.1 Pseudomonadaceae bacterium | reverse complement strand
CACCACACGTCAGCGCCCCGGTGATTGACAGTGAAGCCACCGATATCGGCGCGCAAGCCGAAGCACTGATTACCGCTGGCGACCTGACCACCGCCACCGAGTTACTGCAACAGGCTCTCAGCGACACCCCGGATGACCGTCTCTGGTTGTTGCTGGCTGGCGCGCTGGCCAGCCAGGATGATTTCACGGCTGCGGCCGAGGCGCTCTCGCGCCTGCAGGACAAGGATGCCAATCGACAGGCAATCAATAGCATCAAGGCACAAATCAGCTGCCGCCAGCAAACCCTAGGCCTGCCAGCACGTGAACTACTGACGCAGCGCCTGGCCAGCAACCCGGCGGACAGCGAGGCGCAGTACCAACTGGCATTGCATGATCTTGCCGCACAACAACCCGAACAAGCCCTGCCGCGTTTGCTACAGTTACTGCAGACTGATCGCGGCTATGCGGATAACAGCCCGCAACGTATGTTGCTCGAGACCTTCGATCTGCTTGGCAATGACCACCCGCTGACGATCGAGTATCGGCGCAAACTGTATCAAGCGCTGTACTGAGTTACTGTCAGAAGGCCGCTACTGGTCGTGGAAAATGTTATAAGATAGCATTCAGCATTCTTTGACTGACACAACAATGAGGTAGCCCTATGCGCGTTCTGCCCCTGATTGCCGGTGGTTTGCTCACCAGCCTGGCTTTTGCCCTGTACGCCCATTCCGACCATGGGCACCAACATGATCACGATCACCACGAGCATGATCATGGTCATGACCATGGCGATAGCCTCGGTGCCCATGTGCATGGCGTGGCCAACCTGAACCTGGTATTGGATGGCGCTGATATTGCCGTCGAGCTGGACACCCCGGCCGACAACATTCTCGGCTTCGAGTACCTGCCCACCAGCGATGCCGACATAGCCACTGCCAAAGCCGCGATGGAGACCCTGAGTGACGCTGATAACGTTATCAGCTTACCCGCAGATGCGGGCTGCACCCTCGATGACGTGACGCTGGAAAGCCCGATCTTTACCGCCCTGAAAAAGTCAGATGATCATGATCACGACCACAAGCATGGTGACAAAGAGCACGCGCACAATGACATCAGCGCCCATTACCATTTCACCTGCACTAATCCGGATGCTTTGAGCAGTGCAGAAGTGAGCCTGTTCGAGAGTTTTCCGCGTACTGAGAAAGTCATTCTGCAAGCCATTACCCCCAGCGGCCAACAGGGTGGCGAGCTCAGCGCGAGCAATAACAGCATCACCTTCTGAGGCCCAATGGGCCGGGTAACCGGCCCTTGTTGCCCAGCGTAGCACCCGCTACCCTGCTCGTCTGTTTGTCCATTGCTAGTCAAGGGAGCCGCCCATGCCCACTCCGGTGATCGAGCTGGCGCATATCACTTATGCTTGGCCCCGCCAGCCTACATTGTTGGATATTGAGCAATTAGTCCTGCAGCCCGGCGAAAAAGTCTTTCTCAAAGGCCCTTCAGGTAGCGGCAAGACGACCTTGCTCGGCCTGCTCGGCGGAGTCTACCTACCGGCCACAGGCCAGATCAGCCTGCTCGGGCAGGACCTGGCACAGCTATCCTCGGTACGCCGCGATCGGTTTCGCGCCGACCACACCGGCTACATTTTCCAGATGTTCAATCTGCTGCCCTATCTGTCTGTCGTCGAGAACGTCATTCTGCCCTGCCGCTTCTCGCGGGTTCGCCGTGACCGCACACTGACCCAAGCCGACACGCTGGAGCAGGCCGCGCTGACCTTGTTGGGCCATTTGGGTCTGCACGACGCCGCACTCTTGGCGCGCCCCGTCACCGAGCTGTCTATCGGCCAGCAACAGCGGGTAGCCGCAGCCCGCGCCCTGATTGGCAGTCCGGAGCTGGTGATCGCTGATGAGCCAACCTCAGCCCTGGATGCCGATAGCCGCGAAGCTTTTTTGCAGTTGCTGTTTCGTACCTGCGATGAAGCCGGCAGCAGCCTGCTGTTCGTCAGCCATGATGCTGCGCTGGAAAGCCTGTTTGATCGCAGCCTCTCCTTACCACAGCTTAACCGCGTCCCCCAGGCCTCGGAGGCGATCTGATGTATCTGCTCAAATTGTCCTTGCGCAGCCTAGCCAACCGGCGCTTTACCGCCTTGTTGACCGTGCTGGCCATTGCGCTCAGCGTCACCCTGTTACTGGCAGTGGAGAAAGTGCGCACCGAGGCCCGTGCCAGCTTTGCCAACACCATCGCCGGCACTGACCTGATTGTCGGCGCACGCTCCGGCTCGGTCCAACTGCTGCTGTATTCCGTTTTCCGCATTGGCCACGCCACCAACAATATCCGCTGGGACAGTTACCAGTTTGTCACTGACCACCCGCGGGTCGCTTGGACCATTCCGATCTCCCTTGGTGACTCACACCAGGGCTTCCCGGTCATGGGCACCAACCAGAATTACTTCGAACATTTCCGTTATGGCCGGCGACAGCCCCTGGCTTTTGCCCGGGGCGAGCCCTTTGACGACCTGTATGACGCTGTACTGGGGGCGGATATTGCCCGCGAACTGAACTATGAGCTAGGTGACAAGATCGTTCTGGCCCACGGCACCGGCGCGGTCAGTTTTGTCGACCATGATGACAAACCCTTCTTTGTCAGTGGCATCCTCGAACGTACCGGCACCCCGGTCGACCGAACCGTGCATATCAGCCTGGAAGGCATGGAAGCCCTGCATGTCGACTGGCAGCAAGGCATGCCGGCGCGCGGCAGTGCTGCCGTCAGTGCAGAAGAAGCGCGCGAACTGGACCTCACCCCGAGCGCCATCACCGCCATGCTGGTCGGACTGGAAAACCGGGTAAGCACCTTTGCCGTGCAGCGTGATGTCAACCAGCACCGGGGCGAGCCACTGCTGGCGATTCTGCCCGGCGTCGCCCTGCAAGAGCTGTGGAGCCTGCTGGGGGTTGCGGAAAAAGCGCTGTTTATTGTGTCCATATTTGTCGTACTGACCGGCCTGGTCGGCATGCTCACCGCCATTCTCACCAGCCTGAATGAGCGACGGCGGGAAATGGCTATTTTGCGCTCGGTTGGCGCCAAACCCCGGCATATCTTCGGCCTGTTGTTGCTGGAAGCGGCCAGCCTGGCATTAGCCGGTATCCTGCTCGGCCTGGCATTACTCTATGTCGCACTGGGAATTTCCCAGCCATGGATATTGTCCAACTATGGTATTCATATCGGCATCAGCCCTCCGGGGCTCTATGAAGCCAAGCTGCTCGGCGCTATCCTGCTCGCCAGTATTCTGATGGGCAGCGTGCCGGCATGGCGTGCTTACCGCCAATCCCTGGTGGACGGCCTGTCGATTCGTACCTGAGAGGTTTGTTATGTGGCGATCTACCGCCAGTGCCATTATCAGCCTGATTTTGCTGGCCTTGCAGCCCGCCTGGGCATCGGTGGAAGAGCTGACCTGGTTTGACCTGGTGCCACCCGAGGCCCAGCATATGATCGGTATGCCTGAACCCATGCACGCGATGACCGATCTGGCCGACATGATGGAAGGTGAATACGGCGACCCGGCCGTGCAAATGGAACCCATGGCCCCGGTGGTCGAGGAATTGCACGGCATGCGCATCAAGCTACCCGGCTATGTCGTTCCTCTGGGCATTACTCCCGAGGGCAAGGTCGATGAGTTTCTGCTGGTGCCCTATTTCGGCGCCTGCATCCATGTGCCGCCACCGCCCTCGAACCAGATTGTCTATGTCCAGAGCAGTCAGGCCATTGCCCTGGCTGATCTCTATCAGCCGTTCTGGATCAGTGGTGAAATGCAGGTCGACCTGATGGAAAGTGAGCTGGCCAATGCCGGCTACCGGATCAGCGCGGCAGATATTGAGCCCTACGACTACTGAACCCGCCAGGCACGCTCTAGCAGCCCCTTTAGGCGCACTAACAGTAGGCCAGCAAACAGGAACCAGCTGCACACCCAGGTGTATACCAGCAACAAAAAGCCTGGGCTGCTATCAATGGCGATCACCCGGTTGGCGCGGCCGACGACCTCATCAGCACCAATCACTGACGCGGTGGCCGAAGCCATGAGTACAATCAGAAAATACTGTAGCCAGGACAGAATAAATACTGCCCGCGCGCTGGCCAGTTGCATACGCACTTGCCGGCGGTAGCCAAGGGTCTGATCAGAAGCAAAGCCAATGACCGGAATAGTCAGCGCCAACACCGCTTTCAGCCATAAGGGTAAGAGGACTACCCGGTCCGCCACCTCCAGCTCTACAGGCAAAACAAAAGCCACGTAGAACAGCAAAACAAAACTGGGCACATTGCGGCACACACTGGTCAGCATACTCGCCGGCGCCCGCAGCGGCCGGATGGGCTGGTCACGCAGCCAACCCAGAGCGCCGCCAATCAAGGTACCAAACAGCATAGCCAGCAGACTGATCAGCAGATTCCAGAAAAACCCACCCAACAACCAGGGCGTGTGCTGCCACAGCAGGGCTAGCGCAGACATCGCAACACGCCCCCCATGGCCAGACGCAATAGCGCCATGATCAGCAGCACAAAACCGAAATAGAACAGCAGCAGCAAGGTCATCAAGCCGGTCGCATTGGCCCCTTCGGCGATCAAAGTATTAACCACGGAAATAATTTCCGGCACGGCAATAGTGCTGGCCATGCCCGCTGCCTTGACGATATTCACCAGGGTCGATACCAACCCTTCATAACTGCGTTCAATCGCTGCAGCCAACAACTGCCGCAATGACCAATAGGGTTGCTCCTGGCGCAACTGACTCAGTACGGGCGCTAATAACGCCGCATTGGTGGCGCCGGCGTAACAGGAGAACACCAGCACGGCCACCAGCGCCCCGCTGGGCGACCAACCAATACCGCTGAGCAATAGACCACCGAGGCCGAAAAACACGATATACAACTGCAGGATGGGCGGCGTCATCCGCGCCAGGGCAATAAAACCCCGAACCAGTCGTTGTAACAGGCCAGTCACCGGGCCGCCACGCAACAGGCTCTCGCAAATAGCAAACAACACACCGGTCAACAGCGAACCGATCACCGCAAAACCAGCCACCACCAAGGTCAGCCACAAACCGCCCAACAAACGGCTTTGATTGAAGGGGTCGGCTAGCGCCGCCAGTTGCAGACCACTAAAGCCCTGCAATGTCTCCAACCAGGGCGGCACCGGGTAACGGGCCTCAGCATCTTCGGCACTGACGACATGCTCGGCACAGCCGGCCGCTATCAGATCTAGCTGGCCTGGCTGACAGCGCCAGTCACCAGCACTATCACGCACCGACCAGCGCTCCTGTTGCCGCTGCAGGAAGGTGTTTGGCGGCAATTGCCAGGCGGCTTGCAATTCATTCAACAGACCCTGGCGGTGCCAGTCTGCAACTATCTCTGCCACCTGCTGCCCGAGTGCGGTCTCGCCTTCACCGCGCGCCACAGCGACAGCCCAAGGCGTGGTAAAGACGCTATCGTCAAGCAGCCGATACTCAGCCAGCTCCGCCGTTTGCAGCAGCGGCAGCAGTGCCGTTTCATCATAAGCCCAGCCAACGCAGCGGCCATCGCGCAGAGCCATCAGGGTGTCACGGGTGCCCGGGAAAACCAGCGGCCGGATACCATAACGCTCGACCAGCTTGCGGTTGAAATAGGCGCCTTCGGTCAGACATACCGGGCGCCCACGCAGGGACTCCCAGCCGGCCACCGAGATCACCTGATGATGCAGCAGGGATACCCCACTGGCGTAGTAATGCGGCTCCAGCATATCCACCATCCGGCGCCGCGCCGGGGTATCGCTCAGGGTGGCAATCACCACATCCACCATGCCCTGTTGCAGGCGCTGCAAACGGTTGGCGGTGGTTACCGCCTGCAGCTCCAGCTCAACACCCAGGCGTGCGGCCAGATCAGCGGCCAGGTCGGCCTCCAAGCCGATAATACGGGTGTCCGGTGCGACCATACCCCAAGGCGGGTAGTCGATTTTCACCCCAACCCGTACCACCCCACGACGCTCGATTAACGCCAGCCGGCCCGGCTCCGCGCTCTGGGTCGCTGCGCTGACCGGCTGCCCGGGCCACACGGCCAACCACAACAAGCCAGCAAGCAAGCCAACACATAACCGCTGCATCAGGGCGCAACCCGGGCAATGGCGAGCAAGCCATAACCCCATGTGGCGGGTAACAGCCGACACAAGAGACGATCCAACCGCTGCATGCGGGGCCAACGCGTGACCCAGCTTTCCGGCAGCAGGCTTTCCGCATGCAGCTGTTCGAGCACAAAGCCCGCTTGCTGCAGTTCCTCGCGCAAATTCTTTGGGTCAAACAACTGGTAGTGCAAGACAATCGACTCGCCGCCAACCTGACGCTGATAACGAATACGCGCGCCAGTGCGCAGCTGGCGCCACCAGAAACGTCGATAACGGTTGGGAACAGACAGTAGCAAGTGACCATGAACAGGATGCAGGCTGGCGTGCAACTGCTGTAAAACCCGCTGACGCTCGTCAACCGACGGCATATGCGCCAGCACCCCGAACAGGCAAAGTGCAAGGTCCAGGGTTCCATGCGACTCGACATGCGCGGCCAGCGCCGGGCCGGCCGAGGTAAGCCTATGCACCGGCACGGCATCCGGCGGCAAGCGGTCGCTGAGTCGTGCCAGCGCCGCCGCACTGCTGTCCAGTGCTACCAGCCGCCCAGCCTGATTCAGCAGTGGCAACAAGTAACGACCACTGCCGCAACCAAAATCCAACACATGCCCCTTAGCCGGCAGGTACGCCCGGATCAGTTGCAGAACCCGGAGATTGGGCTGAGGGTAACGCCGATCATAGTGACCACTGGCATGGTAGTGCTCATAAGCCTGCTGCGACTGCTGACTGCCTGACATGCTGCCTCTTTACTCACCCGTTTCAGTAACTGCGGCCTAATCAGGCGCGATACTGCCAGTCCCCATATATTCCTGCACCAGATAGCGCCATTCCGGGCTACGCAAGCGCTCCAACAGCGCGCGATTGATCGCATCACGCAACTCGGGGCGCGCCGGATTCACACCCCAGCCGTAGGGCTCATTGCGGTATACCTCAGATTGCACTTCGATACGCCCGCGATACACCGGCAAGCGGGCCAGATAACTAAGTTGCGCCCAGTCACCCAGCACCACGTCTACTTCGCCGCGGGCCAACTGCTCCATGGCCGCATCCCAGGTTGGCAAAAGAATGCACGGGCTATCCGATGTTGCCTGCTCGACCGGCTCACAACGCACCCTGGGCAAATTGGCTACGGCACCAAAGATGTCAGCCATGGCGTCGTCATTGGCATCCAGTAAAGCCGCGCGGCGGCGGAAGGCATGGCTTGGCCCGGCGTCCGCCTGTGGATTGAAATAACGACTGTGCTGCCAGGCGGCACCGTCCACCGATAGCTCTTCGAGAAACTGCTGTGCCGTTGAGCCACTCAGGGTGGCGACCCTGAGATCGGATAATTGCTCCAGCGAAACATCCCGGCTGGCACCGATCGAGCCGATCAGGGCCGCCGTCAAGACACCAAAAATAGCCGCCGACAGGATGGCGCCAAGAATCGACATGAACATATCCAGCGAGCGGCCCAGGGTTGATTTGAAATCAACCCCCATGCTGTATAAGCCAGTGGTGCGAATGATGGTTTCCATCAGGTAGCGATAGCCACGCATGATGCGTGGCTCATTCATGATGACCCCGGCGTCACGGTGGTCACGCAAGGCGCGGGAAACCAGAAAGGCCAACAACAGATTGATCAGCAAAAAAATCAGGATGGCGCGCGGCACACCACGCTGGGTGATGGTCTGCCCGAGAATACGCATGGCATGACCAAAGTCGATGGCACTGCCCTGAGGCACAGCCACAGTCAGACCAGAATTGAGGTATTGCTGGGTAAAGTCAGCACGCTCAAGGCGCGCGGCGGTTATCGTCAGCGGCGAGATGACCACATCCAGGCGCCCGTCAGCCAAAGCCGGCAATTGCTGTCGCAGGTCACAGTCGACAAATTCGCTGCTGACCATCAGACCCTGCGCTTGCAGATCCTGCTCGATACTGCGCCACAGATCAATCGCCAAACCGCGCAAACCACGAATACTGTCTTCGCTGACAAAGGGCGGCGACAGCCGGATTCCGACCGCCACATCCGCGTCCCCACTGCGCTGACACTCGGCATGCGTCACACCCGACAGGCCCAGTACAAACATGAATATCAGTGTGCGAAAACCGCTGAAGTTACATCCCTTGAACATCCAGTACCACGCGCAGCCAGAGCAAAAACTCTCAATGAGGTGAAGTCGATTCGCGTCAGCATAGGCCGGTAGTTACATTCAGTACAAGGGCAAAAGGCCGCTATTGATTAATTCGCCACCTCGATATGCTGTTGCGCATAGCTTCGCCACTCGCTGATCTGTTGGCGCTGACGGCTGCTGGCATTGGCTTCGGCACGTTCCAGTACAGCAAGCAACGCTGGCCAATCGGCTTGCTGAAGATGCATACCGGCTACCTGTAACCAGTGTTCCGAGCGCCCACTGGCTTCAGCAACCTGAGTCCAGGCGGCCAGTGCTCGCTCATGATCACGCGCCTGCTGCCACAGTTGCGCCAGTTGCCGCTGCCGCGGTGGCGACGCCGAGAGCAAATCGGCGGCAATCAGCTCT
Source organism: Pseudomonadaceae bacterium (assembly GCA_007692485.1). Lineage (GTDB taxonomy): Bacteria > Pseudomonadota > Gammaproteobacteria > Pseudomonadales > Pseudomonadaceae > Halopseudomonas. The sequence continues at coordinate 14,889 of REBY01000195.1, read as the reverse complement.
TCCGTCAACCGCGCTGCCTGCCAAGGCGCTCCAGCCTGCACCTGCAAAGCAATCAGGTTATCCAGATCCTGCTCACTCAAACTCAGGCCCGCCTCACGGGCCAGGCGCAAGCTGGCGGCAGCAGCACGCTGCCGCCCAGCCATACTTTGCAGTCCTGCCAACTGGCGCCAGGCGCTGACGCTGCCGGGATTGCGCTGCACCAACACCTGCTGCCAGTCGACGGCTGCGGAGAAGCGCTGCAAACGGTGGTTAAGCCCCACCAGCAATTGGTACCAGATGTCATCAACGCTGGCGTCCGCTGCCACAACCGCTTCCGCCAACGGCAAGGCGGCGCGATAGTCGCTGGTCTGCATATAGGCCTGAACCAACAGGCGCTTGCTGGACAAGGGCAATGCTGCTTCACGTCGCGCTGCCAGGAACACATCAATGGCCGACTGCGGCTGCTCGCTCAACAGATAAAGTTGGGCTAGATTGAGCTGGTCCTGCCGAGCAGCCTCACTCCCCAGCTGTTCCGTGTCGAGCGCCGCTCGCAAGGCACGAATTGCGGCAGGGTAATCCTCGCGGGCAATCGCCAGATAGCCAAGACGCTGCTGAAGCAAGGCCGCTTCCAGTGAGTCATCAGTGGCTGACGACAAAGCTTCGCGCAAGACTTCACGCGCGCGCGTCATATTGCCCTGTTCCTGTGCTTCCTGGGCCGTGTTCAGCGCGCGGTAAACGCTGGGGTCAACTGTCTGGGTTTGCGCCTGGAGTGACGCCAGCGGTAACAGGCAGAGAAGCAGCATGAAGATACGCATCAACGGCTCCCATCCAGACGAAAATACAGCGTCTTGGTCGCTTCCCGCGCGACCGCCTGCCCCTCTTCGCGCCGCGGCGCAAAACGCCAGCGCATCGCAGCCCGCCGCGCTTCACGATCAAAGACACCCGGTGGATCGGCATGTTCTACACGCAGATTATCCACCCGACCGTCCGCGGTAATGGTAAAGGCCAGGGTCACCTCACCTTCGATACCGGCAGCCAGCGCGCGCTGCGGATAGTTGGGCGGAATTTCGACCAGCGGCGTGACTTCCTCACTCGTGCCTGGCGCGCCATCTTGTGCCGGTGCAGCCGGGGCATCCACACTGGCCATTTCCAGATCGCTGGGCGACGGGGCGGCATCCAGGCTGATGTCGGTTTGCAGTTGCGGCAGGGCAATATTGAGCTCGACCTGTGCGGCCACTTCGGCCTGCTGCGGTTGCGGAGGCTGCGGTACTTCCGGTGGCTGAGGTTGCTCTGGTGGCTCCGGACGCTGACGCTCTCTACGCTCGGTATCGGTGTCACTGAGACTACGGACAAAACTGACCCTGGCCAGCTCATCGTCAGGCAGGCGGTTATCGCGTGGCGGACTGACCAGCGCCAGCATCAGCGCAAAGAGCCCAACAGCCACCCCGAGCGCGGCGAAGAAACTCAGCAACAGGCGCATCAACGGCCCTCGACGGTCGCCGCCAGTGCGACATCCGCCACACCGGCCAGACGCACCTGATCCATGACCTGAATCACCAGGCCGCTACGCGCCTCTTGGTCCGCTTGCACTACCACGCTGCTATCCGGCTGATCGACCCGCAGGCGCTCTACCGTTGCACGTACCGCGCGGATATCCACGGCCTGGCGATCAATCCAGATTTCACCCTGTGGATTAACCGCAATCAGGATATTGCCGCGCGTTTGCTCGGTTGCACTGCTCGCCGAAGGCGAATCCACGCTGATGCCCGACTCGCGAATAAAGGAGCTGGTGACAATAAAGAAAATCAGCATGATAAAAACCACGTCGAGCATCGGCGTCAGATCAATACCGGTGTCTTCGTCGCTACTGCTATGCCGGCGCATGCGCATGGGGTTGCTCCTCACTGTAACGCAGACGATCGGTCAACCGCTGCAGGGCCCGTCGAGACTGTTGATCCAGCCGGGCCAGACAAAACAAGCCGCTGATGGCAATCACCATGCCAGCCATGGTGGGGATGGTCGCCCGCGAGACCCCGGCTGCCATGGCGCGGGGGTTACCCTGGCCGCTCAGCGCCAGGACGTCGAATACCTGAATCATGCCGCTGACGGTGCCCAGCAGCCCCAACAAAGGACACAGGGCAATGAGCACGCGTACCAGTGGCAGGTAACGACCCAATGCCTGTTGCGCCTGGGCCAACCAGGCAGCACGCACCTGCCGTGCGGCGCGGCTACTACGGTCGCTACGCGCCTGCCAGCGCTGCTGCCATTGCCCGGCCTGACGCGGGAATACCCGGGCGAGAAACCACAGGCGTTCGAGCATCAGCGTCCAAAGCAGGATGGTGACCAGCAAGATGCTCCACAGCACCCAGCCGCCACTATCGAGAAAATCCCGTAGCAGCCAGAGCCCTTCACTCACGCGGGCGCTCCTCGCCGAGGTGTAGCGCAATTAGACCCGCGCTCTGTTGCTCAAGCAACTGCACCAGCGACTTGCTCCGTGCAGCAACCAGCGCATGCATGAATAGCAGTGGGATGGCCGCAATCAGACCCAGCACGGTGGTTACCAAGGCCTGTGAAATCCCCCCGGCCATCAACTGCGGGTCGCCAGTCCCGAACAGGGTGATCGCCTGGAAGGTGGCAATCATACCGGTGACCGTACCCAGCAGACCGAGCAGCGGGGCAACCGCCGCCAGCAACTTGATCAGGCCTTGCCAACGCTCCAGTGCCGGGGTTTCCTTGAGAATCGCCTCATCCAGCTTGAGCTCCAGGGTATCCAACTGCTCCAGACGTGGCTGACTGCCGATAACACCCAGAACTCGACCCAGCGGATTGTCATTACTCAGGTGGTCCAAATCGGCAATCTGTCGATTGACCTTATGCTGAATGCGCTGTAACCAGGCCAGTCGCGCCAGCGCCAGCAAGACACCGAACACACCAAGCAATACGATGACATAGCCGACCAGGCCGCCCTGTTGAACGCGGTCAAGCAGGCTCGGGGTGCGCTGCAACTGACTCAACAGGTTACCCCGGGTGACATCCACCCAGAGGTCAGCCAGATCCGCCCGGGGGGCAACGAAATCACTGATCAATCCCCGTCCGCCGGGCTGGCGCTGCGGTACGTCAAACTCGAGGGCTTCCGCGCTGTAGTTCAGATACTCCCCAGCGTGGAGCGCCATAAAGGGTCCGACATGGACCACTTCGGCATCACGCCGCTCACCATCCGACCCAACCACTGGCGCTGTCATGCGCGCAATACGGGCACTGGCAGTCATATCATCGAGCAGTAACAGCCAGAAATCTTCTAGCGCTTCTGCGGTTGGCACGCGGCGACTTTCCGCCAGTTGCTCAAGGGTTTGCAGGCGTTCGGGAAACTGGACATTGAGTAGTGAATCCTGCCATTGACTGCGCGTATCGCCGGCACTCTGGCGCACGACACCAAAAAGCTCACCCAAGTTGCCGCTACGCTGGGTCAGCTCTTCCTCGCCGGCACTCAGCGCAGTATCGAGCTCATCAAACGCCTGACGCAATTGCTCGGCTTCGGCCTCCAACTCAGCCAGTTCCGCCTCGGCCCGCTGCAAACGCGCCTCGCGCTGTTCTCGCTCAGCAATAAAAGCCTGTTCACGGCTCTGCATGGCTTGCTGCTCACTACTGCGCAGCTCGCGCATGTCGCGCAGCAGGTGATCCAGGTTGGGGCTTTGCGCCACAGCGAAAGTACTGCCCAGCGCCAGGAGCATGGCCAGACTCAGTTTGATGCTGTTACCGACAAGAGCTGACATCAGTTACCCTCCGTAGCGTCAGTGCTGGCTACCGGCTTCAACGGCAGGCGTAACAGCTCCGGTGTTTGCTGCTGACGGGCAATGCGGATGCCTTGCTCCAGGGCGCGACGATAACTGCCTGGCAGGCTGGCCCAGTTCTCAGCGTCGGCATCCCAGTAGCCTTGCTCGCGGCCATCCAGGCTTTGGTAATAGAGCATGACCCGACCCAGGCGCAGAAATTCCACGGTACGATGACCCTGATCGTCCTCCAGGGTCCCGCGCCAGGCCTCCAAGGTGCGACCATAATCGCTTTCAATCTGGTAGGCCTCGATCACCCGGCGATACTTTTCCGCCACGCTGACATCAGCGCGATCCAACAGGCTGTGCAACTGACTGATGCGGGTATTGCGCTCTTCAGGCAGAAACGGCAAATCCAGCGCAACGAACTGCTCCAGACTGCTGACCATCTGATGTAACAGGGGCAGAACCGCCCGCTGGGTCTGTTCGATGCTGGCTAACTGCTCTTCGAGGCTGTCCAGCTCGCTGCGCTGACCCTCTACCATGGCTGTCATGCGCTCGTTGTAATCACGCAGCTGCCGACTTTGCAGCACCGCATCACGGTAGCGCTGCAAAGCTTCCCGGCTGGCATCGTCCAGCGCGTCAATTCGCTGCTGGGCGGCTGCCGCATCACGCTGCAAGGCTTCGCTCTCTTCTTGGGCATTCTGCAGCCGGGTATCAGCCAGTAGCATGGCTGGCATCAGCAGCAGCCCTATCAGCCACCCTTTCATTACATCCCCCATAGGCGCATTGCGCGTCAAGAACCCTAAAAGAGAAGCATTATCATCTTTAAGTGGCGGGCATTGCAACCTGCTAACCGCGGATACCTGCGGTCAACTGTCGCAGTCAAGCCGTGCAAAGTATTGCCGCAGATCAATAACCCGCAGGCCGGCACGTCCTAATATTGCAGCTGCCAACATCAACAGGAGACATAAACATGTCGCGCTTTACCACTCAACTGGCCGCTGGCCTTCTGCTTGCCCCCGCCCTTCTGGCCGCTTCCGTAGCCCAAGCCCACCAGGCTGGCGATTTCATTGTTCGCGCTGGTGCCGTTACTGTCGACCCGCGTGAAGATAGCAGCCGTTTGCGGCTGGCAGGCACACCGCTGGATGGCACTAGTGCGACGGTTGACAGCAACACCCAGCTAGGTCTGAACTTTATGTACATGGTGACTGATCAGGTAGGTATCGAACTGATCGCTGCCACCCCCTTCAGTCACACGGTTGGAGTTAAGGGCCTGGGACCGCTGGATGGCAAACTGGGTGATATCAAACACCTGCCGCCAACCCTGAGTGCTGTCTGGTACCCGCTGCAGCAGCAGTCTGCGTTCAAACCTTATGTAGGTGCTGGCCTGAACTACACCACCTTTTTCAGTGAAGAATTGACCAGCACACGTAAGTCACAGGGCTTCAGCGGCTTCAGCCTGGACGACTCGTGGGGCTTGGCCTTTCAGGTTGGCGCAGACTATATGCTTAACGACAACCTGATGCTGAATGCTCAGGTTCGCTACATTGACATCAACACCACCGGGCGTACCCGCTTGAATGGCCAGCACGTGACTGTGGATGTCGGGATTGACCCCATGGTCTACATGGTTGGCCTTGGCTACAAGTTCTGAGCAACTTGACGTCCAACAAAAACGGTCGCCTAGGCGACCGTTTTTTTATGCCTGCACTCAACGCGCGAGCAAGTGGACCAATTGGCTGCGCCAGGGCCGCGGTTTGATACCAAAAATATGCATCAGGCGCTTGTGCGTCAGTGCCGCATTTTGGGGTTGGTGACCCGCCATCGATTGCTCGGCGAAGGGGGCCGGCGTGATCACCGGATCCTGGGTCAGTTCGCCACTGGCCAACAACTCCTGTGACAGGCACTTGGCCAGACTGATCCAGCTGGACGCCTCAACACTGCCGTAGTGATAAGTGCCCTGCACAGCTGCAGCGCAATCCACCTGACGCAGCATGGCAAAAATCACCCGGGCGACATCATCAACCGGCGTCGGATTGCCGCGCCATTCTTTCGCCAGCTCCAGACTGTCCCCGGCACAGAGCTGCCGACGCAAGCGGTCCAGATGGCCGTCGACACTGCTATCAAGTACCCAGCTCAGGCGCAAAATCAGGTACCGGTCACTGCCACGGCGCAACTCGCTTTCCAGCAAGTGCTGCAAACGCCCCAGCGCATCCAGCGGCGCAACCTCGTCTTTCTCGCTGTAGGGCGTCGTTTTTTCACCATCAAAAACGCGGGCGCTGGACAGCATCAGTTGCCAGCAGCCACGCGCTGTCGCCGCTTCCATCAGTCGCTCATGAAACGCCTGCATGTGCCGCAGTTCAGACTCCGCCGCCACATCGCACTGAAACTGCTGGTGAAAGTGCGCCAGGTTGACCACCACATCGGGACGGTCTTCATCCAGCCAGCTGTTCAGCTCAGCCGCGTCCCAACCTGCGCTCGGGCAACTGCGCGCCTGCAGGATTACACCCTGCATGGCTGCCAGTGCCAGCACTTCCTGCCCCAGAGTGGTTTCTGCCCCCACCAGCATGACCCGCTTGCGCATTAACCCACCCTTGACCGAACCAAGATACCCGTGCGCCCTAATGTAGCATTTTCACGGCCACTCAGGCATAGCTGATCAGGTGCTTATTGGCTTCATTATCCAGATGCGGCAGGTTGTTGAAGCTACTCAAGCGCATCGAACGCGGGTTGAATATGCAATGAATCAATGCGGTGTTGCGAGTTTGCAGATTCAGCTCGACCATGGTCTCGCTGGGCGCTTGCAGCAACTGACGAATCAGCATCGCGATAGCTCCGCCGGAACTGACCGCCAACACCTGCTTGCCGGTATGCTGCTGCATAATATCGTTGCGTACCGTCAGCATGCGTTCTTCGAATTCGACCCAGGTTTCCGGTAGCTTGCCTTCCAGTTCACCGCGCGACCAAAGGATAATGCCTTTGCGCAAGCGCTTGAAAAAGTCAGCCACCGCCGGCTTTTCCGGTAACGCCTGATCCGGAAACTGAGCCAGAAAGGCCTGCAAAATACTATGAAAGTCGAATTCGTTGAGCTCCGGACGCACCTCGAAACCGCTGGTATCAATCTGCATACCGGTACAGATGCCTTCCGCCGTTTCCCGATGACGGACCATGTCCCCCAACATAATATGATCGAAATGCATATTGCGCTGACGGAAATACTCACCCAACAAGACGGATTGCTGGTGACCCAGCGGCGACAATTGATCGTAGTTGTCAGTACCAAAGGAGGCCTGACCGTGGCGCACAAAATAGACCTGGGACATGCAGATTCCTGTTCACTGGTATAAAAAAACCCGGTAGCGGGAGGACGTTTACCATCCTCCGGCATACCGGGCATTCAGGACAGGTTCATTTCAGAACGGAATATCATCATCGAAGCTGTCGTAATCGGGCGTTGCCTGCGCCTGCTCAGCGGGTTGCTGCTGCGGACGCTGCTGTTGCGGTTGTTGCTGCGGCTGCTGGCGCGGCGCAGATTGCCGTGGGGCCGGCGCGTCACCACCCTGGCTGCGACCATCAAGCAGCTGCATCTGGCCACCCAGATCAACCACGACTTCGGTGGTATAGCGCTTGACGCCGTCTTTTTCCCACTCGCGCGTCTGCAGACGACCTTCCACGTACAGTTTGGAACCTTTGCGGGCATATTCGCCCACGACTTCGGCCACTCGGCCAAAAAACACCACCCGGTGCCATTCGGTTTTTTCCTGCATCTGGCCGCTTTGTTTGTCTTTCCAGCTATCCGTGGTTGCCAGGGTAATATTGGCTACGGCATTGCCGTTGGGCAGGTAACGCACATCCGGGTCACCGCCCAGGTTGCCGATCAGAATTACTTTGTTTACGCCTCTGGCCATCTTCTTCTCCTTGCGGGTGAACGCAATCAGGCAGGCTGCACCAGCAGGTCCAGCGCCTCACGGTCCAACACCTTGGTATCAACTTTCAAATAAGCGGCGCCTTCATCAGCGACCACTACCGCTTCCGCCACTCCCGGTACCGCCAGAATGCGCCCGGGCAATGCCTCATCCCGGGCCAGGGCCAGGGGCAACGTCAGGCGGTAGCTGGTGACATATGGCGGTTCACGCATGGTAACACCAATCAACCACCATGAAAGCGCCAGCAGCGCACAGCAGACAAAAACGCCACCCAGGCCAAAGGCACTGAATACCGCACCGCCCAGCACCCCGCCAAGACCTGCACCAGCAAACTGGCTGGTCGAATAAACCCCCATGGCCGTGCCCTTGCCACCCGCGGGTGCAATCTTGCTAAGCAGCGAAGGCATGGTCGCTTCCAGCAGATTGAAACCGATAAAAAACAGCACAATCGCTGCCACCAGCCAACCCAACGAGTCCAGGCTCAACCATAGCAAGGGTTGCACCAATGCCAGTAGCAGAATAGCGCCAAGCACCACCTGCTTCATCTTGCGCTGGCGCTCGCCATAGATAATGAAGGGCACCATTACGCAAAAAGACAGTAAGAGTGCAGCCAAATACACCCACCAGTGCTGGTCAGCCGGCAAGCCTGCGCGCTCTTGCAGAGCCAGCGGAATAGCCACAAAGCTGGCCATCAGAATGGCATGCAGCACAGCGATACCGTAATTCAGTCGGAGTAGCTCGGGCTGACGCAGCACGGGCAGAAAAGCACTGGCTACGACACCCGCATCCCGGTGCGGAAACACCGTGTCAGGCGCAGGCACAACCCAGATCACCAGGCCAAGACCAACGACCGCCAGAGCGCTAGTGACATAAAAAACCGCTGACAAACCTGCAACACCGGCAATCACTGGTCCGGCAACCATAGCCACCGCAAAGGCCAGGCCGATACTCATACCTATCATTGCCATCGCCTTGGTACGATGTTGCTCACGAGTCAGGTCTGCCACCAGCGCCATAATAGCCGCCGCAATAGCCCCGGCACCCTGGAGCACCCGACCAAAGATCACTCCCCACATACTGTCCGCCTGCGCCGCGACCAACCCACCGAGGGCAAACAGCAGCAAACCTCCGACAATCACCGGCTTGCGTCCGATTCGATCGGACAACATGCCAAAGGGAATTTGTAACAAGGCTTGGGTAAAGCCGTAAGCACCGATGGCCAGGCCAATCAGAAAGGGCGTTGCGCCGCGCAGATCCTGCCCGTAAGTGGCCAGGACTGGCAACACCATGAACAACCCCAGCATGCGAAAGGCAAAGACGCTGGCCAACGAGGACGCGGCACGCCTTTCGGCAGGGGACATGGCATCAGCCTGAGGCATGACAACTCCGGGTGGTCTATGAAAAGCGCGCATTTTAGCACGCCTTGGCACTGCTGACGCAGTGCCAGAGCACGGGACAACTTTGGTTGCAAAACCTTGTGTGCCAATGCAGACAGCTTTTGCTGCAAGGGGCTTCCGACCCGTATACTTATCGGCTTTGCTGACCGGGCGGGACATTGTTGTGGATACCATTGTGATTCGTGGGGCGCGCACCCATAACCTGAAGAACATCGATCTGGACTTGCCCCGTGACAAATTGATTGTGTTTACCGGGCTGTCCGGCTCGGGCAAGTCGTCACTGGCCTTTGATACGCTGTACGCGGAAGGTCAACGTCGTTATGTCGAATCGCTGTCAGCCTATGCCCGCCAATTTCTGTCCATGATGGAAAAGCCGGATGTCGACCATATTGAAGGCTTGTCACCGGCGATCTCCATCGAGCAGAAGTCCACATCACATAACCCGCGTTCAACCGTCGGTACTATCACCGAAATCTACGACTACCTGCGCCTGCTGTTTGCCCGGGTCGGCATTCCACGCTGCCCGGATCATGACTTGCCGCTGGCCGCGCAAACTGTCAGCCAGATGGTCGACCAGGTACTGGGCATGCCCGAAGGCAGCAAACTGATGCTACTGGCACCGGTCATGCGTGAACGCAAGGGTGAACACCTGGCCGTTATAGAAGAGCTACGCGCCCAGGGCTTTGTGCGTGCGCGTATCGATGGACGCATCCATGACCTCGATGAGGCACCAGCGCTGGACAAGAAGCGCAAGCACACTATCGAAGTCGTGGTTGATCGCTTCAAAGTCCGCGATGATCTGCAGCTGCGCCTGGCCGAATCTTTCGAGACTTGCCTGAATCTGGCCGACGGTTTGGCCATTGTCGCTCCCATGGATGGCGAAAGCGGCGAGGAAATCACCTTCAGTGCCCGCTTTGCCTGCCCAGTGTGCGGGCACTCGATCAGCGAGCTGGAACCGCGCCTGTTTTCCTTCAATAATCCGGCTGGCGCCTGCCCTACTTGTGACGGCCTCGGGGTCAAACAGTTCTTTGACCAAAAGCGCCTGGTCAACGGCGAGCTAACCCTGGGTGAAGGCGCCATTCGTGGCTGGGATCGGCGCAATGTGTACTACTTCCAGATGCTCAATTCGCTGGCCGAACACTTTGGCATTGATCTTGATCTGCCCTTTGACGATATACCGGCCGAACATCAGCAGGTTATCCTCAATGGTACCGGCACGGAAAAAGTCCCTTTCCGCTACATGAATGACCGTGGCGACGTCGTTCGCCGTGAACACCCGTTCGAAGGCATTCTGCCTAATCTCGAACGCCGCTACCGCGAAACCGAATCCAGTAGCGTGCGCGAAGAACTGGCCAAATTTCTTAGCACCCAGCCCTGCCCCTCCTGCCATGGCACGCGACTGCGCCGCGAAGCACGTCATGTCTTTATCGACGAACGCAATCTGCCCGGCCTGACGACCATGCCGGTTGGTGCGGCTGCCGAGTATTTTGGTCAGCTGACACTTGAGGGCAATCGCGGCGAGATTGCCGAAAAGATTCTCAAGGAAATCCGTGCCCGCTTGCAGTTTCTGGTCAATGTCGGGCTCGATTACCTGACCCTCGACCGCAGCGCTGATACCCTGTCCGGCGGTGAGGCGCAGCGCATCCGCCTTGCCAGCCAGATTGGTGCCGGCTTGGTCGGGGTTATGTATATCCTTGATGAACCCTCTATCGGCCTACATCAGCGCGATAACGAACGACTGCTAGGCACCCTGATTCATCTACGCGACCTGGGTAATACGGTTATTGTCGTCGAGCACGATGAAGACGCCATTCGCTTGGCCGACTATGTGGTTGACATTGGCCCCGGCGCCGGCGTCCATGGCGGCCAGATTGTTGCCCACGGGACACCCGACGTAGTCATGACGCATCCAGACTCATTAACCGGTAAATACCTTTCCGGCCGCGTGAAGATTCCGATACCCGCTCAGCGCACTGCGCCGCGCAAAGGTGAATGGCTACGGCTCAAGGGCGCTTGCGGCAACAACCTGCAAAAGGTCAATCTGGAGATCCCGGTCGGCCTGTTGACCTGTGTCACCGGTGTTTCCGGCTCCGGCAAATCAACGCTGATCAACAACACCCTGTATCCGCTGACAGCTACTGAGCTCAATGGCGCCACGACCCTTGACGCTGCGCCGCACACCAGCTTTGAAGGCATGCAGCACCTTGATAAAGTGGTGGACATCGACCAAAGTCCGATTGGCCGCACCCCTCGCTCCAACCCGGCCACCTACACCGGTCTGTTTACGCCGATTCGAGATTTATTTGCCGGCACCCAGGAAGCGCGCTCACGAGGTTACAAAGCCGGACGCTTCTCTTTCAACGTCAAAGGCGGGCGCTGTGAAGCTTGCCAGGGCGATGGCCTGATCAAGGTCGAGATGCACTTTTTGCCTGATATCTACGTGCCTTGTGATGTATGCAAAAGCAAACGCTATAACCGAGAAACGCTAGAGATCAAATACAAGGGCAAGAACATCCACGAAGTACTGGAAATGACCATCGAAGAAGCACGCGAATTTTTCGACGCCGTGCCTGCCCTGGCGCGCAAGCTGCAAACCTTGATCGACGTTGGTTTGTCCTATATCCGTCTCGGTCAATCTGCGACAACGCTATCTGGCGGTGAAGCCCAGCGGGTTAAGCTGGCACGCGAGCTGTCCAAGCGTGACACTGGCAAAACGCTATACATTCTTGATGAGCCGACTACCGGCCTGCACTTTGCCGACATCCAGCAGTTGCTCGATGTTCTGCATCGCTTGCGCGATCACGGCAACACCGTAGTGGTCATCGAGCACAACCTCGACGTGATCAAAACGGCTGACTGGATTGTGGACCTTGGCCCCGAAGGTGGTTCTGGTGGCGGCCTGATTATCGCCACGGGCACGCCTGAGGAGGTATCGGCTAATACCGTATCTCATACCGGGCGTTTTCTGGGGCCTTTGTTGGAAAGAGATCGCTGACCAAACTTTGGTTTTCGGGCGGCTTGCATAAAGCTGCGAAGTTCGGGTTTCGGTCCTCCTGCACTAGACCGTCGGTGCACTGGCGACCGCCATGGATGGCGGAAGCGCAGAAAATGCAGGAGCAGTTTTCTGTCGGTGCGCCGACGAACCCCAGGGATGGCTTGAAGCGTGTCCAGTGCAGGAGGACCAAAGCCTAAACTCGACACCAAAACTCAAAGCATCACAGAGTCGCATTAACCAGCACAACTTTGCCTACTCTTTATTAAAGGCACAAAAAAACCGGACTCAGGGTCCGGTTTTTTCTGATGCTGTGATTATCACTCTTCGCTGGCAGCAGCCAGTTCGGGGCGATCAACCAATTCCACGTAGGCCATGGGCGCAGCATCACCAGCGCGGTAACCGCACTTGAGGATACGCACATAACCACCGGGACGGTCTGCATAACGCTTGCCCAGATCGTTGAACAGTTTGCCGACCGCTTCTTTGCTGCGGGTACGGTCAAACGCCAAACGACGGTTAGCTACAGTATCGTCCTTGGCCAAGGTGATCAGCGGCTCGGCAACGCGGCGCAGTTCCTTGGCTTTCGGCAGAGTAGTTTTAATCAGTTCATTCTCGAACAGCGACACCGCCATGTTCTGGAACATAGCCTTGCGGTGTGAGCTGGTCCGACTCAGGTGGCGACCACTTTTACGATGACGCATCTCTTAATTCCTCGATGTCGGGACGATCAGGCCGAAACCTTGTCGTCCTTCTTCAAACTAGCAGGCGGCCAGTTATCCAGACGCATACCCAGGGACAGACCACGCGAAGCCAGCACGTCCTTGATCTCGGTCAGGGACTTCTTGCCCAGGTTCGGGGTCTTCAGCAGCTCCACTTCGGTACGCTGGATCAGATCGCCAATGTAGTAAATATTTTCCGCTTTCAGACAGTTGGCTGAACGAACAGTCAGCTCAAGGTCGTCCACCGGGCGCAACAGGATGGGGTCAATCTCATCTTCCTGCTGTTCCACCACCGGCTCTTGATCACCTTTGAGGTCAACGAAGGCAGCCAACTGCTGTTGCAGAATGGTAGCTGCGCGACGGATCGCTTCTTCCGGGTCCAGAGTGCCATTGGTTTCCAGATCGATAACCAGCTTGTCCAAGTTGGTGCGCTGCTCAACCCGAGCGCTTTCCACCACGTAAGCCACACGGCGAACGGGAGTAAAAGCGGCATCGAGCTGCAGGCGACCAATGGAACGGGTTTCATCGTCATCTGACTGGCGTGCATCCGCCGGCTCATAACCACGGCCACGGGCAACGCTGATCTTCATGTTCAGAGCACCATTGTCAGACAGATGGGCAATGACATGTTCCGGATTGACGATTTCGACATCGTGATCCACTTGAATGTCTGCGCCAGTCACTGCGCCCGGTCCTTTTTTGGACAGGGTCAAAGTGACGTTATCGCGGCCATTCATGATGATTGCCAACCCTTTCAGGTTGAGCAGGATCTCGATGACATCTTCCTGTACGCCTTCGATGGCGCTGTACTCATGCAATACGCCGTCGATTTCCGCCTCTACCACAGCACAACCGGGCATGGAGGAGAGCAAGATGCGACGCAGCGCATTGCCCAAGGTATGGCCGAAACCACGCTCCAGCGGCTCAAGAGTGATCTTGGCACGTGTGGGCGAGGATTCCTTTACGTCAATATGACGTGGTGTTAGAAACTCGGTAACCGAACTTTGCATGGGGCACCTTTATACTGTCTGTCGCTTACTTGGAGTACAGCTCGACGATCAGGTTTTCGTTGATGTCAGCTGACAGGTCACTGCGGCTCGGCAGGCTCTTGAAGACACCTTCCTTCTTGCTGCTATCGACCTCAATCCACTCCATTTGACCGCGCTGGGCAGCCAGCTCGAGGGCGCTGCTGATACGCAGTTGGTTCTTGGCCTTCTCGCGTACTGCAACCACGTCACCAGGTGAAACCTGATAAGACGCTACGTTGACAGTCTTGCCGTTGACCATGATTGCCTTGTGCGATACCAACTGACGTGCTTCGGAGCGGGTAGCACCAAAGCCCATGCGATACACCACATTGTCGAGACGACGCTCGAGCAGTTGCAGCAGGTTCTCACCGGTAGCACCCTTAATACGGGCAGCTGCCTTGTAATAGTTGCTGAATTGACGCTCAAGCACACCGTACATACGACGAACTTTTTGTTTCTCACGCAGCTGCGTGCCGTATTCCGACAACCGACCGCGACGCTGACCATGTACACCGGGAGGTGTTTCCAGTTTGCACTTGGAATCCAGAGAGCGAGCACCGCTCTTCAGGAACAGATCCGTGCCTTCGCGGCGAGACAGCTTACACTTGGGACCAATATAACGAGCCATTTACCGTCTCCTGATTACACGCGGCGCTTTTTAGGCGGGCGACAGCCGTTGTGCGGGATGGGGGTGACATCGGTGATGCCGCTGATCTTGTAACCACAAGAGTTCAGCGCACGTACTGCCGATTCACGACCCGGGCCTGGGCCCTTGACGCACACGTCGAGATTTTTCAGACCGTATTCCAGCGCGGCCTGACCGGCACGCTCTGCAGCAACCTGGGCAGCAAAGGGCGTGCTCTTACGCGAGCCACGGAAACCGGAACCACCAGAAGTGGCCCAACTCAAGGCGTTGCCCTGACGGTCGGTGATGGTGATGATTGTGTTGTTAAAAGACGCATGGATATGGGCGATGCCATCCACCACGGTCTTTTTAACTTTTTTACGTACACGAGAAGCAGGCTTAGCCATATCTGTATATTCCTTCGCGATTACTTACGGATCGGCTTGC
>REBY01000179.1 GCA_007692485.1 Pseudomonadaceae bacterium | reverse complement strand
GTCCAAGGTGCATTGATGTCGCGGAACCAGTACTTGTAGGTATTCATGTTGAGCCCGGCAAAGGTACCGGCTTGGCCAGCGCTTGGGCAGGCGAACATAAAGTCCGTCCAAATGGCCGATAGCGCCAGAGAGAGCTGGCTGGGATTATTTTCAAAGCGGGCCAAGTAATCAGCTTTGATTTGGTCGACATCGAAGGGTACGCCTGCGTTCAGGTAAGGCTCAAAAAATTCATCAAACCGTTTGTTGAATTCTTCCATGCCCATAGCTTCCAGCGACTGTGGGTCGGGTTGGGCCTGAACTTCATCCAGCGCGACAAAGAGTGTACCTTCGTCCTGGTTGCTGCCAATCATGATGTCGAGGCTGGTGTCGATTTCACCACTTCTAAGGGCGGCACCAATTGATAGGGGTAAAAAGCTTCCTCCAGCGGTGGGGATGGATTGGTTTGCTTGCAGGCTCAGAATTTGATCAGTGCTTAATGCACGCAGGCAATCAGCGGCTGGCTGATCCACACAAGCTGCAGGTGCATCGTCAGCGGCACGAGCAGCCGCTTCAACTGCCTGTCCACCCGCTTGGGCTGCTGCCAAAGGGGCCTGCTCCTCGGCATAGGAGCCACTCTGAATGATTGCCCGCTGGAACAGGTTTTCCGCTTGCGCGCTAGGCGAGGCGATATGGCTCATGACGCTGTGACCGCCGGCAGACTCACCAAAAATGGTCACGGTATCCGGGTTGCCGCCAAATGCTTCAAT
Source organism: Pseudomonadaceae bacterium (assembly GCA_007692485.1). Taxonomy (GTDB): domain Bacteria; phylum Pseudomonadota; class Gammaproteobacteria; order Pseudomonadales; family Pseudomonadaceae; genus Halopseudomonas. The sequence continues at coordinate 5,184 of REBY01000179.1, read as the reverse complement.
GTTGGTTTTAACCCAGCGCAGGGCTTCTTGTTGGTCCATCAGGCCGAAGTTGCCGTCGCCGGCACCCAGGTCCGGATGGGCTAGAAAGCCAAGATGACCAAGCCGGTAATTGAGGGTAACTACCACTACATCCTCTGCGACTAGCCGGGTTGGGTCGTACTCGCCGCCACCATCGCCAAAGATAAATGCGCCGCCATGAACCCAAACCATAACCGGTAGGTTTTCACCCTCTGCTGGAGCGTAAACGTTAAGAAAAAGGCAGTCTTCATCGCCCTGAATTTGCTGGGTAGTAATGTCGGTTTGCGGGCACTTGCTGCCAAAACTTTCACTCAGCTCAACGACGCCCGTGTGCGTATCTACAGGTTCGGGTGCAGCAAAACGCAGGTCCCCAACTGGTGGTTTGGCGTAGGGTATGCCACGGAAAACCCGCATGCCGTCTAAGCTGATGCCAGTAAAGTCACCCTGCTGGGTACTTACTGCTGGCGCGTCGGCTGCCGGGCTTGAGCTGGAGCTGGAAGAACCGCTGCTGGACAGGCAACCGGTCAGGGCTGCACTGAGGATGATGGCGGACAGGCCGGTGAGGGCGAATCCCGGTTTTTGAAATGTTTTTTTCATTGTTGTCGTCCTGAGCTTGAATACGTCTGTAACGCGTCTATGAGCCAGCTAATAATGTCTGACTTGATCAGATACACTATGGAAAAATGCGCTATGAATCCAAGCCCAGACGGGGGATGGCCTTTTGCTCGCTGACGCGTCTACAATGGTGAGTTATTTGATGTCTGCGAGGTTAGCGACTATCCATGCTTGACCAGCTCCCGATCAGTTATATTGAACCGGTTTTCCGCCCACCCAGTGAAGCACATTCGCTGATTCTGCCTGTCACCAACGGTTGTTCCTGGAATCAATGCACCTTCTGTGAAATGTACACGGCGCCTCAGAAGAAGTTTCGTGCCCGCAAAGAAGCAGAGGTGCTGGACGAAATCCGGCGTACTGGCGAGAAAATGATCGTGCAGCGGGTCTTTCTCGCCGATGGCGACGCCATGGTCTTGCCGACGCAGCGCTTGCTGCGCATCCTCGAAGCCATTCGTGACGATATGCCGGAAGTGAACCGGGTCACCTCTTATTGTCTGCCACGCAACCTCAAGCGAAAGTCCGTGGCTGAGTTGCAGGAACTGCGCGAGGCCGGGTTGGCGATGCTCTACATCGGCGCCGAGTCCGGTGATGACGAGGTGCTTGAGCGCGTCAACAAGGGCGAAACAGCGGCCTCGACCATTGATGCGTTGAACAAGGCTGGCGATGCGGGGATGTTGCGCTCAGTGATGATCCTCAACGGTCTGGGCGGTCGCAGCCTGAGTCGCCAGCATGCGCTGAACTCGGCGCGCCTGGCCAACGCCACCCAGCCGGAGTTTTTATCTACTTTGGTCGTCAGCTTCCCGCAGGGGATGGAGCGCTTTCAAGCCCGTTATCCGGACTTCGAACCATTGGCGCAGGACGAACTCTTTACTGAGATGGCTTGGCTGCTGGATGGACTAGAGCTGGACAATACTGTGTTCCGCAGCGACCATGCATCTAATTACCTGGTGCTCAAAGGCGTGCTGGGTGCTGACAAAGCCCGCATGCAAGAACAAGTGCAGGCCGCTCTTGATGCGCCAGCGCGTGCTGGTTTGCGGCCGGAGTGGATGCGCGGTCTGTAACGCATGTAGCGAGGAGGGGAGATGAAGCGTTGTGCTGTCTTGCTGTTGCTCGCAGCTGGTTTGTTGCAGGCCTGTGTCAGCCCGTCTGATATGCAGAAAACCTCGCGCTATTATCTGGGCGATGTTGGGGCGATGAATCATTACACGATCCATCGCCCGGCAAACTGGACAATCCAACCGGACTCGCGGATGTATATTGCCCAAGGGCATTTTCTGCCAGTGGATCACCCCTATGCCAGGCCCAATGTCGTTGCCGAAGAAGCCTTTTACGCCGCGGTCAATGTCTTTCCACGGGTACGCCGTGCCGAGCAGCCCCTAGGGCTGGAAGAGGCGCTGACAGAAGCTGGCAGTCATCATGCGGATTACTTGCTGTATACCCGCTTTGCCCGTGCGCGTGACGCTGTGGGCAGTCGCGAGCACTGGGAAGAGTCAGGCCAGTTCAGCGAACTTGGTAATGATCGTGCCGTGTTACAAATGACCTTGTTTGAAGTCGGCAGCGGCCGTCAGGTTGACTATGCTGTGATTGAGGCCCGCGGCGGCTTTTTGCAGTTCTACCGCCAGGCACCGGAAGATCTTCTGCGCCGCCCGCTGGATGATTACATGCAGCGCCTGATTGCCCGTTGAACAGCGCTGCCTCAGCAAGGAATTCTTATGAAACGATCACCTCCGCACCAATCCCTGTTGGATAGTCTGCCGCAAGGTGAAAGCGGCCAACGCCGCGAACCGTCTCCGGTACATCTGTGGAATCCGCCGCTCAGCGGTGAAATGGATATGCAGATTACGCGTGACGGTACCTGGTATCACGAAGGCGACCCGATCACTCGCAAACCTTTGGTGCAACTCTTTGCCGGGATTCTTAAATACGATGCCGATGAACAGCGCTATTATCTGGTGACGCCAGTTGAGCGCTGGGGAATACAGGTTGATGACGCGCCATTTGTAGCCACCCAACTGCAGGTGGCTGGGTCAGGCAAGGATCAGCAGTTGACCTTTAGTACCAATCTGGATGATCAGGTTATGGCTGATGCCGAGCATCCCGTTCGTGTTGTCGTAGACGGCACCACTGAAGAACCGGCGCCTTATGTGCTCCTGCGGGCGAACCTGGAAGCTTTGATTCATCGCAACGTGTTTTATCAGCTGGTGGAGCTGGCAGTCAGCGAAACGGTGGAAGGTGTTCAGCGAACGGGCGTCTGGAGTGGCGGTACGTTTTTCCCGATTGATGGCAAGACGGGCGTCTGAGCTTATTTCTTTGGTTTGTCTTTTTTCCCCAGGCGCACTGCAATCACATCACAAGGTGCGCCGTGCAGCACGTCATTGGCGGTAGAGCCAAGCAGAAGTGCCAGGCCATGCCGCCCATGGCTGCCAACCACAATAAGGTCGCACGCTTGTTCATTGGCAACCCGATGAATTTCCTGCCGTGGATGGCCGAAAGCAATTTGTAGCTGGTCATCGGGCAGGGCGTAATCACCCGCAAAAACCTGCATCTTTTCCTTGGCCTGCTCGAACTGTTGTTGCTGCAGCATTGACAGGTCCATGGGTACATCCCCGCCATAGGCCATGGCCAATGGCTCGACCACATGCAGCAGAGTGAGCCTGGCATCCAGCGCCTTGGCTAGCGTCACGGCATGGTCGGCAACGCTGCGGCACTCTTCGATCAGGTCAACGGCCACTAGAACATGGTTGTAGAGCATAGAGTCCCCCAGGTTGCTGTTCTTTTTCTCGATAGTAGCAGTAACCTTGTTGTCGTCCAGCGCTTTTTCAGGGTTTATTGAAGGGCGATACCCTATGGTCACTTATTGCCGAAAAGGTTTTACACGGTTGCCGCTCAGCCTGCATGCGCTCAGGTTTTACCCTGCTTTTTTCTTATAACTTATTGAAATGTAAAGCTTGCCGTATTTTTAACAGCAATAGTCTAGACTGTTGGGTCACATTGCTTTCGCCCGCGTAGATTGACAAGTTGGGCGTTTTCGCAGAAGGTGTGCGCACCCGAATCAAACAAGTGTATGAATTGTGCCGGTGAAATCCGGGCAATCCCTAACTCGGGACGTTCATGACACTGGCGGTAGTGCCTTATTCAGGCCAAGCCACCAGATGTTTTCTCATGTGCTTTCACAGCGTGGAGATCAGTTGATGATTTACGAAGGTAAAGCCATCACGGTTCAGGCCCTCGAAGACGGCATCGTCGAACTCAAGTTCGACCTGCAGGGCGAGTCGGTCAATAAATTCAACCGGGCCACTATGGCCGAATTTCAGGCGGCAGTTGAAGCTATTCAGGGCGACAGCAGCATCAAAGGCGTAGTGGTAACGTCCGGCAAAGACGTATTTATCGTTGGCGCCGACATTACCGAGTTCGTGGGTACCTTCCAATTACCGGAAGAAGACCTGGTTGCCGGTAACCTCGAAGCCAACAAGGTTTTCAATGCTTTTGAAGACCTGAATGTTCCCACGGCCGTTGCCATTAATGGCATGGCGTTGGGTGGCGGCTTTGAAATGTGTCTGGCTTGTGACTACCGCGTCATGTCCAGCGCTGCCAAAGTCGGCCTACCGGAAGTCAAGCTGGGTATCTACCCGGGCTTCGGCGGTACCGTGCGACTGCCTCGCGTGATCGGTGTTGATAATGCGATTGAGTGGATTTGTGCCGGTGGCGAGCAGCGTGCTGATAAAGCGCTGAAAGCGGGTGCAGTAGACGCTGTGGTTGAGCCGGCCAAGCTGAAAGATGCAGCCGTAGCTACCGTCAAGCGCGCCATTGCGGGCGAGCTGGACTTCAAGGCCAAGCGTCAACCGAAGCTGGAAAAGATCAAACTGAATACCATCGAGCAAATGATGGCGTTCGAAACCTCTAAAGGTTTCATTGCCGGTCAGGCGGGTCCCAACTATCCGGCACCGCTGGAAGCAGTCAAGACCATCCAGAAAGCCGCCAACCATGGCCGTGAAAAAGCCTTGGAAGTGGAAGCTGCAGGTTTTGCCAAGTTGGCAAAAACTACTGTTGCTCAGGCCCTGGTCGGTTTGTTCCTGAATGACACCGAGCTGAAGCGCAAAGCCAAGCACTATGACAAGCAGGCCAGTGATGTGAACCTGTCGGCCGTGCTGGGCGCCGGGATCATGGGCGGCGGCATTGCTTACCAGTCAGCGGTTAAAGGTACGCCGATCCTGATGAAGGATATCCGTGAAGAGGGTATTCAGCTGGGTCTGGACGAAGCTTCCAAGCTGCTTGGCAAGCGCGTGGCCAAAGGCCGCATGAAGCCAGAACAGATGGCTCAAGCGCTGAACGCTATTCGCCCGACCATGTCCTATGGCGATTTCGGTAACGTCGATATTGTCGTCGAAGCCGTTGTCGAAAACCCCAAGGTCAAGCACGCAGTGCTGGCTGAGGTGGAGCAGCATGTTAAAGACGATGCCATTATCGCCTCCAACACCTCGACCATCTCGATCACTTATCTGGCCCAGGCGCTCAAGCGTCCGGAAAACTTCTGCGGCATGCACTTCTTCA
>REBY01000115.1 GCA_007692485.1 Pseudomonadaceae bacterium | reverse complement strand
AGAACACCCTGGAAAATTCCAACGTCAGCGTGGTGGAAGAGATGGTCAATATGATCACGACTCAGCGCGCCTATGAAATGAACTCCAAGGTCATTTCCACTGCTGACCAGATGTTGCAATACATCAGTCAGACCCTCTAGCGGAGTAAGCAGACCATGAATGCCCTGCGAATCACCGTCATCCTGTTGTCCATGCTGGCGCTCAGCGCCTGCATGCAGATGCCGCCGGTACCGGACGATCCGGCTTATGCGCCAGTGATGCCGCGTAATCCATTGCCCCAGGAAATGAACAATGGCGCAATCTACCAATCCGGCTTCGGGGTGAGCTTGTATGAGGACCGCAAGGCCCATCGGGTAGGTGACATCATTACCATTACCTTGAGTGAGCGCACGGCAGCCCGGAAACAGGCAGAAAACGAGATCAGCAAGGGTAGTTCGGTATCGATTGCCAACCCGACCCTGGGTGGCCTGAATACCGGGGTGGACCTGGGCGTGGATATCTCCGGCAACCGTGCCTTCAACGGCGAGGCAGATGCCAACCAAAGCAATAGCCTGACCGGTTCGATCACGGTCACCGTTGCAGAGGTCTTACCCAACGGTATCTTGCGTGTGCGCGGCGAGAAATGGATCACCCTGAACAATGGCGATGAATTGATCCGTATTTCCGGTCTGGTACGCGGTGACGATATTGGTCCGGACAACACAGTACTTTCGACCCGGGTGGCGGATGCTCGCATCACCTATTCCGGTCGCGGCGCCTTTGCCAATGCCAGCCAGCCTGGCTGGTTGAGCCAGTTCTTTATGAGCCCGATGTGGCCCTTCTAATGGAGTAATGGATCATGCGACATTTTTGTCTGTTTCTCTGTTTGACGCTGCTGGCACCACTGGCCATGGCCGAACGCATCAAGGACATTGCCAGCATTGCTGGCGTGCGCAGCAACCAGTTGATCGGTTATGGCCTGGTGGTTGGCCTGGATGGTACCGGTGACCAGACCTCGCAAACGCCCTTTACCGTGCAAACGTTCAATAACATGCTGAGTGAGTTCGGGATTACTGTTCCGCCGGGTACGCGCATTCAGATGCGTAACGTAGCAGCGGTGGCTATTCATGCCGACCTGCCACCCTTTTCCCAGCCGGGGCAGGCCATCGACATCACTGTATCGTCGATTGGTAATGCGCAAAGCCTGCGCGGCGGCAGCTTGCTCATGACACCCTTGAAAGGGGCGGATGGCGAGGTCTATGCCATCGCCCAGGGTAATCTGGTCGTTGGCGGGTTTGGTGCTGAAGGTGCCGACGGCTCACGGATTACCGTCAACGTGCCCAGTGTTGGCCGTATTCCTCGTGGTGCAACCGTCGAGCGCGCAGTGCCCAGTCCGTTTACCAACAATGAGCATCTGGTATTCAACCTGCACCGGCACGATTTCACCACCGCCAAACGGGTAGTGGATACCATCAACGAAACTTTCGGCCCCGAAGTGGCGCAAGCGATTGACGGCGGCTCCATTCGCGTCCGTGCACCGCTGGATCCGAATCACCGGGTTGACTACTTGTCGATGGTGGAAAACCTGCGGGTCGAGCAGGGTGCGGCTACTGCCCGGGTGATCATAAATTCACGTACCGGCACTATTGTGATCGGCCAGGATGTCCGTGTGCAGCCGGCAGCGGTGACCCACGGTGGCCTGACCGTAACCATTACCGAGAATGTCGATGTTACTCAGCCTGATGCCCCTTTTGGCGGCGGCCAGACGGTAGTAACCCCAAGCTCGCAAATCAATATCGAAGAGGGTGACAGCCGCATGTTTGTGTTCAATCCCGGTGTGTCACTGGATGAAATTGTCCGCGCGGTCAATCAGGTTGGGGCAGCGCCCGGCGACCTGATGGCCATTCTTGAAGCTTTACGGCAAGCCGGCGCATTGAGCGCTGAGCTGGTGGTCATCTGAGCGGAGGCCAACATGAACATCAACAGCAATAGTCTCAACTATAACGACCTGGCTGCGATGCAGCAGCTGGGCACCGGGGACAAGGCGAACAGCGAAGGAAACCTGCGCAAGGTCGCCGAGCAGTTCGAGTCGCTGTTTTTGAACATGATGGTCAAGAGCATGCGCGATGCCAACGAGGTGTTTGGTGAGGACAACCCACTGAACACCAACGCGACCAAGATGTACCAGGACATGTACGACAACCAGCTGACTATTCACATGTCAGAGAACCAGGGTGTTGGCCTGGCGGATGTACTCATGCGCCAGCTGTCACCCAAAGCGGCGCCCGGGCCCAGTGCGCAGGCTAACCCATTGACTACAGCTGCGCCTGAGGGTGATCAGTCTGCACTGCTGGCCCAGCGCCGGTTGGCCATGGTCAGCCGCTATGCTGCCTTGCAGAATAACAACCAAGCGCCGGCTGCTGGCACATCGGTTGAATCGCCGGCAGTACCTTTGGCAGAGCAAGTACGTTCGCGACGTCTGGCCAGTCAAACACCGGGCGCTGCGCCCTCTACAGATAACGTGGCCAAGTCTGGTATTGCACGCTTTGACAGCCCTGAGCAGTTCGTCAGTACCTTGCTGCCTATGGCGGAAAAAGCGGCCCAGCGTCTTGGCGTTGAGCCGCGCTACCTGGTTGCCCAAGCTGCTCTGGAAACCGGCTGGGGACGTTCCATGATCAAGGGCGCCAATGGCGGCAGCAGCCATAACCTGTTCGGCATCAAGTCGCATGGCGGCTGGCAGGGCGAGAAAGCCAGCACCATGACCCATGAATACCGTGAGGGCCAGCGAGTTCAGGAGCGGGCCAGCTTCCGCAGCTACGCCAGTTTTGAACAGAGCTTCGAGGACTACGTTGATTTTCTACACACCAATGGGCGTTACAGCCAGGCGTTGACGCAGACGGACAACCCGGACGCCTTTTTCCGTGAGCTGCAGAAAGCCGGTTATGCAACCGATCCGCAATACGCCCGCAAGGTGTCGCAGATCGCCCGCCAGCTGGCCCCGGCTGCCGAACAATTGGCTCAACAAGATAATGCTGCCGCTGCAGCGGCGAGGGCCTGAGCATGGCTGATCTCTTCAGTGTCGGCTTGAGTGGGTTGCGCGCTGCGCAAACCAATCTATCAGTCACCGGCCACAATATATCCAACGTCAATACCCCGGGTTACAGTCGACAGGGCACTGTGCAGGCAGCTAATCCGGCAGGGTCGACGGGTGCCGGTTTTATCGGTAAAGGGGCTTCCATTGTTGATATTCAGCGGATCAGTAATCAGTTTCTGACCAATCAGCTGTGGTCCAGCACCAGCCGCAATAGTGACGTGACGACCTTTCAGAGCCAGATCGAAGAACTCAATAATCTTTTGGCCGGTGAGGCGACCGGGATCACACCCGGCCTGCAGAAAGTGTTTGATGCCTTGCAAACGGCAGTTGAGGATCCCGCTAACCTGCCCGCACGCCAGCTGGTGCTATCGGAGGCTGAAGGCCTCGCCGCGCGCTTTAACACCGTGCAGGAGTCATTGGCCACGCAGAATAATTTTATCGGTAAACAGATGGGTACCATTACCGATCAGGTTAACCGTCTGGCGGCTTCTGTGGCCGATTATAATGATTCCATTGCTAAATCGGTCGCCAATGGTGGCCAGCCGAATGACCTGCTCGACAAGCGTGATGAAGCTATCCGCAAGCTAAATGAGTTGGTCGGGGTGACCGTTGTTCCCCAGGATCAGAATACGCTGAACCTGTTCATTGGCACCGGTCAGCCTCTGGTTGTAGGTAAGGAGGCGTCCAGCCTGCGCGTCGTCCCGGGACGCAGTGATCCCAGCCGGGTGGATGTGCAACTGGTCAGCGGTACTTCAGCCCAGGATGTCACCAGTCTGATCAGTGGCGGCGAGCTGGGTGGCTTAATCCGTTATCGCACCGAAGTGCTGGATACGGCACTGAACAGCGTCGGCCGTCTGGCGCTGTCGGTGGCGGATGAGATCAACAGCCAGCTGGGTCAGGGGCTGGATCTCAATGGCAAGGCCGGCGCTCCCCTATTTGACGACATCAACAGTGAAGGTAATGTCCAGCTGCGCAGCCGCGCCTTACCGGGCAACCAGGATGACAATGCGCAGCTCAATGTATTTATTGCTGATACCAGCAAGCTGACGACGTCGGATTATGAGGTGAACTTTACCTCTGACAGTCTGTTTACCGTTCGCCGTGTCAGTGATGGTCAGGTCTCTGGTCCGTTTGATATCAATGCTTCCCCTTCGGAAGACATTGACGGTTTTAATGTTGCTGTCGGTTCAGGCGATGTTGAGGCGGGTGATCGATTTTTGCTGACCCCAACCCGCTTTGCTTCGGGTGGTATCAATGTGCAGATGCAGCGCCCGGAAGAGCTGGCCTTTGCCGCACCGGCAAAAATTGATGCCAGTCTGGATAATCGTGGAACGGCTAAGGTGAGTCAGCCTGATGTTATTGGCATTCCTGACGGTGTTGATGTGACAGCGCTAAGCGGTTTTTTAGGCAAGGATGCCGACGGTAACCCATTGGTCAGCTTAGTCTTTTCTGATGGTAATTTAACGCTGGTCGACAATGATGGTGACCCCATAGTTGACGGTGCCGGCAATGTACAAGAATTTGCTATACAACCCGGCCAGCGCAAGCAGCTTGACGTGGAAGTGGGCGGTTTTTCATTCAGAATGGAAATCAGCGGCTCACCACTCGAAGGCGATAGCTTTGCCCTTCAGTTTAATGAGGGTGTGGCCGATAACCGTAATGCGCTGAAGCTTTCCGCCCTGCAAACTGCTTCGGTTCTGGGAAAGGGCGAGGATGGTGAGCGCGGTTTCTCTCTGCTCGATGGCTACGGTGACCTGGTGCAGCGGATCGGCACCAAAACTTCGCAGACGCGGACGGATGCCGAGTCCACCGGCGCGATCCTCAAGCAGGCGACCAATAACCGGGATTCAGTGTCAGCGGTTAACCTGGATGAAGAGGCCACCAACCTGATCAAGTTTGAGCAATATTACAACGCGTCGGCTCAGGTCATTCAGATTGCGCGTTCGGTGTTTGACACTTTAATCAACAGCATTCGCTGACGGGTAGCCACTATGCGTATCTCTACCATACAGGCGTTCAATAACGGTGTTCGCGGCATTCAGGACAACTATTCCCAGGTGTCGCGTACCCAAGAGCAGGTCAGTTCCGGCAAGCGCATCCTGTCGCCTGCGGATGACCCGGTAACAACTGTGCGTTTGCTGCAGCTGGGGCAGCAGGGCAGCCAGATCAAGCAGTATGAAGACAACCTGCGGGCGGCAAAAAACAGCCTGGTGCAGGAAGAGAGCATCCTTAACTCGGTCAATAATAACCTGCAGCGGGTGCGTGAAATCAGCCTGAGTGCGGGTAATGGCGCCTATGACGTCAAAGACCGGCAAGCACTGGCGCAAGAGTTAGCGCAGCTTGAGGACGAGCTGTTTCAGGCATTCAATAGCCGCAACGCGCGCGGCGAGTACCTGTTCGGGGGCTACCAGAGTGATCAAGCGCCCTTTGTCCGCGAGTCTGATGGCAGCTACAGCTATCAGGGCGATGAAGGCCAGCGTTCGATCCAGATCGGCAGCTCGAAAATGATCGCCATTAACGATAATGGTAAATCGCTGTTTGTGGATGTGCCTAATGTCAATCGGGTGAATACGGCTGCCAATCCAGCCGACCCAGATAATCCGGGTAATGTGCGCATTTCCCTAGGTGAGGTGGAGAACAAGCGGCAATACGACCAGAATTTTTATCCCAATGACGGAATTGTTATTCGTATTGGTGCGGATGGTGATAATTACGAGATTCTTGAGTTGCCTGACCCGCCCAACCCTCAGGCCGTTTTGGCTTCTGGTGATCTGGAAGCTGGCCCCGACGGTAGCTTTAGTATCCGATATGCTGGAGTAGTGGTGAAGTTGGACGGAGAACTGCAGCAGGGTGATGAGTTTACCGTTGAGCGCG
>REBY01000037.1 GCA_007692485.1 Pseudomonadaceae bacterium | reverse complement strand
TGGGGGATCAGATTCCGCCAGAGCTCTATCGCACCATTGCCGAAATCATCGCTTTTGCCTGGTACCTCAAGGGCAAGGCACCCAGTGGATTTGTGCCACCGGAAACCGATGACAGCAGCTATACAGAGGGTTGATCAAAGCGTTTGAAGCGCGTCAAGGTGCAGGCTTGCGCGCCGCATGCAGCTTGAGTACCAGTTCTGCTTCGGCGCGAGAGAGGCCACAGGCTTGTGTCAGGTCTTCCATGCTGGCTCCCATGCCGACCAGCCGAGCCGCCTGATTATAAGGTAGCGTTTGCGGATCCTGCTGCTCGACCTGCTGCTGACGATCCTGCAAGCGTTTGAGCTGCTCGCGCAGTACGTTGAGCTCTTCTCCCATACCAACAGTACCCTGGCGGAAGCCACCCAGATCACGCACCAATTGCTCGACGCGCAGCTCCAGCCTGACCCGCTCTGCATCCAGCCTGTGCAGTTGACGGCGCAAGACAATACCCAGCAGTACCAGGCCAGCAATAAGCCCACCCAGCCCGAGTCCTATCAACAGCATTGCCCATGGCGCCATCATGGCATCAGAATCCTTGCAACTCGGCCCACTCTTCTTCGCTCATCATTTTTTCCAGATCCACCAGAATCAACAACTCGTTGTTCTTGTTGCAGACGCCTTGGATGAACTTGGCCGACTCATCGGTGCCAACATTAGGGGCAGTTTCAATCTCGGACTGACGCAGGTAGACCACTTCAGCCACACTATCGACAAGAATACCGACAACCTGCTTGTCCGCCTCAATAATCACGATGCGGCTGTTGTCTGTTACCGGCGCTGACGACAGGCCAAAGCGCAACCGGGTATCAATCACGGTAACCACGTTACCGCGCAGATTGATAATCCCCATGACATAGGAAGGCGCACCGGGTACCGGCGCAATTTCAGTATGGCGCAGCACTTCCTGCACCTGCATCACATTGATGCCGTAGGTTTCATTGTCGAGCCGGAAGGTTACCCACTGCAGGATCGGGTCTTCCGCGCTCTGATTGTTGTCATTTTTCATCGTTATACTTCCCGCTCCAGGTTATGCACTCATCCTAATGCGCCGGCATGGGCTTGTCACCGCCTGTCTGCTGGCCATGCTGGCTGATCAGTTGTGCCAATGCCGCTACATCCAGCAGAGCACACATATGTTCAATTACGGTGCCGGCCAGCCAAGGGCGCTTGCCCTGTTGCGAACGCCACTTGACTTGCTCCGGCGTCAGGCGGATCGACTGGCTGACATTATGCACCGCCATACCCCAATCGAAGCCTTCTACCGAAATGACGAACTGTAAGCTGTCTTTCAGTTCATCGCGGTAGCGCTCAGGCATCACCCAGCGCGCAGTATCCAGCACTTTCAGGTTACCCGCCGGCGTCTTCAGAATGCCAAGGAACCAGTCCGGCTGACCAAACAGAGGAGTTATCTCGCTGTCCAGGGGATAAATACTGCCCAAGGACACCAGTGGCACCGCCAGAGTGAGGCCACCGACATCAAACAACAATGCCTCGAACTCACTCTCACGCCAGGTCTCGTTCGCTATTACAACGGGCACAGACGCGACATCTGGTTCCGCTAGCTCAGCCGGCTCAGCTACCCGCTGCTCGGGTTCCTTTACGGTGACTGCAGGCTCGGCCAGTGGAGGCGGCTCGATCGTTTCCTGCAGGGCAACCGCAGCGTCTTGCAGCAAGTCGTCCAGATAATGCTGCAGAGTCTGTTCCGGTATGTATTCCTGAACCGGGAGACGTTTACTCATTGCCAATATGCCTTGTTGATCATGTCTGCTATCTGTATCGGCCGTAAACGCATGGACATTAGCCAGTGTCATGCCACTGCAACCTTGCCGGACAGCGACTGGGCCAACAGATAGCGCATCAGCGCGCGATAAGCCAGCACGCCACGGGCAGAATTGTCCAGCTGCGAAGGCACAACACCCGCCAGGCTGGCATCACGCAGCTTGGTATCAATCGGGATAAAAGCTTGCCAAAGGTGACTGCCATAATCCTGACGCAAGGTCCGCAAAGTACTTACAGACGCCTGGGTACGACGGTCAAAAAGGGTCGGCACTATGGTAAAGGGCAGCGCCTGTTTACGTGAGCGGTTGACCATATTCAGCGTATGCACCATACGCTCCAGCCCCTTCAAAGCCAGGAATTCAGTTTGCACCGGAATCACCAGTTGCTCGCAGGCGGCCAGCGCATTGATCATCGAAACACCCAGCAAGGGCGGGCTATCGATCAGCACAAAATCGAAACGGTCCCATACCTGCGCCAGCGCGCGCGACAGTACCAAGCCAAAGCCACCCTGGCTGGCAGACTGGCGCTCTAGTGTAGCCAGCGAGGTGCTGGATGGCATCAGGCTGATACGTTCATGCGAGGTGTCCAGCAATAGGGCTTCGGCTAGCCCGTCAGGAACCTGACCCTTATGCTGGAACAGATTGAACACGCTACTGGTGAGGCTATCCGGATCATGGCCGAAATAGCTGGTCATTGAGCCGTGCGGGTCAAGATCCACCACCAGAACGCGCTGACCCTGATCGGCCAGCAAGCCGGCCAGGGCCACTGCTGTGGTGGTTTTGCCCACACCACCCTTCTGATTGGCAACTGCCCAGACTCTCATTACATCCCTCCGCGGTTGCGCCTAGCGCAAGCGAACAACTAAATTTTGACGTCTACCAAGGACAGACGAAGCGATACAAGACTAGTTAGCAGAAGTCGTGCCAGTTTGCGACCTGGCTTCTCGCATGCTGTCGATCGGCGCCGCTTCATTGCTGAAGGGTGAATGCCGCTGATCGGTAAAACGCGACACCAGGAGCACGACCCGACGATTGGCCCGCCGACCCGCCGCCGTGGTGTTGTCGGCTACCGGTTTGTGTTCACCATAGCCGACTGCCGCCAGGCGTTGCGGGTCCACACCGCCCATATTGAGCATACGCACCACACTGGCCGCCCTGGCTGCAGATAACTCCCAGTTCGTCGGGTACAGACGTGAATTGATCGGCAGGTTATCAGTAAAACCTTCCACGTGAATCGGATTTTGATAGGGCGCCAGAATATCGGCAATACGTTCAATCAGATTAAAGGCCTCATCCAACGGCAAAGCATCGGCGCTGGGAAACAACAAGCTGGAATTAAGCTCGATCTCGATCCACATCTCGTTGCCGCGCACTTCCAGGTCGCCTGCACTGATCAGATCACCAAAGGCGCTGCGCAATGACTGGGTAATATCTTCCAGCTCATCTTCATTCTGACCATCGCTGCTGTCCGTGCCAGGAAAATCGCTGGTGCCGGCTCCGCGGGGTATTTCATCACCCACCTGAATGGGCTCAAGCGAACGTGGCGGATGATTGAAGGCGCCAAGCAAGGTATCGGATAACACTTTGTATTTGCCTTCGTTAACCGAAGAGATCGAATACATGACCACAAAAAAAGCAAACAACAGGGTTATAAAGTCAGCGTAGGACACCAACCAACGTTCGTGGTTTTCCGGTTCGGGCCGCATTCGACGACGCATGACCTACTCCAGGAAGCCCTCAAGCTTCATTTCAATGGCCCGCGGATTTTCACCTTCAGCAATGGATAGCAGGCCTTCCAACAACATTTCGCGGTAGCGGGATTGCTGCAAGACCACCGCTTTCAACTTATTGGCCATCGGCAGCAGGAACAGGTTGGCCAGTGCCACACCATAGATGGTGGCGACAAAAGCAACCGCAATACCACTTCCCAGTGCGGACGGGTCAGCCAGATTGCCCATGACGTGAATCAAGCCCATCACCGCACCGATAATGCCAATGGTTGGCGAATACCCCCCCATGCTTTCGTAGACCTTGGCCGCCATCAGGTCCCGACTTTCCTGCGTAATCAGATCAACTTCCATGATGCTGCGCAAAGCTTCAGGTTCATTGCCGTCAACCAGCAAATGCAGACCCTTACGCACAAAGGGGTCCGGCTCCAGATCGGCCAGGCTTTCCAACCCAAGCAAGCCTTCCTTGCGTGCAGTGGTGCTCCACTCGATGATTCGGGCAATGCCTTCTTGCAAACGCAGTTGCGGCGGCACAAAAATCCAGCGCGCGATGACCAGCGAGCGCTTGAAGATGGGTAGCGGCGTCTGAATAAAGGCAGCCCCCAGCGTACCACCAAGAACAATCACCGCAGCCGGCCCATTCAGCAGTGCACCCAAATGACCACCCTCAAGATAATTGCCGCCAATAATGGCCACAAAGGCCAGAATGACACCAATTATGCTGAGGATATCCATTAACCCAAGTCCGCCAAATAACGGCCGATATCGTCCAAACTATAGATACCATCCGCCAGATTAGCTTTGGCGATAGCCATGGGCATGCCATAAATAACGCAACTGGCCTCATCCTGTGCCCAGACCTGGCTGCCGGCCTGTTTGAGCATGCGGGCACCCTCACGACCATCAGCACCCATACCGGTAAGCACCACAGCCAGTACCTTGTCCTGAAAAGCCTTGGCGGCCGAGCCAAAGGTCACATCGACGCAAGGCTTGTAATTCAACCGTTCATCTCCGGGCAAGATTCGCACCGCACCCCGGCCATCAACCATCATCTGCTTGCCACCAGGGGCCAACAAAGCTGTGCCGACACGCAGCAGGTCACCGTCTTCAGCTTCCTTGACGCGGATCTTGCACAGCTTGTCGAGCCTCTCGGCAAAGGCTTTGGTAAAGGCCGCCGGCATATGCTGAACCAGTAGCAGTGGTGCCGGAAAGTTGGCTGGCAATTGGGTGAGCACTTTCTGCAAGGCAACCGGGCCACCCGTCGAGGTACCAATAGCCACCAGCTTGTACTGGCGCTTGCGCGGCGGTGGGCTGCTGGCCTGACGTGGTGCCGGTGGCGCATCCCGGCGCGGTGCAGCGGGTTCGCTCAGCGGGCGACGCAAGCCTGCTGCCGGTGCCGTATTAGTAGCAGGTGGTGTGCTGCGGCTGGGGCCACTGAGGCCAAGGGAGTGCCGATTGGTGCGCGCCAGAGTATGCACTCGCTCGCAGAGCAACTGGCGGACCTTGTCCGGATTACGCGAGATATCTTCAAAATTCTTTGGCAGGTAATCGGCAGCCCCGGCTTCCAGTGCATCCAGACTGACCCGAGCGCCTTCATAGGTCAGCGAGGAGAACATCAGCACCGGGGTAGGAAAGCGCTGCATGATCTCCTTGACGGCGGTAATGCCGTCCATCACCGGCATTTCATAGTCCATAGTGATAACGTCAGGCCGCAGCGACTGGACCTTTTCGATAGCTTCCTTGCCATTGTTGGCTGTGCCGACAACCTCAATCTGCACATCACCAGCAAGAATTTCCGTGACCCGGCGGCGGAAGAATCCTGAATCATCCACCACCAGTACCTTGACCGCCATACCCTCTCCCAATCACTATGCTTGGCCTGTTTGGCCCGTGCCCTGAAACTTTGGATTACACTGAAACATCCCTGCCAGCAGGCACCGTAGCATCAGCCACGACGGGCATAGCGCTTGAGCAGGCCGGGGATATCCAGAATCAGAGCGATGCGTCCATCGCCGGTAATAGTCGCGCCAGCCATGCCGGCTGTACCTTGCAGCATGCGACCCAGAGGCTTGATCACTACCTCTTCCTGGCCGACCAGTTGATCAACTACAAAACCGACCTTTTGCGTACCTACCGACACTATTACCACACTGGCCGCCAGGTTGTCCGAGGTATCTTCCACCCCTGGCAGCAACCAACGCTTGAGGTAAAAAAGTGGCAGTGTCTTGTCACGTACGATAATGACTTCCTGGCCATCGACCACATTGGTGCGCGACAGGTCCAGGCTGTAAATCTCATTGACATTGACCAACGGCAAGGCAAAGGCCTGGTCGGCCAGCATGATCATCAAGGTGGGCATGATTGCCAGTGTCAAGGGTACCTTGATGGCAATCCGCGAGCCTTTGCCCTTGGTTGACTCAATATTGATGATGCCGTTGAGCTGTGAAATCTTGGTTTTCACTACGTCCATGCCGACGCCACGACCAGACACATCCGAGATTTCTGTCTTGGTTGAAAAGCCCGGTGCCAGAATCAGGTTGAAGCACTCGTTTTCGCTCAGACGTTCAGCGGCATCTTTATCCATCATGCCCTTCTCGACCGCTTTAGCGCGCAGCACGTCAGCGTCCATACCACGGCCATCATCCGTGATAGTCAGCAAAATATGATCACCTTCCTGCTCAGCGGCGAGCACCACTTTACCGGTGCGCGGCTTGCCGGCCTGCTCGCGCTCGTCGGGCATTTCAATACCATGATCAACCGAGTTGCGTACCAAGTGGACCAAGGGGTCAGCCAGCGCCTCAACCAGGTTCTTGTCCAGATCGGTCTCTTCACCAATCAGTTCCAGGTTGATCTCTTTTTTCATATTACGGGCAAGGTCGCGGACGACCCGCGGAAAGCGACCAAAGACTTTCTTGATCGGTTGCATCCGCGTTTTCATGACCGAGCTCTGTAAATCGGCCGTCACCACATCCAGGTTACTGACCGCTTTGCTCAATTGTTCATCGTTGCTGCTATCACCCAGTCGCACCAGCCGGTTGCGCACCAGGACTAGCTCGCCCACCATATTCATGATTTCGTCGAGTCGCGCCGTATCCACGCGCACGGTGGCATCAACGGCTGCCGGCTCATTACCACCATTGCCGGATGTAGTAGGCTTGGGTGCAGGCTTTTTCTCTGCAGGGACAGCTGCCGGGGCTTTTGCTGCAGCTTTAGGCTCTGGTTTAGCAGCAGCTTTGGCGTTGCCTTCCGACTTAGTCGCTGGCTTACTGACATCAGCTGCCGGCGCTCCGGCCGTAGCACCCTCTTCTATCCCAGGGCTCTTACCTTTGCCGTGCAACTGATCCAGCAAGGCTTCGAATTCATCATCGCTGATATCATCGCCTGCGCTTTCACTAGCGTTGTTGCTGGCTGGGGCCGGGGCAGGATTGACGCTAGGCGCCTTGCCACTGCCATGCAGCTCGTCCAGCAAGGCTTCAAATTCATCTTCGGAAATATCGTCGCCACTGCTGGCTGGCGTTGCAGGTGCCGCTTTAGGAGCCGGGGCTTTGCCCGAGCCATGCAGCTGATCGAGCAAGGCCTCAAATTCATCATCGGTTATTTCATCACTGTCGGCTGACTTGGCGTCAGGCGCTTGCGGCTCGGCGCTATCAGCCGCTTGCGGTGTGTGCAGCGCGTCGAGCAATTGCTCGAACTCATCGTCAGTGATGTCCCCTTCAGGGGCTGAGGCGGACGTGTCTGCTGCTTGGTCTGTATCCGCCTGGCTTTCAGGCGCCGCAGCCGCTGGCGCATCAGCTGATTCTGGCTGGGCCAGTAGTGTCAGGGCAGCCAGCAAGTCAGGATCAGCAGCGGTTGGCTCACTGCGCTCTCGCACTTCATCGAACATGGTGTTGACGCTGTCCAGCGCCTGTAACACCACGTCCATCAGTTCTGAGGTTACCCGACGTTCGCCTTTGCGCAGGATGTCAAAAACGTTTTCCGCAATATGGCAGCATCCGACCAGAGCATCGAGCTGCAGGAAACCAGCACCACCCTTGACGGTATGAAAGCCGCGAAAGATAGCATTGAGCAAATCGGTATCATCCGGACGATTTTCCAGTTCAACCAACTGCTCGGACAACTGTTCGAGGATTTCACCGGCCTCGACCAGAAAGTCCTGGAGGATTTCCTCGTCCGCATCGAAACTCATGCACCCACTCCCCTAGAATCCAAGACTGGACAGAAGGTCATCAACTTCATCCTGTCCCGACACAACGTCTTCTCTCTTATCGGCATGAATCTGCGGACCTTCACCCCCAGAAGAGGTTTTTTTCTGTTCTTGTTGTTTTTCATCGTGCTGGATACCGGCGATACGGTCGACATGACCGGCCATACGGACCAGGCTGACCAGGCTTTCCTCGACATCATGCACCAGGGTGGTCACCCGCTTGATCACCTGCCCGGTAAGATCCTGGAAGTCCTGCGCCAACATGATGTCATTCAGGTTGCTGCTGATCTGATTACTGGACTGCTCCGTCTGCTCAAGAAACTCGCCCATGCGGCGGTAGAGGTCACGGAATTCGCCAGCCTCCATTTCACGTCGCTGCAAGCGCTGCCAATCACTGCGCAAAGCTGCGGCTTGCTGACCCAGACTGGTAGCAACCGGAATCGTGTCATCGACCAGGTCCATGGTCTTGTTGGCCGCGCCTTCAGTCAGCTTAACGACATAGTCGAGCCGGTCAGAGGCATCAGCAATTTTTGACACTTCAGCATCAGCTTGCCGCTCGCCCAAAGCGTGGCTGGTATCCAACTGAAAATTGACAATGGCATTGTGCAGCGCCCGGGTTAGCTGCCCGACTTCATGATATAGGCCGCGGTCACGCGCCTGATTGATGGCA
Organism: Pseudomonadaceae bacterium; assembly: GCA_007692485.1. GTDB lineage: Bacteria > Pseudomonadota > Gammaproteobacteria > Pseudomonadales > Pseudomonadaceae > Halopseudomonas. The sequence goes on along the minus strand of REBY01000037.1, from coordinate 15,344 downwards.
TGCACCACCAGAATGGCTTCGCCAAACTTGCCCTGTTCCAGGTAATCGACCAGTTGGCGCGCATTGTCTTTGAGTGAGTTTTCAAACTCCTGAGCGGTCGCCTGGCCGGGATCCTTACTTAACGCCATAACCTGTACCCCGGTGCTTGATTATTGTGCCTGTACGCGCTCAAAAATCTTTTCGATCTTCTCTTTCAGAGCCTGGGCAGTGAAGGGTTTGACAACATAACCATTGACGCCAGCCTGCGCCGCCTCAATGATCTGGTCACGCTTGGCTTCGGCGGTGACCATCAGAACCGGCAAGTGCTTGAGCCGCTCATCGGCACGCACCGCGCGCAACAAATCAATGCCGCTCATGCCGGGCATGTTCCAGTCGGTCACCAAAAAGTCAAAGCTGCCGCTTTGCAGCATCGGCAGTGCTGACGTACCGTCATCGGCCTCAGCCGTATTGGTGAACCCAAGGTCGCGCAACAGGTTCTTGATAATCCGCCTCATCGTCGAAAAATCATCAACGATGAGAATTTTCATGTTCTTGTCCAAGTCGACCTCCGTACAAACCAGGGATCCAGCAGCGGCTCTGCGCTGCCTACCCATTGTTATTGGCCAAACAAGCCGGTTAATAATCCAGCCGTCAGTCTACCGGACTTGCTGCAGCAGCGCTGCCGATAGCGACGAAAATTATGCTGGTAGGCCCCGCACAGGGAGAGCACACCATCAGTCTGCTTGCCAACCTGACAAGCGCGCCCGCAAACGGGCAGCGGATTGCGAGTGAAGTTGGCTGACCCGGGATTCACTGACCCCGAGTACGGCGCCGATCTCCTTCAGGTTGAGCTCTTCGTCGTAATACAGCGACAACAGCAAACGTTCGCGCTCCGGCAAACTGTCAATAGCCTCTACCAGGGCAGCGCGAAAACGCTCGTCACGCAGGCCATCAAACGGGCCTTCATCACCCACCGACTCTGCTGGCATACCGGCAGCCAACAGATCATCAAAACTGAACAGCCGGCTACCGGCCGTGTCGTTGAGCATGGAGTAATAATCATCAACGCTTACGTCTAATTCGGCCGCAACCTCGTGATCTTTAGCGTCACGACCCAAGCGGGATTCGACAGTACGGATGGCTTCGCTGACCATGCGCGAGTTGCGATGCACTGAGCGCGGCGCCCAATCGCCTTTGCGCACCTCATCCAGCATGGCCCCACGAATACGGATGCCGGCATACGTCTCGAAGCTGGCACCCTTGCCATGATCGAATTTGCGCGAGGCTTCGAGCAAACCAATCATGCCAGCCTGAAGCAAATCATCGACCTGAACACTGGAAGGCAAGCGGCCAAGCAAATGATAAGCAATACGCTTGACCAATGGGGCAAATTGCTCCACCAACTGATCCTGATAATTATTATTTTGCGCTCGCGTATACATGCTCACCCCGCCAGCCGATGCCATCATGAATCTGATCCTGTCCGCTGCACCAAACGCTCGACAAAAAACTCCAGATGCCCGCGCGGATTGGCTGGCAGCGGCCAGCTATCTACCTTTTGCGCAATGCCTCGAATAGCAATCGAGGCCTTGCTGCGCGGGAAGGCTTCATAAACCGCTTTCTGTTTCTGTACTGCCTTGCGTACGGATTCGTCATATGGAACAGCGCCAACATATTGCAGCGCAACGTCAAGGAAGCGATCAGTGACTTTAGTCAGCTTAGCAAAAACCGAGCGGCCTTCCTGCGGCGTATGCACCATATTCGCCAAAACCCGAAAACGGGTCATGCCATGGTCACGGTTGAGCAGCTTTATCAGGGCGTAAGCGTCAGTAATCGAGGTAGGTTCGTCACATACGACCACCAGTACTTCCTGGGCCGCACGCACAAAACTGATGACCGAGTCGCTGATACCAGCGGCTGTATCCACGATCAGCACATCAATATTATGACCGATATCACTGAAAGCCTGAATCAAACCCGCGTGTTCTTGCGGTTGCAGGTTGACCATACGGGCAGCACCTGAGGCGGCCGGAACAATGCGAATACCGCCAGGGCCGTCTATCAACACGTCACGCAGATCGCAGGTACCGTCAAGCACGTCAACCAATGTGGCTTTCGGCTTCAACCCCAGCAGCACATCCACGTTTGCCAGCCCAAGGTCAGCATCCAGCAACACCACCCGGCGCCCCAGCTCGGCCAGCGCCAGACTCAGGTTAACCGATACATTGGTTTTGCCGATGCCGCCCTTGCCACCAGTGACTGCGATAACCTGAACCGGATGATTGCTCGCCATCTCGCTGCTTACCTTAATCTGTGTTGTCTTCAACCAGCACGCTGGCTATTCAGTATACCGGCAAAAACGTCTGCCATGGTGGCGTCTGCCGGGGTTTCCTCACTGGCCAAGCTGACGGCCCGGCTGACCAGCTTGTGGCCAAGCGCCTGACTGATGTCATCAGGAATGCGCTGACCATCCGCCAGATAGGCTAATGGCAAACCAACTTCCATGGCCAGCCCAAGCCCCTCACCCAGGGTCGCAGCCTCATCGACCTTGGTCAGCACACAAGCAACCGGGTTACAGCGCCGGTAACTGTGCCATGCTGACTTGAGCACACGATACTGGCTAGTAGCCGGTAGCACCAGCAAAGGTTGCAGACAGCGCCCCTGCTGCGCAAGTTCATCCAACTGGCTGCGCAGCTCCGGGTCGTCTCCGTGCATGCCGGCAGTATCCACCAGCACCAGACGCTTGCCGGCAAAATCGGTCAAGACCTCAGTCAGACTGTTCTGCTCGTCAACCACACGCACTGGTACATTGAGAATGCGCCCCAGCGTACGCAGCTGCTCATGCGCACCAATCCGGTAGGTATCCATGGTCACCAAGGCAACGTGCTGGCTGCCATGCTTGAGAACATAGCGCGCCGCCAGTTTGCCCAGAGTCGTTGTTTTGCCCGCGCCTGTCGGCCCGACCAGGGCAATCACCCCACCTTTGTCAACCAGGTCGCCATCAGTGATTGGCAAGCTGTGCGCCAAATGGGCCAGCAACAAGCGCCAGGCCTGGCGCTGATCGGTAATATCGGTAACTTTGCTCATCAACTGCTGTGACAGCTCGGCGGGCAAGCCCAACTGGGTGAGCTTGCGCCACAGCGTAGCTTGCTTCGGCTGTTGCTGATTGATCTGCCCCCAGGCCATGCCACCCAACTGTACTTCAAGCAATTGACGCAGGCCCGCCAACTCAGCTTGCATCGCCTGCATGCCAGCACCCTCACTATGACTCATTGCTGCAGGCTCACTGTGAGTGTCCGCGGCTTGAGCCTTGGCCGGTTTGGCCAAAGGCGCGATATAAGGCTCGGTGGCTTCCTGCTGCAAACGCGCCAGAAAGTCACGCGCTTCGACCGAACCGCTTTCTGCTGCTGCACGCATGCTGTTGCCAAACATCTGGCGGTTGACGACCGGGGTGTCACTACTGCGCTCGCCAGCATCCAGCCGCGCCCGCGCAGTCACTAGCTGTTCTCGGGTTTTCTTCAACTCCCGATCCAGGCCAGGGGTTGGCGGGGTAATCCGCGCCGGTTCGTAATCCAGCGCCGCGGTCAGCTCAATGCCGCCGACCACCCGACGGTTGCCGATGATGGAAGCTTCCGGCCCCAGCTCTTCGCGGACCTGCTTCATCGCCTGACTCATGCTGGCGGCAAAGAAACGTTTCACTTTCATGGCTGACCTCACCCGTTATGCTCAATTCTGCCCGACGGTAGCCACAATGGTGACTTGCTTGTTGTCGGGAATTTCCTGGTAGGACAGTACGTAAGTACCTGGTGCGGCGTAGCGTACAAACTTGGCCATCATGTTGCGTACCGGACCGGCTACCAGCAGTATTGCCGGCTTGCCTTGCATCTCCTGACGCTGAACCGCCTCGGCCAGGGAACGTTGCAGTTTTTCTGCCATTCCCGGCTCCAGCATGATGCCCTCTTCACCACCCTGCCCTGCCTTCTGCATACTCTGTAGCAACATCTGTTCCAACTTCGGATCCAAAGTGATCACAGGCAGCTCAACCTCAAGCCCCACAATGCTTTGCACGATTGAGCGCGACAATGCGATACGCACAGCGCCGATCAACGCGCCAGGATCTTGACTCTTGCTGGCCTGGTTGGCGATGGCCTCGGCAACGGTGCGAATGTCACGCACCGGCACCTGCTCCTGCAGCAGCCCCTGCAATACCTTGAGTAACCCGGACAGCGAGATGATGCCCGGCACCAGCTCTTCCGCCAGCTTGGGTGATGCTTTGGCCAATACCTGCAGCAATTGCTGGACTTCTTCATGGCCCAGTAGCTCGTGGGCATGCTTGTGCATGATCTGGTTGAGATGGGTCGCCACCACGGTACTGGCATCCACCACGGTATAACCCAGGGATTGCGCCTGGTCTTTCTGGCTGGTCTCAATCCATACGGCTTCCAGACCAAAGGCAGGATCCTTGCCGGCAATGCCCTTGATCTCGCCAAAGACCTGACCCGGATTGATCGCCAGCTCACGATCGGCATACACCTCGGCCTCGGCCACACCGACACCCATCAGAGTAATACGGTAGACGTTCGGCGCCAGATCCAGGTTGTCGCGGATGTGCACCGACGGCATGAGAAAGCCCAAATCCTGCGATAACTTCTTGCGCACGCCCTTGATCCGCGCCAAGAGTTGCCCACCCTGATTACGATCAACCAACGGTATCAGGCGATAGCCCACTTCCAGCCCAAGCATATCTACCGGAGTAACGTCATCCCACCCCAGCTCCCGGGTTTCCGGCTTTTGCAGGGCCGGCACCTCGGCCTCCTTGCGTTCTTCCTCTGCAGCCAGCTCAACCTTGGCTTTCTGCTTCTGTGCAATCCACCAGGCAGCCCCGGCGGCCATTGCCCCGAGGGACAAAAAGGAAAAATGCGGCATACCCGGAATCAAACCCATGACAATCAGGATGCCGGCAGCAATCGCCATTGCCTTTGGCGAAGTAAACATCTGGCGCTGCACCTGCTTGCCCATGTCTTCCGAGGTTGATACCCGGGTGACCATCACGGCAGCCGAGGTTGAAAGCAGCAGCGAAGGAATTTGCGCCACCAGGCCATCACCGATGGTCAGCAGCACATAGATGCGACCGGCTTCAGCAAACGCCAGATCATGCTGCGCCATGCCAATGGCCAGGCCGCCAATTATATTGATCGCCAGAATCAGCAGGCCAGCGACCGCGTCACCACGAACAAACTTGCTGGCACCGTCCATGGAACCGTAGAAGTCCGCCTCCTGAGCGACCTCCTGACGACGCAACTTGGCTTCTTCCTGGTTGATAATGCCGGCATTCAGATCAGCATCAATGGCCATCTGCTTACCCGGCATGGCATCCAGGGTGAAACGCGCACTGACCTCGGAAATCCGCCCGGCACCTTTGGTCACAACGACGAAATTGATAATCATCAGAATGGCGAAAACCACCAGGCCGACGACATAGTTACCGCCGATAACCACCTCACCAAAAGCCTGAATCACCTTACCCGCGGCATCCCCACCTTCATGACCGTTAAGCAGCACGACCCGCGTCGACGCCACATTCAGCGCCAGGCGTAACAGCGTGGCAACCAGTAGTATGGTTGGGAATACAGCGAAATCGAGAGGACGCAACGCGTAGGCACAGACCAGCAGAACCACGAGCGCCAGAGCAATATTGAAAGTAAAGAAGGTATCCAGCAGAAAGGGCGGCATTGGCAGCATCATCATGCCGAGAATCACCAACAGCAGAATCGGCACGCCAAGGCTGCCATGCCGCATTGCGGCAACGCCACTCCACATGCTTCCCAACGTTCGTGAGCGATCGACTGCCATGCCTTGTCCTTTCCCCATCAAAATGTTGACGCGCAAACCTGTTTGTTCAGGTACTCAGCAAGAAGTGTTCCAGCTTGCCAGGAAATTCCTAAAAGATTCGCAATGGCAGACTGCCGCTAGAGCAAAGGCAATGATATGCTCAAGAACGCGTACATGACGTACCCCCGTAGACCTGCTTGAGACGAGACCTCATGAACCTGCGTTCTGCGCCTTTGCTGATCAGCGTGCTCGCCCTGTCTGGCGGCTGTAGCAGCCTGCCAGACCGGCAAACTGTGACTGATGCACTCAGCAGCCAGGGGCAGCGTATTTCAGAGTTTGCCGGCGGCCGCAGCAGCCAGGGTGAGCGTGAGGCCGAAGTGGCCGAACTCTTCGAACAACCCTATATTGATCCGCTGACCCGTTATCTTGAACAACACGAAGACGACAGCCGCTACGCCAGGCACCTTGACAAGGTGGCTATCGAGCGAGATCGCCGCTGCGCCGAAATAGCCCAGCAATACCGTGGCCGGGCTGCCACAGCAGACAATCTGTCGCGCTATCGACGCGGCTATCTTTTCTCCTGCCCGGATGACGTCAGCGCCTTTGCCGATCGTGTCGAGCAAGCTCAGGCCGTTGAACAACAGGCCAGCCAGGCCACCCAACGACCTGAAGCAGAAACCCCTTCCGATGTGCCGCTGGACCAGGCTGTCAGCCGTCGGCAGGTCAATAATTGCTACCTCTACTTTACGATCCGCAATCTGCAACGCGCCCGCGATAACTGCCAACAGCCCGCCGCTGCCGGCGATGCCAAAGCCCAACACCATTTAGCCAGCATGGCGCGAACCGACCAGGACTATGCCAGCGCCCGTGAATGGGCACAGCAATCCGCGCAACAGGGCCATGCTCCCGGGCAACTGCTATATGCCGAGCTACTGCAAAGCGACCAGGGTGGCAGCCAGGATGATGAGTCAGCCCTGCACTGGCTGCAAGCGGCCGCAGCACAGGGCCTGGCAGCCGCCCAATATGCAGCCGGACGCGCCTACCAGCAGGGCCTAGGCACGCGCAGTGACCCCGACCAGAGCCGTAGTTACTGGCTGCAGGCTGCCGAACAGAATCACGTAGCAGCCCAATTGGCCCTGGCAGATAGCCTGCTGGACAACCCTGACGCTGACCCCGGTGCGGCTCGGCAATGGCTAACGCGGGCCGCACGTCAGGGTTCAACCCGCGCGCAAATGCGCCTGGCGGAAAGTTTTGCCACCGCCCTTGGTGGCCCAACTGATACCAAGCAAGCCTACATCTGGTACAGCCTGGCACTGCTGGGTGGCGAAGCGGCTGCCAAGGCGCCTGCTGAAGAGCTGGCCGGGACACTTAGCCGCGAACAGCTGACCAGTGCACAAAACCAGATTCGTACCGACCATAGCCAGATGCCGCGATGAAAGCAGAACAGCGCACAGTCAAGGTCCGCCACAGCATATTGCTGGTACTCGGGTTATTGGTTGTGTTGTTCATACTCGGCATGTGGTTGATGTCCAGCCTGAACCTGAATTTCGCCCAGCAAGGCATGACCGAGCTGCGAGAGCGACAGATTGCCGACACCTTTTATGCCAACCTCGATCGTATCAACAGCCATCACAGCATGATGGAAGAAAACACCCGCGACCTGGCCCGGCTTACCGAGCAATGGCAGGCGCTGGGAGGTACTCAGGCTGACTTGCGGCACATGCTGCAAACCGCACTGGCCGATTTCCCGGATGCCTACGGCGCCAATCTTTTGTTTGATAGCCACCCTGCAGTGCGCAACAGCCCATTTAGCCTGTTCGCCTATCGGGCAGGCGAGCAGATCCGCTTTGATGACGACAGCAGTAGTTGGCATCAAGGCAGCGGTTATCGCCGGCTTCGCGATGCTTTGCAGGCCTACCCCGAGCAGCCAGCCTTGCACTGGACCCCAGCCTATTATCGCAGCCGCAGCGATGCCGTAGTGATCAGCCTGAGCACACCGTTAAAAGACCGCGAAGGTAACTGGCTGGGTATTGCCAGCACCGACTGGCGCGCCGACGATATTATTCGGCTAGTCAGTCGCGTTGAAGTCACCCCGAGCACTTTTGCTTTTCTGCTGGATCGCGAAAACCGCAACCTGAGTAGTCTGGCACTAGCGGATACACCCCAGGCGCAACAACTCATGGATGCAATCACCGACCGCGAACTGCATCAACACCCGCTCGAGGCCAACAACAGAGTCGCTCTCTCGGAGCGCGAGCTACTGGCCCCGATGCAGAAAGATCGCCTGCAACTGGAAGACACCGATTACGCCCTGTTTTTCTCTACCACCCGGGCCGGCATGGTCTTTGGTATTGGCGTGCCCCAGGCTGAAATAGATGCCGTCTTGGCACCCATGCGCCAAAGCAATCTGCGCATTGTGCTAGGCATCGGTAGCGTGCTGCTCGTGCTCTCTGGCGTCATTTTGTTTATGGTCGCAGGCACCTTGCGTCAATTGCATAATCTGTATACCGACAGCCTCACTGGCTTGCCCAATCGCGCGCGGCTTCTGCTCGATTTACACAAGCGCAACCAGGGTTCGTTGATCCTACTTAACCTGGATGCCTTCAAAGAAATCAACGATGTATACGGCCACACCTGTGGCGACCACGTTATCCAGCAGCTGGCCAACAGCCTGGGCCACTACATAGAAAGCAACCCTGACTGCGCACATGCCCAGCTCTACCGGATGCCTGCTGATGAGTTTGCCATCTGGCTGCCTGGCAGGCTGACAACTCATCTACTGCAAGACCACTTGGCTGACCTGCACCAATTCATCAACAACCAGACCAGCCGCTGGGAAAACCAGCAAATTCCACTGAGCGCCAGCCTTGGCCTGGCCAGTAGCTGGCAAATGGATGATCAGCAACAGCGGGCTCATGACCTGTTGTCCAGCGCCAATATTGCCCTCAAGCTGGCGCGCTTGAGCCAGAACAGCCTGCGCATTTACGACCCCGAGCAAGGGGTCAGGCGTGATTATGAACTCAACCTGCAATGGGCCAACCAGCTCAAGGCAGCGCTCGACAGTGGGCGCATACAGGCATACTTCCAACCCATCATGGATGTAAAGACCGGCCACATCGGCAAGTACGAGTGCCTGGTACGCTTGATTGATGATGACGGCGTGGCGGTCAGCCCGGTAGAGTTTCTTGCTGTAGCGAAAAAAATTCGCCTCTATCGCCTGCTGACCCGAACTATGGTCGAACAGGCTATATCACGCTTTCGTGGCACCCAGCTGCAATTCTCGCTGAACTTGTCCGGCGAAGACCTGCTGGACAGTGAACTGACCGAGTTTATTCTGCAGCAGCTGGCTGAGAGCCAACTGGCTGGCCAGGTGATTTTCGAAATTCTCGAATCGGAAGGCATCGAAAACTATGCCGCCGTACGCCAGTTTATTGATCAGGCCAAGGCTTTGGGTTGCCAGATTGCGATTGATGACTTTGGTACCGGTTACTCGAATTTCGAGCACTTACTGCGCCTTAACGTTGACCTGATCAAGATTGATGGCAGCCTGATCAAGCAACTGGATCATGACAGCACCGCACTCACGCTAACTCGCGGCATCGTCCAATTTGCCCGCGAGCTAGGCATACAGACAGTCGCTGAGTTCGTCTACAGCGAGGCCGTATTCGAACAGGTACAGAACCTGGGGATTGATTACGCTCAAGGGGCACACATCGGCATGCCAATCGCTGATCTGTTAGCCGAACCGCAGCCCTAGCGGTAGATAATATCCCCGCGCATTGGCGCCAGCCGCGCCAGCAAACGGTTTTGCGCGGTCACCGGCACCCCTTCCGCCTGCATGGCCGCAATCAGATCTTCAACCAGCGCATTGAACTCAGCCTCATTGATATCCATGCCCGTGTGGCTGTCGATCATACTGTCGCCGGTGTATTCACAAGGCCCACCTGCTTCGAAACAAAACTGCTCAATCAGCATGTCATGCAGCCGGTCGATATCCGTCTCCTCGAAATGATGCACAATGCGCGGGTTGTCGGAAATATTGATCAGCAAGCCTTCAACAATACGCGCGATCCCGGCCTGACCACCCAGATCATGATACAAACTGTCATCGGACGGCGGCTTTTCCGGCGCGGCACAGGCAGCCAGGCCCAGACAGAAGACAACAATCAGCAGCAAACGCATGGTGATTCCTCAATAGCTCAGTTGCAGTGACAGGTACATGCCAGTTTGGTCATCCAGCGTAGCGATCGAGCCCAGATCGGCCCAGGCCGCGACCAGGGCCAGATTCTTGTTGGGGAAATAACCGACGAACACATCCTTCCAGTCGCTTTCGCGGGCAAAAGACAGGTTGTTCGGTTTTTGTCGATACTCAACCCCAACGACCCAATTGGAGTTGGGCATGACCGCGACACTGGCTTCACTTAACCACTCATGCCGGTCACGCACATCACCACCAAAGCCCAACAAGCCGGTCTGATTGGCCCGGCTGTAGCGCAGGGTGCCATTGAGCAACAGGTTATAGCCAAAGGCGCCACCAAGCACCAAACGACTGGCGGCTATGTAGGCGTCCTCATCACTGCTGCGCTGGGCGCCAACCGCTTCTGGAATGATGAAGTTACGCTGTCGTTTATGCTGCAGCCCAGCGGACACCTGTGGCAGCCGGTCATACACCAAGTCGCCAAACAAGCGTACTTTCATGCCATAGACGTCTTGGTGCAAACTGCTATCTGGCAAGCTCAGTTGTCGGCTTAAACGACCAATATCCAGCCGCTGACGGGCAAAGGACAGCTCGACCCGGTTAGCGTAACTGAAACTCACGCCATAACTGTCGAATCGGTAGTCTCGGGTATCCACATGAGTGGCAAATACATCCCCACCCCATTGCTCGCGCGTGCCATAACCGGACAACACAGCCCAAGGCACAATACCGCCCCCAGCGGCGCCTTCAATACTACTGGCACCTCCGGTCGCCAATAAGCGGTCACCCGCCATGGCGGGGGTCGACAGCGCCATACCTAACAGCACACAGCTCAGCCCCAGTGGGCGTGATAACATCAGAGTTCGGGTAGTTTTGTACATAAACTATCAAGGTCCTTGTGTAACTATTGCTTCGCGCGCCTGAAGCCATTCAGTCAGCTCAGTAGCCGGTAGCGGCCGACTGATAAAGTAGCCTTGGCCGATATCGCAGCCATGCTCACGCAGCCAATTGAGACTGGCCACATCTTCAATACCTTCAGCGACCACCTGCAACTTCATATTGTGTGCCAGTTCAATGGTCGAGCGCACAATGACCGCATCATCGGCACTCTGTGCCAGATTGAGAACAAAGGATTTATCAATCTTGAGAATCTGAACCGGCAAGCTTTTCAGCGTCGCCAATGACGAATAGCCGGTACCGTAATCATCAACCGCCAGGCTGACTCCCAGTTCGCGCAGGCGGCGCAGGTTGACGATGCTGCCTTCCGGGTCACGCATAAGAGCACTTTCGGTCACTTCCAATGACAAGCAATGCGGCGCAACCCGGTAGCTTTCCAAGGCATCACGTACCCTCCCTGGAAAGTCGGCATTTTCCAGGTCACGGGTCGATACATTCATTGCCACCTCAATGTCCCGACCCTCAGCTTGCCAGCATTGCAACTGGGCCATGACGGCATCGAGCATCCAGGCCGTCAACAGCCCTATGCTGCCGGTTTCCTCAGCCAAGCCGATAAACTCATCAGGGGCAATCGGCCCCAAGCGACCGTGCCGCCAACGCATCAGCGCCTCAACCGCCAGAACCTTGCCGCTGGTCAGGCACAGCTTCGGCTGAAACACGGCTGTCAGCTCATCAAGACGCACAGCGTGAGGCAGGTCCCGAATCAGTTGCATGCGCCGCTGGTAGGCCTGATCGCGTTCACTCTGGTATACCGCCAAACGCTCAGCACCCGGTCTGGCCGAGGAAACGGCCATGCGTACCCGGCGTAGCAACTCATCGCCGCTATTCCCCTGCTGCGGCCACAGCACCAGACCTGCCAGCCAGGTCAGGCGTTGCTTGCTATCGGGCATGCGTAGTTCAATGGATAGCAAGTCCAACGCTCTGTCCGCATGCACGGCAGCCTGGGCCAGTGACTCCTGCTCCAACAGCAGGAAAAAACCTTCGCCTGGCTGATAGGCAATCAACTCACTGCGCGCTTCTCCCTGCTGCAGGTTATTGGCCAGATCGATGATGGCCTGTTCGAAAGCTGTCTGCCCGTGCACGCGAATAATGGCATCCAGCTCAGCCAGTGCCAGCAATACCAGCACACCCTGTTGACGGGCCTGCAACGATTCATCCAAGCGCCCATGCAAGCGCGTCAGATTAGCCAGTCCGGTCAATGGATCATGCAAGGCATTGTGCTGGATTTGTTGCTCGCGCTGCGCAATGCCGCTGCGCATCTGGTCAATACTTTGCGCCAGCAAGCCCAGCTCATCACTGCGCTGTAAACTGGCTTGAGCTCGATAGTCGCCACTACCTATTCGCCGTGCGACAGCCGCCAACTCACTGACCGGTCGCGACAAGCTGCCCGCCAACAAGGCCGCGGCAATAAACGAAATCACCAGCGCCAACACAGCAATCAGCCATAGTTCACGCTTGAGCACGTCGAAGATGGCCAGGGCTTCACGCAACGGGCTGAGCAATTCGGTGTATACCGTCCAAGGCGGCTCGGTCAACAACACCAACCGTGTCGTCAGGTAATGCTCACCTGCCAGCACACGCATGGCTTCGGAATCGGCTTCACTGGCTGGCGCAAAGTCATCCAAGGTCGCGACCTGATCCACAACCTGATCGAGCTGGCGGGTGATAAAACTCACTTCCAACCCAGTCAAGGTGCGCATATCGGCAGCCAACTCAGCATCCAGGGCGAACGCCAGCACTACCTGTCCCAGCAGCCTGGGTGCATGCACCAGTGCCTCGACCAGCAGGTATGGCTGACCACCCAGCACAGCCAACATGCCCCCCTGAGGCAGCGGCTGCATGGCTTGCAGATCAAGATCGTCAGCCCCGTCGACAACACCCTGACTAGTCACCCGAACCCGGCCTTCAGTGTCCAGGAACAGGGCCTGATCGGCACCAATGCGCGCCGCCTGGTTGCGCAATGCCGAAGCCAGCGTCGGCATGTCACCACTGGCCACCGCATCACGAAAGCCAAAGTCCGCCACCAGAATTTCTGCCGCATTGGCCAATTCACGCGCGCGCAGCGCTAACAGGCGCTCCAATACATTGGCACCGACTTGAAGCTGCTGATGCGCTTGACGCTCTGCTGAATTGCCTGTGGTATTTAACACCGCCGCAAAGACTGCAATCAGCACCGCAGCTAACAGCGCAATCAGCACCAGCATCAGGCGTGTGCGCAGACGTTTAATCTTTGGCATGGCCCGCTGCTCGACGGAAGCGTTGCTGCAACGGGGAAAGTTCTGGCTCAGCCTCTGCGGCTTCAGGCGGCAGATCAACCTGCAGGGTATGGCTGCCAGCTGTCAACGTGCCCAAATCGACGGGAGGCGCATCCTGTAAGCGCGGATGCCAAACAGCTACCGGCCATTGCCCAGCAGGCAGATCAGTCAACTCGACCTCACCCGCGCTATCGGAAAACGCATGCCGTGCCTGTTCGGCAACCAGGATGTAGCCCTGCATCCGATCATGGATATTGCAGCCAAGCACCACGGCGCCGGGCTGATCAAACAATACCGGAGGAGCTTCAGAGCCTTTGAACAGACGTAACTCAAAACGTTTGGCGGGAGAAAAAGAGTAAACGTGATGACGCACATCATCGCTGTTGGGGAAATTCACTTCAGTGCCTGGCGGCACTACCAACACATGTGGGGTAAACTGCATGTCAACCTGATCCATGACCGCTGTGGGTAATGGCTCGGCGCTAGATCCAGCGCCCAGTAATACAACCGCACCGGATAACGGATTACCGCCAGCGTCTGTCAGCTGCAAGCTCAGGGTTTGTGCCATCAAGCCGGCACTGCCTAACAAAGCCAGTTTAGCGACCACGCCAACAGCCAATGCCCGCCACCTCACCACAGGTAATACCATTTGAATGCGCCCGTGAATGCACTTGAAGTTTGATACTACGACAGTAGCATAAATCCACCTGTTACCAACTGAGCAAAGCACCCATGACGATTCCCCTTTCCGTGCTTGATCTCTGTCCGGTGCCCGCCGGCAAAACGCCACGTGATGCCTTGCATAACAGCCTGGCTTTGGCCCGCCATTGTGAAAGCGCCGGCTACCAACGTTACTGGGTGGCAGAACATCACAATATGACCGGCATCGCCAGCGCCGCAACCTCGGTAGTGATGGGTTTTCTTGCCGCGGGCACTAACACTATCCGCATTGGCTCAGGCGGCATCATGCTGCCCAACCATGCCCCGCTACAAATTGCCGAACAATTCGGCACCCTGGAATCACTCTACCCCGACCGCATCGACCTGGGCTTGGGCCGCGCTCCGGGCACTGACCCGGCCACCGCGGCGGCCTTGCGGCGTGGCCGCAGTGATGGCGAGGATTTCCCCCAGATGCTGGATGAGTTGCGCCGACTGCTCGCACCTGCTCAGCCAGGTCAACGTCTGCGAGCTACGCCCGGCTCCGGGCTAGCAGTCCCTATCTGGTTGCTGGGCTCAAGCACCTTCAGCGCACAACTGGCCGGCCAGCTCGGCTTGCCATTCGCTTTTGCCGGCCAATTCTCCCCGGATTACCTGCATGCAGCGCTCGCCACCTACCGGGAACACTTCCAGTCCTCTGAGCAGTTGGCAGAACCCTACGCCATGCTGGGCATTAATGCTTATGTAGCCGAGAGCCGGGATCAGGCGCAATTTCATGCCAGCTCACACCAGCAAGCCTTTCTCAACCTGGTGCGCGGTACACCAGGCCAGCTACCGCCGCCCGTAGAGGACATGGACGCAATCTGGCAACCGCACGAGCGCCAACACGTTCTTTCCACACTAGCTGGCACTCTTGTTGGTGATGAGATCGCCGTTAGCGAACAATTAGCCAGCCTGCTGGAGCGCACGCAAGTCAACGAGCTTATCGTCAACAGCAGCATTTACGACCAGCACGCGCGGCGCGACAGTTTCAGTCGATTGATGCAGTTAAATCAGCAACTGTGATCCAAGCGCAGTAGTTTTTACGCGGTTTCTCGGGTATAAAGAGCGGCGTGCGGGTGTAGCTCAATGGTAGAGCAGAAGCTTCCCAAGCTTACGACGAGGGTTCGATTCCCTTCACCCGCTCCATCCCGTTCGCGCAACATCTCTCCTGTACCTGCCAGGTGCACGGCGCTGCCTTTGCGGCTGCACGGGGTTGCGCTTTGGCCCGGACCGCGCGCAGAGTGTCAACTTGCTGCAACGCCAGTCCGAGGTTCCCCCGTGCCCCACGACACTGTCCATGACGCCGCCATGCCCGCGCTTGATCTTCGGTATGTGCGCAGCCAGTTTCCTGCCTTTGCCGAAGGCGCGTTGCAGGATCAGGCGTTTTTTGAGAACGCGGGCGGGTCCTATGCCTGTGCGCCGGT
>REBY01000178.1 GCA_007692485.1 Pseudomonadaceae bacterium | reverse complement strand
TCTGCGGGAACGCTGCGCTGACGGCATCGGGGAAGCCTTTGAGCCCATCCACGCAGACGATGAGAATATCCTTCACACGCGGTTCTGGAGCTCGGTAAGCACGCACAGCCAAAACTTGGCGCCCTCGTTCTCTGTGTGCCACATGCCCAGCAGTTCCTAGTGTCCTTCCAGGTTGACGCCCACGCTAGGTACATGGTCTTGTGGAATAACTGCATGTCCTGCCGGATTTTCACCACGTTGCAATCCAGATAGGCGATGGGTAGACCGGATCCAGCGGGCGCGATTGCCATTCCACAACCCGCTCGAGCATCGCGTCTGTGACTTTCAAAATCAGCGCGGGTGAAATATCGGCATCGTTCATCTCCTTGAAGGTCGCGACGATCTAACGGGTGGTCATACCCTTGGCATAGAGAGTCAGAGTCTTGTCGTACCTAGACGGTGATCTTGGTCAGCATCTGGCTGAATTCGTTGAGGTCTTTTTCAAACTTGAGGGTTTTGGCTGCCTCGCATGCGAAGGCTTTCAGTTCTTTCTTGTTCATGCCGTCTATCTATACCACGTCGGGTTTAACGATTTGCATCATCCATTAAAACGCATTGTCAGGCGCTGGAGATCAGTAGCAGTCTGCTCCAGATATTGCCCCCGCTCACTGGCCTCACCCGCAAGCTGCAAACTGGTATCCGCCGAATCGGCAATATGCCGGATCTGCTCGGAAATGGTATCTGCCACGCTGGCCTGCTGTTCCGCGGCCGCGGCCATTTGCTGGGTCATGCGGCCAATTTGCTCCATCGCAGCGCGAATACCTTGCAGAGCCTGCTGAGTCTGCTCAACCTGACTCAGGCCCTTTTCCGCTTCGGCGTTTCCCTGGTGCGCCATACTGACTGCAGCCTGTGAACTGTCTCTCAAGCGCAGAATGACCTGCTGAATGGACTCGGTCGAGTCACGGGTTTTCTGCGCCAGCGAGCGCACTTCATCAGCAACAACCGCAAACCCTCGCCCCTGCTCGCCAGCCCTGGCCGCTTCAATGGCCGCGTTCAGTGCTAACAGGTTGGTTTGCTCGGAGATGGCCTGAATCAGTTCAGCCGCCTTACTGATATGGGCCGTTTCAGTCGCCAGTTCTTCCACTGTTCGGGTAACTTGTTCAACCGTTTTCAACAACGACTGAATGACACTAAGCGTGGTCTCAGCTACGCTCGCTCCCTCGTCAACCAAACGTTGCGCGCTCTGTGCTTCCTCCGCAGTCAATTGCACATTGCCTGACACCTCGCTGATCGAGGCTGCCATCTGGTTCATTGCGGTCGCGGCCATATCCGTCTCATTGCGCTGCGCATCCAGCGCTTGGCGCGTTTTGCTGGCCAGGTCCTGAGAGGCGGCCGCCGCCTCGCTGGTTTGCTCGGCATAGTCGGACAAACGGGTCAGCGCAGTTCGAATGCGCGCGCCCTCGCTGATTAGCAGCATCTGCAGGCGCCCCATGACGCCGTTCTTGCCAGTAAAGATCAGCTGATCATCAAAAGGATTGGCCACCTGGGCCAGGTTCAGACCGACCGATTTCATAAAGCCAGCCAACACAGCCGCCGCAGTCAGCAGCCCAGCCAATACGGCTATCAAGGCCAACCAACCACTGCCGCCAGCCAGCATTGTGCCGATGGCTGCCAGCAAAACGATTACAAGCACCGGCCAGTATTGCATCAGCCCGGCCAGATGGCGCCCCTTGCCCAAGGGAGACTTGCCGTTATTCATACTCTGATAGACCCGTTCGGCGCGAATCACACGATCACGATCAGGTACCGTACGAACCGATTCATAGCCAATAATCTGCCCCGCCTCGGTAACTGGCGTCACATAGGCCTCTACCCAGTAATGGTCACCATTCTTGCAACGGTTCTTGACGATCCCCATCCAGCACTTACCACCTTTAAGGCAAGTCCACATGTGGGCATACACAGCTGGCGGCATATCAGGGTGACGCACCAGGTTGTGTGGGCTACCAATCAGCTCAGCCCTACTGAAGCCACTGACCGCCTCAAACTCATCATTGCAGTATTGGATTTCACCGCGGGTATCGGTGGCGGAAATCAGCCGCTTATCAGCTGCAAAGGTTCTTTCCTTACCACTGACCGGAAGGTTCTTACGCATGAATGGCCTCGATCTCACTGGCAGCGCCGGAACTGGCAATTTTTTGTTGTACTTAAGCTATAGCTCACGCACGGGCAACTGCCAAACTGATATCAAAGATACGCATTGTTAACGCTCGCCAATGACAAAGAGCATTTCAATGGCTATCTTGCAGAAGACTGTTCCTTTTGTGTTCTACAAAAACAGGCGATTACCTTGAGTCCAGCCCCGCCACCTAAAGATGAAGCCTTGCGCCTTCACGCGCTGCGGAAGACCGGATTACTGGATTCAGCCCCAGAAGTCCGATTTGACCGCATCACCCGTTTGGCAGCACAGTTTTTTCGTGTTGAAACCTGCCTGGTATCCCTGGTGGACAGTGAGCGGCAGTGGTTCAAGTCCAGGGTCGGTTTGCAGGTTGACGAAACGCACCGGGACCACTCTTTCTGCGCCCATACCATTCTGGGCGACCACATTCTGGAAATCCCGGATGCCAGGAATGACCCCCGGTTTGCCGATAACCCTTTGGTCACCGGGCCACCCCATATTCGCTTTTATGCGGGTGCACCGCTGATCACCCGCAGCGGCTATCGACTTGGCAGCCTCTGTCTGATCGATCCGGCTCCTCGCCAACTGAGCAGCCTGCAGCATGCCGCGTTACGCGACTTCGCTGATTGCATCGAGCATGAAATAGAAACCGTACAACAGGCAGACATGCAGCGTCGGCTGAACGCCACTATGGCGCGTACCAACGCCATGCTCAGCACCCTTCCGGACATGGTCTTTGTGGTCAACCGTGAGCATCGTTTTGTTGCCTGTAACGAACACCCGGACTTGCTCATGCCAACGCATGAGATTCTCGGCAAAACGCCCGCTGAAGTATTACCCAGCCTTTTGGCCGAACAACTGAACCAACACATAAAACAAGCATTTACTACCAACCAGTTGATTAACTCCGAGTTTTTCCTGGCCGAACACAATCAGTACTTTGAAGCCCGCCTGCACATACTGGACCGTGAAGAAATACTGATACTGGTGCGTAATATCACCCAGGAAAAACGCGATGCCGAGCGCCTGCACAACAGTGAAAATCTGCTCAAGGCCGTGATCGATGCCAACAGCATTGGTACCTGGCAACTCGACCTGCAAACTGAAGAAATGCTGGTCAACAACAAGTGGGCCTCTCTAATCGGCTATGACCTCGAAGAGCTAGGCCAGGTGACCTATGACACCTGGAAGCAACGAGTCCATCCTGACGACCTTGCTTACTGCCTGGATATCATCGACCAGCATGCCCATGGCGACATCCCTCTTTACGAAGCCAACTTGCGTATTCAGCACAAGGATGGTCACTGGATCTGGATCAATAGCCGTGGCCGGATCACGACATTTACCGCCGACGGCCAACCTGAAACCATGCTCGGCACCCACTTCGATATTAGTGCCCAGGTGCAAACGGAGAATTCGCTGCAAGAGCAGTCACAGCATATGGAGGTAATCGTTGAACATATGCTCGATGGCATCATTTCCATCAATGGGGATGGCACCATCCAATCCTTCAACCCCGCTGCCGAGCAAATCTTCGGTTACAGCTACCCTGAAGTACTGGGCAAAAACGTCAACATACTGATGCCTGAACCCCACCGCAGTCATCACGACTCATATATTCACAACTATATGGGCTCGGGGCTTGGCGGTATTATCGGTAAAGGCCGTGAGCTGGAAGGTCTGCACAAGGACGGTCACCGTTTCCCCATCGAGATCGGTATTGCCGAAGTAAAACAGGAAGGCGAACGCCTGTTTATCGGCATGATCCGCGACATCACCGAACGCAAGAAAGGGGAAGACGAGATTCGTCAACTGGCCTTTTATGACGGCCTGACCCAGTTGCCCAACCGGCGCTTGCTACTCGATCGCCTGCAACAAGCCATTGCCAATGCCGACCGGCACCAGCGCCATAGCGCGCTGCTGTTTCTTGATCTGGACAACTTCAAGAGCCTCAACGATAGCGCCGGCCACGGCCAGGGGGACCGTCTCTTGCAACAGGTGGCTAACCGGCTAACCCAAGGCGTGCGCAAGGGCGATACCGTAGCAAGGCTGAGCGGTGACGAGTTCATCATCATGCTGGAAGAACTCTCTGTGGATAACCACGAAGCAGCCAACCAGGCAGAAGTAGTGGCCGAAAAGCTGCTGTCCGAGATCAATCGCAGCTTTACCTTGGAAGGCCTGGATTATCGCGGCTCTGCCAGCATAGGCATCACCTTGTTCAACGATCACTGCGCCTCCCGGGAAGACCTGCTCAAACAGGCAGATATGGCGATGTACAAAGCCAAAGCTGCTGGCCGCAACAGCATCCATTTCTTTGATCCGCAAATGCAAGTCGCGGTCACCGCCCGTGCCGCCCTGGAGCAAGATCTGCACGCAGCAATTCGCCAGCAGCAGTTCTGCCTGCATTATCAGATTCAGGTCGATGATCACGGATGTCATGTCGGCGCAGAGGTGTTATTGCGCTGGCAACATCCCGAGCGCGGCATGGTGTCACCGGCTGATTTCATCCCCCTGACTGAGGAAACCGGCCTGATCGTACCCATTGGTGAATGGGTACTGGAACAGGCCTGCCAAACCTTGGCAAGCTGGGGACAAAACACGGCCACCGCCGAGCTGTGCCTGGCAGTGAATATCAGCGTTGTGCAGTTTCGCCGCGGCGACCTGGTCCGCCACCTACTTCAGACCCTACAGAAAACCGGTGCCAACCCTCAACGCCTGAAACTGGAAATCACCGAAAGCCTGCTGGCCAACAACCTCGACGAAGTCGTTGGCAAGATGCGCACCTTGCGCCAGCAAGGCATCAGCTTCTCAATTGATGATTTTGGCACCGGATATTCCTCGCTCGCTTACTTGAAACAGCTACCTATCAATCAACTGAAAATCGACCAGCGTTTTGTCCGCGATCTACTGACCAACAGCAATGACCAAGCGATTGCCGAAGCCATTATTACTCTGGCCAAAGCCATGCAACTCGATGTAATTGCTGAAGGCGTGGAAACCGAAGCACAACGCGAGAAGCTTCTGCAATTAGGCTGCCGTCATTATCAAGGTTACTTGTTTGGCAGACCGGCGCCACTCGACGAATTCCGCCACGCACTCAGCCAAATCTGAACATACCCTGCTTCAATGCAATGAACGCTTTACAGCACTTTGGCATTCTTTTACTGTACCAACTGGTCGGTATAGTAAGAGAGTGTCCGCATGTCTAAATCAACCTCTGTACGGGAAAACGCCCGTCAGACCATCCTCGAAGCTGCGTTGAAGATTGCCGGTGAGCAAGGCAGTCGCGCCGTAACGCTGGACGCCGTGGCCAACGCCTGCGGCTTGAGCAAGGGCGGCGTGATGTACCACTTCAAGAGCAAGGATGCCCTGATCGAAGGCATGATTGGCCACCTACTGGAAGACCGTCATACCAGGCTCGACCGAATCCAGGCCGAACAGCCCGAATTAGGCCCGCTCGGTACCCTGATAGCCTGCCGTGAACAACAGCGCGAAGACGTCAGCCTGGGCACAGCACAAGCTCTGCTGACCGCAGCGACCGACAACCCCGCACTGCTTGAGCCCGTGCGTGAACATTACCGCCAATTGCTGGACACCATGGGCGCCAGTAACGACATGCAAACGCTGCTGGTCTGGCTGGCACATGACGGTATGTGCCTGCAGGAGCTGCTGGATATTTCTCCATTCAGCGAAAACCAACTGCGTGAAATCCATCTTTTTCTGCAAGCGCAAGCTAACCAGATAGAGTCAAACAAGTGACAGGAGCCACGGCTATGCCGTTTATCAATCGGTATCATCTCGTCCTGCTAGCGCTACTAGGCCTGCTCGGCGCCTGCTCAAACGGCGAAGAACCCGGCAACAATGGCGC
>REBY01000118.1 GCA_007692485.1 Pseudomonadaceae bacterium | reverse complement strand
GATGTCGTGGATTTAGCTACACTTATTGGCCTTATTGGCGCGATTGCTATCATTACTGTCGCCATAGTTCTCGGCGCCTCGACCGAAGTTTTTCTTAGTGTGCCTTCACTGCTGATTGTCGGCGGGGGCAGCCTGTTTGTTGTGTTGGCCAAGTTTAGTGTAAGTCAATTCGTTGGCGCCATAAAAGTAGCTGGGCGCGCATTTTCCTTTCGTTTGCCTGACACTGAAGAAAGCATCAACGAACTGGTAGAACTGGCAGGTATTGCCCGTAAGCAAGGCTTGCTGGCACTTGAGGACCAGGAAATCAAATCCAAGTTCCTGCAAAACGGTATGCAACTGTTGATTGATGGCCATCCCCAGGAAACCGTCAAAGCCATTCTGGAAAAGGAACGCTTGCTAACCCTCGACCGTAACCGCTGGGGCGCCAAGGTTTTTTCTGCTATGGGCGATGTAGCCCCAGCCATGGGCATGATCGGTACCCTGATCGGGCTGGTACAAATGCTCTCCAACATGGACGACCCAAAAGCCATCGGCCCAGCAATGGCAGTAGCCCTGCTGACCACCCTTTACGGCGCAATGATGGCGACCATGGTATTCATTCCGATTGCCGACAAACTCAATTTGCGCATGACCGAGGAAGCGCGCATGCAAGCCTTATGGATTGATGCCATCCTGGCAATCCAGGAAGGCACCAACCCACGGGTTATTGAGCAACTCCTCAGCAGCTACCTGCCGCCCACCAAACGCAGCAAGGATACCGACACCGCGGAGTTGGGTTGATGGAACTTGAGGAAGAAGAGAAAAAAGGCCCGGCAGCATGGGTGGTCACCTTTGCTGACCTGATGTCACTGCTGATGTGCTTTTTTGTTCTCTTGCTGTCATTCTCCGAAATCGATGCGATGAAATTCAAACAGATCGCCGGTTCGCTACAAGCCGCCTTTGGCGTGCAGCGTGATGTGCCTGCGGTCGACATCCCCATGGGTACCAGTCCGATCTTCGATAACTTTTCACCTGGCGTCCCCGAGCCAACGCCAATCGATGAAGTGCGGCAAACTACTACTGATCAACAGCCGCAACTTGACACCCTGCGCGAACAACTGGAAGCGGTTATCGAACAGAATATTGACCTGGCCATCCGCGAGCAGGTAAATGCCGCCTCGGACAGCTTGGCTGAATTGTTGGAGCAAGAAGTTCTCGATGGCAAAGTTAGCGTTCTCAGCGACCGCAAGCGCGTCATCATTCGCGTAGAAGAACGTGGCTCTTTCCCGTCGGGTTCAGCAGACATGACCATAGAGTTTGAAGATATGCTGCTGAAGATATCCGATGTATTGGCGCGCATTCCGGGCGAAATCACCGTTGAAGGTCATACGGATGACATCCCCATCAGCACTGCCCGCTTTCGCTCCAACTGGGACCTCTCAGCGGCCCGCGCCTCTTCAGTTGCAAACGCGCTACTACATACCGGTGCCGTCCAGCCAGACCGTCTGCGGGTCCAGGGCTACGCTGAAACCAGGCCCCGCGCCAGTAATGACTTCCCGGATACCCGATCACTGAACCGCCGGGTAGAAATCATCATCGATCCCACCAGCCCACTGGAAGATTACGAGGCGCATCTTCGCGCGTTGATGGAAGATGACGTTGATCAACTGGTCAGGGAACTCGAACTGCTCGATCTACCGTAACGCTTTCTTATTATATTCTGTTAACAGCCCCGCCTATGGGGCTGGCGCTTGCGCTGTAGCTGCCAGTAGACTGGGTTTTTAACCGATGAGATCAGCCCATGTCATATGCCGAGGAACTCAAGGCACAACTGGATATTCCAGTTATTGCCTCACCCCTGTTCATTATTTCCAATCCTGCACTGGTCGCCGCCCAATGCAAAAATGGCATTGTCGGCTCCTTTCCGGCATTGAATGCCCGCCCAGCAGAATTACTGGATGAATGGCTGGCACAACTGACCACGGAACTGGCTGAATACCGCGCCGCCAACCCGGACAAGAAAGTCGCCCCCTTCGCCGTCAACCAGATCGTGCACCAGTCCAATGATCGCCTGCAACACGACCTGGACATGTGTGCCAAATACGAAGTTCCGCTGATGATCACCAGCTTGCGCGCACCCCATGCAGCCGTGGAAGTCGCACACAGCTATGGCGGCAAGGTATTCCATGATGTGATCAGCGTGCGCCATGCGGAAAAGGCCATTGAGGCAGGTGTCGATGGTCTGATTCTGGTCTGCTCTGGCGCCGGCGGACATGCGGGCACTCTGAGCAACTTCGCCCTGGTCTCGGAAGTCCGCAAATTCTATGACGGCCCGATCGCACTATCCGGCTCCATCAGTCAGGGCAAACAAATTCTGGCCGCAGAGGCCATGGGTGCTGATTTCGCCTATATCGGTACACGCTTCATTGCTACCCATGAAGCCAACGCCGATGAAGCCTACAAACAGATGCTGGTCGACAGCACCGCCGGCGATATCGTCTACTCCAACCTGTTTACCGGGGTGCATGGCAACTACCTGCGCGGCAGTATCGAAAAATCCGGCCTGGACCCCAACAACCTACCGGAAGGTGACAAGAGCACCATGAAGTTTGGCTCCGGCGGCAGCAGCAAGTCCAAAGCCTGGCGTGATATCTGGGGTGCCGGTCAAGGCGTGGGGAATATTGAGCAGGTGCAATCAACCGCTGAGGTGGTTGCCGAACTCAAAGCGGACTATCTGGCTGCGCGGTCACGCATTTGCGGTTGAAACAACGAGTGTGGAGGGTCCCACTGACCACTGCACGGCAATGATCAGCGGTGTTGCCAGCCAGCTGGGCCAGACCGTCGATGCACAAGCTCTGTAGCCAGGTTGCCGCTGACCATTGCTGGACCGTTAGATGCCAAGGATGGCATCTACGAGCCCCCATGGAAGGGTTCACGGCGTGTCCAGCAATGGTCAGCGGCAATCTGGCAGGCACACCAAGTAGATTTAAGCTGCACGCTTAATGTTGCAAATCCTCAGGAATCTTCGGCTCCGGCGGCTTGGGCGGTTTCTTGCCTTTACCCGCCTGGTATTGCTGCAACTGAAAAACGTAAGCCAGCACCTGCGCCACCGCCAGATACAGCCCGGCGGGAATCTCACGATCCACCTCAGTGGTATAGAACACAGCCCGCGCCAACGGCGGTGACTCCAGCACTAACACCTGGTGCTCCTGGGCGATTTCACGGATCTTCTGCGCCATAAAGTCACCACCCTTGGCCACCAGCATGGGCGCGCCGCCGCGCTCCGGGTCGTACTTCAGGGCCACAGCAAAATGGGTCGGGTTGGTAATCACCACATCCGCATTGGGTACTTCAGAGAGCATCTTGCGATCAGCGACCTCGCGCTGCAATTGCCGCACCTTGGCCTTGACCTCGGGCTTACCCTCACTGTCCTTATATTCGTCCTTGACCTCTTGCTTGGTCATTTTCAGTTTTTTCTTGTTGTCATAGATCTGAAAAGGAATATCGACCATCGCGATGACTATCAGCGAACACGCCAGGATTAACAAAGACGTACTCAGAATCCAGGCGCTGTGATAGATCGCATCCGGCAGCGTCTTATTGCCCAGAGACAACAGATCGTCACGACGAAGGCCCAGAACAATCAGCGCCACGGTGAGCACCACGAGGAACTTGGCCAGCGCCTTGGCCAGCTCCATTAGCGCTTTCATCGAAAACATGCGCTTGAGGCCAGACAGCGGATTCATGCGCGAGAACTTGGGTGCCATCGACTTCGCGCTGAACAGCCACCCTCCCAACAGAACGGGGCCCACCAAAGAGGCGATCAACAGGATAAAAAACAGCGGCGCCAGGATATACAGCCCCTGCTCAATCGACGCCATCAGATGCCAGCCCATACTGTCGGTGTTATACAGCGCAGCGCGCTCGATACTGAAATTATGGCGCATGATATCCAGCATGCGGCCAGCCATACCGGCACCAAAACTTAACAGGCCCAGCGCAGCAACCATGACCACTGCCAGAGTATTTAACTCCTTGGATCGTGCCACCTGCCCCTTGTCTTTCGCATCCTTGAGTTTTTTAGGGGTAGGTTCTTCGGTTTTTTCCTGACTGCTGTCCTGTTGTTCGGCCATCAGCTCGCCCCCACCATTTCACGTAGCCAGATGAGCGCTTCGCCCAGCAACAACTGATAAGACTGCACCATGTTGCCCAGCAGCACCCAGATAATGAAGAGCCCCAGACACAGGGTCAGCGGAAAACCAATCGAAAATACGTTGAGCTGCGGCGCAGCGCGCATCATCACACCAAAAGACAGGTTAACGATCAACAGGGCAGTAACCGCCGGCAGGCCAATCAACAAGGCCGCCGCCATCACCCAGGAAAAGCGCAGTACCAGCGTATAGAAATCCACCGCCGCCAGCGTCTGCCCTATCGGCAGCGTCACAAAGCTTTCCGCCAGCACTTCAATAGCGACCAAATGCCCGTTCATGGCAAGGAACAACAGCGTCACCAACATGGTGAAGATCTGACTGACCACGGCCACCGAAATCCCCATCGCCGGATCATTCATCGAGGCGAAACCCAAACCCATCTGCATCGCGATAATCTGACCGGCAATCACGTGAATCTGAAATAGCAACTGCAGCATAAAGCCCATAGCTGCACCAATCAGGATCTGCTCGGCAATGATCATCCAGCTAGCCAGCGACAGCGCATCGATCTGGGGTACCGGCGGAATATAGGGCGCGACCATAAAGGTCAGCAAAATAGCCAGGTACAGGCGGATGCGCATTGGCAGCAACTGGGTGCCCAGCACCGGCATCGCCATAACCATGGCGCCGATGCGGAACAGAACCCACAGATAGGTCGATACCATACCCATGAGTTCAGTGGCGGAGAGCGCCAGCATCAGCCGATCAGCCCGGGAATTTCCATATACAGTCGTCGGCTGAAATCCACCAGCTCAGTGACTAGCCAGGGCGAAACCCAGATCAGGGTCATAAAAGTAAACAACAAGCGCGGCAGAAAGCTCAGCGTCTGCTCGTTGATCTGGGTTGCCGCCTGGAACATCGCCACAATCAGACCCACCACCAGGCTGGGTAATACAATGACCGACACCATCACGGCGGTCAGCCAGACGGCCTGACGAAACAGATCAACGGCGACTTCAGGGGTCATGGCAGGTCTCCTATGTCACCGCAAAGCTGGCGGCCAGGGTGCCAATCACCAGCGCCCAGCCATCAACGAGCACAAAGAGCATGATCTTGAAGGGTAGCGAAATGATCAGCGGTGATAGCATCATCATACCCATGGCCATAAGCACACTGGCAACCACCAGATCAATGATCAAGAAGGGAATAAAGATCATGAAACCGATCTGGAACGCCGTCTTCAACTCTGAGGTTACAAAAGCCGGCACCAGAATATGGAAAGGCACATCATCCGGACTGTTAAGATCAGTCCGTTGCGCCAGGCGGACAAAGAGCTCCAGATCGGTTTCCCGGGTCTGCGCCAGCATAAAGTCGCGCATCGGGATACTCGCCGCCTCCAGCGCCTGCTCCCCGGTCATTTCTTCATTGATATAAGGCTGCAAAGCATTCTCGTTGATACGCTCGAACACCGGCGCCATGACGAACAGGGTAAGAAATAACGCCAACCCCACAAGAATCTGGCTCGACGGTGTCTGCTGCAAACCCAATGCCTGACGTAAAATAGCAAATACGATGATAATCCGGGTAAAGCTGGTCATCATCATGACGAAGGCGGGGATAAAGGTCAGCGCCGTCATCAACAGCAGAATTTGCAAGCTCACCGAATAGGTTTGTTGGCCATCATCATCCGTAGTCAGGGTGACCGCCGACAGGGACAAGGCATCAGCGGCAGACTGGGCCAAAACACTCGGGGCCAACAGCAGCAGGGGTAACAGCCAGAGTCCACGGCTCATTCGTTCGGCTCCCGTTTCAACAGGGCTTGCAGTTTGCGCGCAAAGTCACCTTGCTGCCGCGCCTCATCCAGGTTGGCCACGGGCTCATCAAACACATGCAGGGTATTGATGCGCCCGGCAGAAGCGCCGAGCAGCATTTGCGTGCCAGCCACATCGACCAGTAACAAACGATCACGGGTACCCAGCGGCAGACTACTGATGACCCGGATTTGCTGACTGCCAATCCCCGCCATAGGGCCGACCCTGCGCAGCAAAAAACCGAGCACAAAAATCAAGCCAACCACCAGCATCAAACCCAGACCCAGCTGCATAATCTGTGCAGTCAGTGAGCTCTGTGTCGCCGAGCCCAGAGTACGCGGCGGCAGTTCCGCCTCGGCCTGCAGCAGCGGGCTGGTCAGCAATAAGAACAGGGGCAGCAGAGCGCGCATTACTTGAGCTTCTTGATGCGTTCGGAGGGGCTGATAACATCGGTCAGTCGGATACCGAACTTCTCGTTAACCACCACCACCTCACCGTGAGCAATCAGGGTACCGTTAACCATCACATCCAGCGGCTCGCCCGCCAGACGATCCAGCTCGACCACTGACCCCTGATTCAAATGCAACAGGTTACGGATCGTGATATCGGTATTCCCTACTTCCATGGAAATAGTCACCGGAATATCCAAAATCACGTCCAGATTGGGATTATCACCGGACGCTGGCGGCTGGCCACCGCCCGACTGGTTGAACTCTTCCATCGGCATGCGCTGGGTATCATCCGCACCACTTTCCGCCAGCATGGCGTCGATGTCATCCTGGCTGGTGTCGGCACCGGCCTCATCCAATGCCGCAGCCCATTCGTCGGCCAGAGCCTGTTCTTCAGGGCTCATTTGTTCTTCTTCGGGCTTGTTCTCGTCAGCCATTACGGCCTTCCTCCCACGTCAATGTTGTCCGTCGTGCCGCTTATTTCGGGCGCACAACCGGTTCCAGAATTTGCAAGGCTAAATTGCCTTTGACCGAACCTATTTTGGCTTTGAAAGTGGGCACACCATTGGCGCACATCACCATGTAGTCCGGCATTTCCACCGGAATCACGTCACCGGCCTGCATACTGAGCAAATCACGTAGTTTGAGTTGATGCTTGACCACGGTGGCGCTCAGGGGCACCTTTGCTGCTGTAATTTCTTCACGCAATGCCTTAACCCAGCGCTCGTCATGCTCATCAACATCTGATTGCACGCCGGAGTCCAAGACTTCGCGCAGTGGCTCGATCATCGAGTAGGGAAAGGTCACGTGCATATCGCCACCGCCGCCATCCAGCTCAATGTGGAAAGTGGATACCACAACCACTTCGCTGGGGCTGACGATATTGGCCAATGCCGGGTTAACCTCGGAATTAACGTACTCGAAGTTGACGTCCTGGACCGCCTGCCAAGCTTCTTTCAGGTCAAGAAAGGTCTGATCCAGCACCATGCGAACCACGCGCAACTCGGTTGGCGTGAACTCACGCCCCTCGATCTTGGCATGGCGGCCATCGCCACCAAAGAAGTTATCAACCAGTTTGAATACCAGGCGGGCATCAAGAATAAACAAAGCAGTGCCGCGCAGTGGCTTCATTTTGACCAGATTGAGACTGGTCGGCACGTAGAGCGAATGAATATATTCGCCAAACTTCATGACCTGAACACCACCGACAGCAACATCCGCCGAGCGGCGTAACAGGTTGAACATGCTAATGCGGGTATAGCGGGCAAAACGCTCGTTGATCATTTCCAGCGTCGGCATACGCCCGCGAACGATACGGTCCTGACTGGTCAGGTCGTAGCTGCGTATACCCGTGGGATCAAGGTCTTCATCGGCATCGATGGCCCCGTCATCCACCCCGTGCAAAAGGGCGTCGATTTCATCCTGTGACAGCAGATCCTGAACAGCCATGCCTTATGTCCTATTGCATTACCATGTTGGTGAACAGTACCGCTTCGACAACCGGATCACTCATTTCCCGCTCAAGTATTGATTGCACCGCCAGGGTGGCACGCTCGCGCAGGGTTTCCTTGCCTTCGGCAGTCAACAGCTCTTCAAAGTCTTCACCGGAAAACAGCATCACCAGCTGATTGCGGATCAGCGGAAAATGCCGGGTAGCATCCTGCATTTTCTTTGGATCACGCCCCATCAGTACTACGCTCACCTGCATGTAGCGCTGACGGCCAGCATGGGTATAGTTGACCACAAAGGCTGGATCCAGTGGTTGATAGATCGCCGGCATGTGCACGGGTGCTGCCGGTTCGCTGCTGTCTGCTGCATCGTCACCCGAGAGGACGAAATACACCACGCCTCCCACCGACAACAATAGCGCCAAAAGGCCGACACCAATCAGCAGAAACAACTTGCCCTTGCTTTTCTTCGGTGTCTCGGCGCCATTGTCAGGCGCTTGCTGGGCTTGCTGCTGTTTTGCCATGTCAAAAATCCATCATCCGATCGGTTATATCCGGCTATGCAAACTACCAAAGCATGCTTCATGCCAAGTGTAGTGAACATCATATAGGCATGCCGGGGAAAAGTCGCGACGGGATAACGCATAAACCCGGCTGATTAGCCGGGTTGGAAGGACATAACACTATGCGCCTCAGGCGTAATAATCAACCAGCCGATCGCTGCTGCCAGCCATAGGCAATACCCGCGCTTCGGCACTGCCGCCTCGGTCTTCAGCGACGATATCACCCGCAGCCTGTGCAGCCAGACGTGCAGCTTGGCGCTCAGCCTGTTCCTGCTGCTGGCTGGCACCATTGTCACCAACCGAGACATCCACCAGCTCCAGACCCTGCTGACCGACCATTTCGCGTAAGCGAACAACCTGAGATTCCAGCGCTTCGCGTACGCTGGGGTTCTGGCTAACAAACTGCACTTGCAGTTCCTGCCCACGATTTTGCAGAGTGATCTCCAGGGGTCCCATTTCCGCCGGCGTCAGACGAATCTCAACACTGCTCAAATTGCGGCTGGACATCCACATCACCTTGTCGACCACAGCCTCACTCCAGCCGGGCTGGCCAAAAGGCACCCCGAGGGCCTGACTAGCGGCTGCCACCGGACGAGCAGTCAAAGCGGCCGCAGCTGCAGCTGAGCCTGGTTGGTTAACCCGGACGCCTTCGGCTGCATCTTCACCGCCACTGCGGCGCGTCGCAGGCTCAGCACGCAACGCTGTTTCTGCCGCGCGCGGACTGGTCGTCGCGTTGGCGTTCAAATCCAGGCTGGCTTTGCGGCGCAAACCAGCAAAATCATCGTTGTTCAGGCTGCGCTTGTCCGTCTCGGTATCCAGCCGGGACTGGTTGTCCCGGGCATTCGCTGGATCATCCGCCTGAGTTCGTTGCGAGCCGAGCATTTGCGCCAGCGAAAAGCGTGTACGGCTGACGGACTCAGCCTCTGCCTCAGCACTACCTGCCAACATCGAATTGGCTGCCACCTGCCCTGAGGCCAAAGCAGCATAGGCACTGACTTCATCCGCGCTTTCTGCGGCCTGAGCAACCGAATCAGCGACCTGATCGACAGCAGCCTGCAAGCGCTCACTGTCAACATCGTCTGCTGCGTCACTCAACCATTGGCGCCATTCCGGCACCAGTGTCGCCAGGACATCCAGAGCGGCCTCACCGCCCTGCTGTAAACGCAAGGCAGCCTCATCAGTCAGTGATGGCATGTCCGGCAGATCCTGCAACAAACGATCAACGGCTGACGGCAATTCCTTGCCGTCAGTAGCCAGTGACAGCTGCGCCATTGCCGCCAACAGCTCTTCCCGTTCAGCGCTGGGCAGGTCATCCAGCATGGCTTTGAGGTCGTCGCCATACTCGCCCTTGAGCAGCTCGGCAAAACTGCCTGTGCCCTGATCTTCGGGGGCTCCAGCCGAGTCAGCAAACAAACCGGGTACCGCGCCGCTGCGCGTATCCGGGTTAAGCAGCGCCAGCAGATTCAGACCGACTGCCATGACAAGTCTCCATCACATTGGGTATTGCCAGAAAAGAATGCAAGACATGGGCCAGAAAGCGGCAATAATGGATACAGGTAGCTGGACTTAGAGGCGACTGATCACCCTGTGCAGCATCTCAGGCAACTGGGCGACAAGCCCTGCAGCCTGATCGGCATCGGCCTGCTCGGCTGCCTGTTCAAGTTGCAGGCAGGCATTTTGCAGGGCCAGGGCACCCATATTGCCGCAACTGCCTTTGAAGCTGTGGGCGCTGTGTCGCAGGGCACGCCAG
This sequence comes from Pseudomonadaceae bacterium, assembly GCA_007692485.1. Classification (GTDB taxonomy): domain Bacteria; phylum Pseudomonadota; class Gammaproteobacteria; order Pseudomonadales; family Pseudomonadaceae; genus Halopseudomonas. Next base: position 13,875 of record REBY01000118.1, on the reverse strand, counting down.
TCGCCGCTGTGCAAGTGACTGCGCAATTGCTGCAGACGCTGTTCAGCGTCCAAAGTGAACGTTTCGACCAACAACGGAAAATCGTCCTGCATCAACTCATGCAGGGCAACCAAAACATCGCTGTCCAGATCGGGCAAGCGGTTACTCATGGGTATCCTTCAGCGGTTACTGTCGGGCAGGCGCCAGGTAAATAGCACCTGCACGCCCAGGCCATTCGGCAACACCCGACATTCATCCGTCAGGGCCGTCACCAAAGCCAATCCACGCCCAGCATAACGGAAAACTTCTGTTTTATTTGCTGCCGGCTCACCCACTACAAAGCCTGGGCCACTGTCCTGAATTTCAATCAGCAGACGGCCGCCAGCAGCTTGCTGACTATGGTCTAGCATTACCCGAATCCAGCCAGAGTCCAACGCCTGCAGGCGTTCGCCACGCTGTAAATAATAACGATTGAAGCCTTCGGCGGTCGCCTTGAGGGATGAATCAAGAGCCAACAGCCCATGCTCCAGAGCATTACTGAACAGCTCAGACAAAATGGTCGCCAAGGTGCCCGCATGGTCACGCAAGCCGGGGACCCTGAGCAGTTCATCCAGCAGCCAGGGCAAGGGGTTCTGGGTACGAATGGCCTGGGCGCGAAAAACATGCTCCAGCCGCCAGTCATGCATTTCACGATAACTGCGCAAGCGCATGACGGGCGCTGGCACCAGACTCTCCGCAGGCATGCTCACCTGTAGCAAGCTCAGGTCATCATCTTTTCGCCCATGAAAATCCTCGATCGCTGTCAGCAACCGATCAAACAGTTGCTCCGGCGGCCCCACCTCTGCCAGTACAGCAGCCACGCCGCTATCGCCAAATTGGTCACCGGCAGCATTGCGTGTTTCGATAATGCCGTCAGTCCAGCACAACAGGCGCTGCTCAGGCAGCATCGGCAAACTCAAGGTACGCGCATCAAAACGGTCATTGGCAACCACGCCCAGCGGCAAATGGGTGGACGGCAGCCAGTGCTGCACGCCACCATCGGCATCCAGCAGGACGGCATCCGGCAGTCCGCCATTCCAGACTTCCAGCTTATGCTTTAGCGGGTTGATCTCGGCCAACAGAGCGCAACAGAACACGCCGACTGGCAGGATTCGTTCCAACTTGTCGTTCAGCTCGATGAGAATATCCTGCAAGGCATAGCCTCGCGCGCTCATGGCATAGAACACCTCTGCCAGCGGCATGGCGCCGATGGCTGCCGACAGGCCATGACCAGTGAAGTCAGCCAACAATACGTGCATGCCCCCAGCCGGGCGCTGGGACGCGAGCAATACATCACCATTGAACATCGCATAGGCCGATTGCAGGTAACGCACATTGGGCGCATCCAAGGCACCAGCATGTGCGACGCGATCAAAAATCCGCTTGGCCAGTTCCTGATCATGCACCATGCGCTCGTGCTGCCGGCTGATCAGATCACGCTGCTGCTGCAGGGTCTGATGCATTTCCTGCATACGCTGAAACGCTTGAATCTTGGCCTGCAAAATCACTGGGTTGTAGGGCTTGGTCAGAAAGTCATCGCCGCCCGCTTCCAGGCAACGTACCAGAGCGTCAGTTTCAGTCAGGCTAGTGAGAAAGATGATCGGGACCAGGTCTTCACCGGCAGCTTCACGAATAAGCCGCGCAGCCGCGAAGCCGTCCATCACCGGCATCAGTGCATCCAGCAGGATCAACTGCGGGCGCTCGCGACGAAACAACTCGACTGCATCGGCCCCGTTCTCGGCGGCTAACACCTCATGCCCCTGACGCGATACCAAACGCGACAGAATCAGCCGGTCTGCCGGGTTATCGTCAGCCACCAGAATACGCAAGCCGGCTGGCGGGGCAGCGTGCTGTGCTTGCGCGGCAGCCATAGGGGGCCCTACTCGATTCGAAACAGTTGTTCGAAGTTGGAAATGCTCAGCACCTTGCGCACTTCCGGGCTGGCATGCTGAATACGGATATCAGCCACATCGCCGCCAGCGTGATCGCGTAGTAACAGCAACATGCCCAATGCCGAGCTATCAATATAGTCCGTTTCATGCAAGTCGATGCAATAACTACGCGGCGATAGGCCCGCACGCTCATAGGCCTCACGAAAAGCTTGATGGGATGAAAAATCGAAGCGCCCGCTTACCTTGATAGTCAGCAACTGGCCACTTTCCGTTAGTTCGGCCTGAATCGGCATGCCTTGCTCCTTAACACCCAAGTCTGAATAAATTCAGCATAGCAGCATTTGTGCCCGCTGCTGCTCAAATAAGGCGTTTCCCCTGCGCAGTTTTAATGCTCCCTGCGAGTCACGCTATGCGCCCGTTGCGACAACTCATCCAACATTTTCTGCTCTTGCTTGTCAGCCCGGACACGCGCCTCTTCACGGTAGCGGTCGATCAACTTGCGCAACGCTTCAACCCGTTGGTAGCGCTGCTGCCAGTTTAGCCGGGCCTTCTCGACACTGCTCTGATGCCACTGCAGGGTTTGCTCCTGCTGTACCACGGCGCTCTGCATTTGGCCCAGGAACTGTTGGTAGTTGACCAACCATTGGCGGTTGACACCCTGAGCACCGCGCTCAGCCCAACCACGCTGGTACTCTTCAGCGTAGTAATTCAGATCATGCAGCCGGGCATGGGCATCGTCATATTGCTGCTGGCATTTACCCAACATACCCGCGGCCTTGCGCTCTTCCTCGAGCGCCATATCCAGCACCGGCTGCAAGCGGCGGACACGGCTTTCACTCATGGCTGATGATCTGTTGCAATTGCTGCTGGCTGTCTTCCAGTGACACGCTCTCGGTCAAACCCTGACGCAGGAAGCCCTGCATGGCTGGCATTTTCGCAATCGCTTTGTCGGTCAAGGGATCGGAACCGGCGGAATAGGCGCCGACACTGATGAGATCTCGGCTTTGCTGGTAGCGCGCATAGGTCTGCTTGAACAGTTGCGCCTTTTGCAGATGATCGGCGGAAACGATCTGCGGCATGGCCCGGCTGATCGAGGCTTCAATATCAATCGCTGGGTAATGCCCCTCTTCCGCCAGCCGGCGGGAAAGCACCACATGGCCATCGAGAATCGCCCGCGAGGCGTCAGCAATCGGGTCTTGCTGGTCATCGCCTTCGGACAATACAGTATAAAACGCAGTAATCGAACCGCCACCCTCTTCAGCGTTGCCAGCCCGTTCAACCAGTTGCGGCAGCTTGGCAAAGACTGACGGTGGATAACCCTTGGTCGCTGGCGGCTCGCCAATCGCCAAAGCAATCTCCCGCTGGGCCTGGGCAAAGCGGGTCAATGAGTCCATCAAGAGCAGAACATTTTTACCTTGATCACGAAAGTATTCGGCAATCCGGGTGCAATACATGGCGGCGCGCAACCGCATCAACGGGGCATCATCGGCCGGTGAGGCGACCACCACAGAGCGGGCCATGCCCTCCTCACCCAGAATCTGTTCGATAAATTCCTTCACCTCACGTCCGCGCTCGCCAACCAGGCCAACGATGGTGATATCCGCATCGGTGAAGCGCGTCATCATGCCCAGCAACATACTTTTGCCGACACCGCTGCCGGCAAACAGCCCCAAACGCTGGCCACGGCCCACCGTCAACAGACTGTTGATCGAACGAATACCAACGTCCAACGGCTGATCAATCGGGTGGCGCTTCAAGGGGTTGATCACCGGGCCGTTAAGGTCAACCATATCCGCCGCCATGATTGGCCCGGCGCCATCAAGTGGGCGCCCGATACCATCCACCACCCGGCCCAGCATGCTGACACCCATCGGCAAACGGCTACTGCCAGAACTGGGCACCACCCGGGCCCCCGGCTGCATACCCTGAACACTTTCCACTGGCATCAGATAGGTCTTGTTACCGGAAAAACCCATGACCTCAGCTTCAATTTCACTGATGCCTTGCATGGATTCGCTGATCACCCGGCAGCGGCTGCCTACCGACGCCTTGCAGCCCTCGGCTTCCAGGGTGAGCCCAACCATGCGAATCAAGCGCCCTTCCACCACTGGCGTCGGCGCCAGTTGAACCGCATCACGGTAGCCGCTCAAGCGGCGGGCAAAACTGGCACGCTCAAACTTACTCATGGCTATCGCTGTGCCCTGGGCTGGGCGGTAACGGAGATAATGCATCCAGGTCCGGTGCGACCGGATGCGCGCGCTGCTCCTGATGCTGATCCTGCAACTGGGTCAACGCCTGCTCCAAACGGGTTTCCAGACTGGCATCAATCTGGCTGTGTTCGGTTTCCACCCGGCAGCCGCCGGGAAGCAATTCATCATCTTCCAACAGGCGCCAGCTTTCTTCATGCCGCTCACGCAGCACCTTGACCGCTTCAAAATCGACGGGATTAAGGTAAATACGGATATTGTCTGCACCCATCGGCAGGCTTTTCAGCGCCCCGCGCAAAACATGGATAATCTGGCTCGAATCTGTTGCCAGCTCACGCTGAATCACGCTGCGCACGGTCTGTTGCACCAGCATCAGCAACATGTCCTCAATCTGCGCATCCTGATTATGTATCGGTTGCATCAGGTTGTTCATCAGCTGCTCAAGCTCCAGCAGACGCTCATCCAGCTTGCTGCGCGCCTCCTGCTGGCCCTTCAACTGACCCGAGTGGAAGCCGTCTTTTTCGCCGGTAGCAAACCCCTCGTTGTAGGCTTCCTCACGAATCTGCTCAAGCTCTTCGACAGTAAAGGGGGTGGGTGCTTCAACCTCTTCCAGCTCCCCATCAAGAACTTCGCTATCAGCCTGGTCGTCTTCTTCCTGATCGCGTTCCAGTGACACCTGATGTGGCGCTTCGTCAAAGCTGGGCAGACTCCAGCGATTAAAGGCCGAGGAATCCTGGCCCCGAATCAGGTCGCTGTCATCTTTACTGGTCATTTACAGCATCTCCTCGCCACCCTTGCCACCGAGCACGATTTCGCCAGCATCGGCCATGCGACGGGCAATGGTGAGGATTTCTTTCTGCGCCTGCTCGACTTCGCTGATGCGGACGGGGCCCTTGGCTTCCAGGTCATCCTGCAGCAACTCCGACGCACGCTTGGACATATTGCGCAAGATTTTTTCCTTGAGCGCTTCATCAGCCCCTTTCAGGGCGACAATCAAGACTTCCGAAGACACTTCACGCAGCAGGGCCTGAATACCACGGTCGTCAATATCCGACAGGTTGTCGAAGACAAACATCAGATCTTCGATCTTGCTCGACAGGTCTTCATCAATCTCGCGGATCTGCTCGATCAATTGCGCCTCGGTACTGCTCTCAAGGAAGTTCATGATATCGGCTGTACGCTTGATGCCGCCCATGGCAGCCCGCGAGGTATTCGAATTACCAGCAAACTGCTTCTCGAGAATTTCGTTCAGCTCTTTCAATGCTGACGGCTGCACGGTATTCAGCGCCGATACGCGCAGGAGCACGTCCAGGCGCACCTTGGGATCAAAATAGCTGACCACTTCAGCCGCCATGTCCGGGTCAAGATAAGCCACCACAATGGCCATGATCTGGGGGTGCTCATAGCGGATCACATCCGCTACCGCGCGTGGCTCCATCCATTTCAGACTGTCCAGCCCCGAGGTATTACCCCCGAGCAAGATGCGATCAACCAGGCCATTGGCCTTATCTTCGCCCAACGCCTGAGTCAGCATGGTACGGATATAGGTGTCTGCGCCAGCGCCAAAACCGGTCTGCTCGCCGACCTGTTCAACAAACTCGCTCATCACGCCCTGCACCTGCTCGCGCTGCACGGTCCGCATACCGGCCATGGCACTACCCACCCGCTGCACTTCTTTCGGGCCCATATGCTTGAGAATGGCGGCGGCGTCCGATTCACCGAGACTGAGCAGGAAAATCGCTGCCTTGTCCAGCTTGGACAATTTCTGCGTCACCTTTTTCGCGTCTTCACTCATCGTTGTTGACCCATTCTTTGACCACTTGAGCTACCCGGGCAGGATCTTCGGCAACCAGACCCTTGATGGCATTCAGATGCTGTTCATAGCCTGCGGTTGGCGGCGGCAACATTACTGGGCTGGCAGATGGCCCTGACAGGCTGACCTGATCTTCACTCAAGTCGCCAAAGCTATCGCTACCCATTCCGCCGCCACCGGGCAGACCCAGAGCATAATCACTGCCGTCATTACGCGAATTGCTGGTCAGGTTCTTCAACACTGGGCGCAATACGCCAAACACCAGCACCAATATAAAGAGTATACCGAGAATCTGCTTGGCAATGTCCCAGAACCAGGGCTGCGACCAGAAAGGAATCTCCGGAATCGCTTCCAGCTCGCCTTCCGGTACAAAGGGCGCATTAATGACGCTGACGCTATCACCGCGGCTAGCATCAAAGCCAACCGCATCCTGAACCAGGCGGGTAAAACGGGCAATCTCGGCTTCGCTCAGTGGTACGCTGGTCATTTCACCGGTATTCGGATCAACCTGCACCGGGTCATCCACCACCACGGCGACAGAAAGCCGACGCAAGCGGCCCTGAGACTGGCGCGTGTAACTGATCTGACGATCCAGTTCAAAGTTACGCGTCGCCTGCTCACGGCTGTCACGCGGGGGCGCGGGCAAAATAGGCTCACCGGTATCCGGATCAATCACCTGCTCAGGCACCTGCGCCGCGCCGGGGGGCTGATTGGCCAGCGCGCCCGGAATACCTTGCGCAGCTGCGCCGCCACCGGTCCGCTCCTCGGTCACCACCTGCTCACTGCGCAGCGAGGATTCCGGGTTGAACATCTCCGAGGTCGACTCGACCGAGCTGAAGTCAACATCTGCTGAGACTTCCGCCTTGTAGCGCCCCTGGCCCAGTACCGGCTGCAGAATGTTGTGCACGCGGCGGGTATAGGTATCTTCCAGCCGGCGGGTGTAATCAAACTGGCGGCCAGCCATGGTCAGCTCAGTCAGCTCGGCCTGGTCGGAGAGCAGGTTACCGGCCTGGTCGACCACGGTCACTTGATCGCGGCTGAGCTCAGGCACGCTGGTCGCCACCAGATTGACGATGGCCATCACCTGGCTAGGCTCGGGGCGGCGATTACCGAAGGTTTCCAGCAATACCGAGGCGCTGGGGCGACGGTCATCGCGAACGAAGACAGTAGAGCGCGGCATGGCAATATGTACCCGCGCGCCACGAATATTGCTCATGCTGGTAATAGTCCTTGCCAGCTCACCTTCCAGGCCACGCCGGTAACGGGTGGTTTCCATAAACTGGCTGCTGCCAAAACCCTGGTCGCGATCCATGATCTCGAAACCCAGGTTTCGATCGGTAGGCGTCACTCCGGCTTGCGCCATGGTCATGCGGGCATCCGAGAGATCTTCGCTGCGCACCAGCAAAGCGCCACTGTTGGGCTCTACCCGATACCGAATACGGCTCTGTTGTAGCAGGTCAACGACCTGGCCGGCATCATAACTGTCCATGCTGCTGTACAAAGGGCGCCATTCCGGCTCCTGGGACCAGAGCACCACGGCAAAACCAATCGCCACGCTGGCCGCCAGACCAATCAGCAGACCGAATTGCTTGAGCATCGGCAGATTGGCCAGATTGTCCAGAAAGGACAGCCCCATCAATGGCTTGCGCTCCGTATTGGCATCGGCCTCCGGGCGGGTCGCTGGGGTGTTGGCAGTGGCTGGGCTTTCCATGAATCAATCCTCAAACTCGGCTGGCGAGGGAGTCTACAAAGGTCAATGAACGCATCAAATCTGCATGCGCATGATTTCTTCATACGCGCTGACCATTCGGTTGCGCACCTGAACCGTCGCCTGCATGGCAACTGACGATTTCTGTGAGGCAATCATCACATCGGTCAGATCAACACCCGCCTCACCCATCTCATAACTGGTCTGCAAGTTACTCGTGGTCTGCTGCAACTCGTTCACCCGATCCAACGCACCGCGCATCACATTAGAGAACTCAGCACCTTTCGGGCCTTGCTCCACCGGCGCTGGCGCCTGCGGCTTGCCGGTCGCTTCCATCTGCATGGCGCGCATTTGCATCATCAGACGATTGAATTCAACACCTTGGCTAATCTGGGTCATGCTGTTCTCCCAGTCGCAAAAAATTGACGGCGACTATTGCTTTAATAGGACTACAGCAAAAAGGGTGCCAAGTTGAGAGTGAGGGAAATCAATGGGGTCAGAGTCAATTGATCCACGCAGGCCCAGTCGTCTTCAACATAACTGTCAGGATCAATTGACTCTGACCCCATTGATTCAAGGGCAGGCTTCACGCGTGAAGAATTAGTCACCCCTCTCCCCTCGCGGGGTGAAGGCGGTTAATAGCGGAGCACAGCTACGCCCGCCTGAACGCTCTGAGCTCTGCGAAGAGCCGGGGGCCGCAGGCGGGGTCGGGGGAGAGGGGGGCCATCAGAAAAACTCAAACCAACCTAAACCGCCACATCAAAGCCTGCTTCACGCATTTGCGCCAGCTTGTAACGCAGAGTGCGCGGGCTGATGCCCAGGCGCTCGGCAGCGTCCTTGCGACTGCCACCTTCAGCGCGCAATACATCGACAATAATCTGGTACTCGGTTTTCTTCACCCCGCGCTCCAGATCACCCGGCCCGGCCGCTGTCACCGGCTCGGCAGCCGCCGTCGAATAATTGGCACTGACCGGTGCCGCTGACATCGCCTGCCCCGGCTGCAAATCCAGACATAGATCCTGGGCATGAATCACCCCACCCTGCTGCAGAATCATCGCCCGCTGCACGGCATTATCCAGTTCGCGCACATTGCCCGGCCAGGCATGACTACGCAGAGCCTCGACGGCGTCCGCGGCAAAACGCACACGCAGCTGCTGGAGCTTGCGCGCATGCTTATCCAGCAAGCGCTCGGCAATCGGTACTATATCGCCCGGGCGCGCTCGCAAGGGCTGCATTGCAGTGGGAAGACACTAAGCCGGTAATACAGGTCCTCACGAAACTCACCCGCCTGTACTGCGGCAAGTAAATCCCGGTTGGTGGTCGCCAGAATACGGATATCCAGGCTGATCAACTTGCGGCCACCCACCCGCTCGACCTCGCGCTCCTGCAACACGCGCAATAACTTGGCCTGCAACGCCAGCGGCATTTCCGAGATTTCATCCAACAGCAGGGTTCCGCCATTGGCCTGTTCGAACTTGCCCGCCTGCGCGGCAATAGCGCCAGTAAAAGCGCCTTTCTCATGGCCAAACAAGGTTGCTTCCAGCATATTGTCCGGAATCGCAGCGCAGTTGATCGCGATAAAAGGGTGTCCGGCGCGCGGCGACTGCTGGTGAATAAACCGCGCCAGCACTTCTTTGCCAGTACCCGACTCGCCAGAAATCAATACCGTGGAATCACTCGCCGCTACCCGTGCAGCCAGTTGTAATAATTGTTGGCTGGATGGCTCCTCCGCCACAGGTCCGTCACTGTCTGCCTGCAGCTGGCCGCAGCCGTGCTGGGCTACCAGGCTCAATAGCGCGTTGGGCTCAAAAGGCTTGACCAGGTAATCAACGGCACCGGCACGCATGGCGTCCACCGCACGTTGCACCGTGCCGTAGGCGGTCATCAGCAATACCGGCAATTGTGGGTACTCGCTGCGCAGTACTTGCAATAAGGCGTGACCATCCATGCCCGGCATATTGACGTCACTAACGACCATGGCGACCGGGTGCTGCTTAAGCAAGCGCAGAGCCGCCTCGCCGTGCTCGGCAGACAGCACCGGATAACCGGCCAGGCTCAGGGTATCGGTCAGCGCTTCACGCAGGCTGGCATCATCCTCAACCAATAGTACCGGCGGATGCTCATGTATCTCTGGTTCACTCAATTTGGCTGCACGCATTCAACTGGCCTCCCTTTGTTGCTCAGGGTGTTGCAGGGGCAACAACAACTCGACACAGGTACCGCGCCCAGGTTTGCTGCGCAGGAAAAAACTGCCGCCATGGGCGCGGGTGACCGACTTGACCACGGCCAAACCCAGCCCGGTGCCATTGGCCCGGTTGGTCTGAAAGGGCTCGCCGAGGCGCTCCATTTGCGCCGCGGTCATGCCTGGGCCGGTATCCACGACGCTCAGGCTTAACTGACCTTCCAGCTCACGCAAAACAACCTTCAAGCGAGCCCCGCGACCGACCGCCTGTAAGGCGTTATCCAGCAGATTCTGAATCGCTCCCAGCAGCGTCGCCTGGTTACAGCGCAGCTCAGGTCCGGGCGGGCAAAGATTCACCCAACGACAACTGGCCAAGGACTGCTCCAGCACAGGCTCGGCCTGCTGCTGCAAGGCCCCCAGAAGCTCTGCGGGGCTCACCTGATCAGGCAAGGGTAAATCACCGCGAGCGAACAACAGCATATCGCGCACCTGATGCTCGATACTTTGCAGGCGGCCTTTCAGCCGCTCAGCAAAACGCTGGCGGTGCGTACCCGACAGGCTGGGGTCAGTCAAATGGCTGGCATACAGGAGTGCAGTGGATAGCGGGGTACGAATCTGATGGGCCAGTGAGGCGACCATGCGCCCGAGCGCCGACAGACGTTCATGACGCGCCAGTTCAGACTGCAGCTCCCGGGTTTCGGTCAGATCGGTCAACAGGATCAACTGACCCGGCTCACCACGCAGTGAGCGCGTCGCCAAGGAAACCCGCCGGCCGCTACGCAGAGATACTTCGTGGTAGTCGTCGTCACGTGGGGCAAAACGTTCGCGAATAATATCCCGCCACAGCTGCCCTTCCAGGGGTTCACCCAACAACTCGACGGCAGCCGGATTGGCTTCACGGATACGGCCTTGGCCATCCAGTACCACAACACCACCGGGCAACAGATCCAGCAAGTTTTGCAGGCGCGCGGCCAAACGGCCGTTTTCTGCGGCTTCTTCAGCACGCTGGGCGTGGGCTTCGGCCAACTGTTCGCGCAGAGTACCCAACTGCCGTTCCAGCAAGGCTTCAGACGCACCCAGGCGCTCAGTTACCCGGCCCAATAAGGCTTGAGCACGCTCGATTTCCAAGCGTTCGCGTGCCGCTGCGGGCAAAGCCTCAGCGGGCGTTTCGGTGGCAGGGTATAAAGGGCGCTGCTTGGCGGCCATGTCAAACCTCTGATCAAAAAGAGTCGCTTTACGGTGATAAAGCAAGGCCTGTGCCACACAGGCGTAATTCTTTTAAATCAGTGACTTAACAAGCAAAAAAACAAACAGCGTCAGAATACAGTCAGATCAGTCGCGATTGATGCCGTACTTGCGCATTTTCTCAACCAGGGTAGTACGCCGAATGCGTAAGCGCTCGGCAGCCCTGGCGACCACGCTGCCGCATTCATCCAGCGCCTGCTGAATCAGCGTCTGTTCCAGGCCACCCAGATAATCCTTGAGGTCCAGCCCTTCCGGTGGCAAAAACGCTGGACTGTCCAGGCCAACCAGGCCGCTGAAGGCATCAGCGCGCTCGTCATCGTCATCTGACAACTCACGCAAATCCTGATGATCATCCTCGACATAGCGGAATTTACGCGGCAACTCATGCACGCCAATCACCCCATGAGGGTGCATGATCGCCATGCGCTCAACCAGGTTGGCCAGTTCGCGAACATTACCCGGCCAATCATGCTGACACAGCGACATGATCGCCGAGGTACTAAAACGAATAGAGCCGCGCTTTTCGGTTTCCATCCGGGTAATCAGCTCGCTGAGCAGCAGCGGCAAATCCTCGACACGCTCGCGCATGGCGGGCATCTCGATCGGGAAAACGTTCAGACGGTAGAACAGATCCTCGCGGAAGCTACCCGCTTCGATCATGCTTTCGAGATTTTTGTGCGTCGCGGCAATAATCCGCACATCTGCCGTCTGTACCTTGTTGCTGCCCACCCGCTCAAAAGTGCGCTCCTGCAATACACGCAGCAGCTTGACCTGCATTGGCAGCGGCATATCACCGATTTCATCAAGGAACAGGGTGCCGCCTTCGGCCAGCTCAAAGCGCCCGGCACGCGAGGTAATAGCGCCAGTAAAGGCGCCCTTCTCATGTCCGAACAGCTCGCTTTCCAGCAATTCCGCCGGAATGGCGCCGCAGTTGACCGGCACAAAGGGCTTGTCCTTGCGGCTGGAGTGATAATGCAAGTTGCGCGCAACCACTTCCTTACCCGTACCTGACTCACCCAGGATCAACACGGTCGCCTCAGTATCCGCGACCTGCTGCATCATCTGGCGCACACTCTGGATTGGTCGACTAGTGCCGACCAGACTGCGAAACAGGTTGGGTTCACGCTGGCGCTGAGGGTTCTTGCGCTCGTCAAAAATCTCGCGATACACCTGCGCCCGGTGCAGGCTATCGAGCAGTTGGTTGTAGCTCAGCGGTGGTGCCAGCACGGCCAGCAGACGCTGACGTAAATGATCTGGCCAATTATTCGCCTGTGACGGATCGACCAGAATAACGGGCAAGTTGCTATCCCAGCGATCCAGCTCAGTCAGCAGGGCTTGCAAACCAGCACCCTCGGCGCAGTCACCCAGAATTACGCACTTAAAGGATTCTGCCTGCAGGGCATCTGCATTCACCGCACCCTGCCAGGCCGCGGAGGTTGTGATCACCGACTCCTCACCCAGGAACCCGAGTATTACGCCAAGGTCATGCCGGTTCTGGGCGTCATCTTCAATCAGCAGAATGTGGTTATTCGGCAACATAGGGGGGCTGTTGGTCCTTGATCATTTGGGGGGCAGCACTCGCGAAGCCGCGTAATAGCGCAGCGCCATGATTTCTGGTCGTTGGTTCAACAATAGGCAGATTTGACTCCGGAGTCAAATACTTGGCGCAACAAAAATGCAAAAAGGCAGGCTACAAGCCTGCCCTTCTTACATGCAATGCACGTCACTCAAACAACTGATAGACCTTGGCACCCTGCTGACTACGCTGCAGCCCCTGCAGCTCTTCCGCCAACTTGCCCTGCACGGCCTGACACAAGGCAATGACTTCACGGTAAGTTTCCAGCAAGCTATCCAAGGCGTCTGCCAGCGCCTGATCATCCCGCTTGGGCTGACTGACGGCTTCGGCAACCAGATCACGGGTGAGCAGATCCAGCTCGGCAACCTGTTCCCAATCACCCGCCTGCACGGCGCTGATCAGGGCTTTATGGGTATCTTCCAACTGTTTAACGGCCACAGCCATGACAGCTCTCCTCAAGACTGGCGAATACCATCCCAGCCTTCTTTGATTTCACGCAGCAGTTTCGCCACTTCATCCAGCATGGCCGGATCGTTATTGAGATTGGCCTGCGACAGTCGTTGCTGCATAAACTGATATAAATCGTTCAGGTTGGCTGCCACTTCACCGCCCTTTTTCAGGTCCAGCGAATCCTGCAAACCACCCACAATGGCAATCGCCTTGCCAATTAGCTCACCCTTGAGCGGGATATTGCCAAATTGCATCGCACCCTTGGCCTGCGCGATGCGCTGCAAACCACCCTCCATCAACATCTGGATCAACCGGTGCGGATCAGCCTCACTGACCTGGGCATTCACGTTCACGGTCTGGTATTGCTTCATTGCGGTGTAGGCATTCATAACAACCGATTCCTGCGCTGAGTGGTACATACTCACTGTATCGGCCGATCATGGAAAACTTTAGCAGGAATCAATGGTGTCAGAGTCAATTGATCCACGCAGGCCCAGCAGTCACCACCAAAACTGTCCGGATCAATTGACTCTGACCCCATTGATCCCCAGCGCTCGCCACAAAAACCGCGTAGGGACACGACATGTCGTGTCCGCAACCAAACAACACAACCAAAACCCGATCAAGAAACCTCAGGCTCAATCCCGTCCCAGCCCTCTTTGATTTCTTTCAACAAGGCTTCCACTTCATCCAGCGAACGCGGGGTATCGTCCAATGCCACGCCGGCGAGCTTGCGGGTCATGTAGTCGTACAGGGCATCCAGGTTCTGCGCGATATCACCACC
>REBY01000176.1 GCA_007692485.1 Pseudomonadaceae bacterium | reverse complement strand
ATCGAAGCCATTGCCACCCGCCACGCCGCCGGCATCCGGGTAAAAATGATCACCGGCGACCACGCCGGCACCGCCGAAGCCATTGGCCGCGAAATGGGCATCGGCCAGGATGGCGAACTCAAGGTCATTACCGGCGTCGAGATCGAAGCAGCCAGTGATGAAGAACTGGCCAAGCTGGCCCAGGAATGCGATATCTTTGCCCGCACCAGCCCCGAGCACAAACTGCGCCTGGTCAGCGCCCTGCAAGCCGCCGGCGAAGTGGTCGCTATGACGGGCGATGGCGTTAACGACGCCCCGGCGTTAAAACGCGCTGATGTTGGTGTCGCCATGGGCATCAAAGGTACCGAAGCCACCAAAGAAGCGGCTGAAATCGTATTGGCCGATGATAACTTCGCCTCTATCGCCAAAGCCGTAGAAGAAGGCCGCACCATTTATGACAACCTGCGCAAGGCGATCCTGTTTATCCTGCCCACCAATGGCGCCCAGGGCCTGGTGATACTGGCTGCCGTAGTGCTTGGCATGGTGTTGCCGATCACCCCGGTACAGGTGCTATGGGTTAACATGATTGTCGCCGTCACTCTGGCCCTGGCGCTGGCCTTCGAACCGGCTGAACCCGGCTTGATGCAGCGACCACCCAGAGACCCCGGCGCAGCTATTATCTCACTCGCTTTTCTGGTGCGGATCGCCCTGGTCTCGCTGCTGATCGGTGGCGCAACCATTATCGTTTTCCAGTGGCAGCTGCAGAGCGGTACCGAACTCGACATGGCCCGCTCCATCGCCCTTAACACGCTGGTTATCGCCCAGGCCTGCTACCTGTTCAACAGTCGCTTCCTCGCCACCCATAGCCTTAACCCAGCCTTGTTGTTTACCAACAAAGTGGTCTGGCTGATGATCGGGATATTGTTGCTGCTGCAACTGGCGTTTATCTATCTGCCCTTCATGAACGCCGCCTTCGGCACTACGCCGCTGGCTTTGCAGCACTGGCTCATGCCCTTGGCCGTCGGGGTTGGTGTCTTTCTGGTGATCGAAGCAGAGAAATGGGTATGGCAACGGCTGGGCTAGATCGCGCTCTTCGCTAACTCAGGCGAAGAGCGCGATCGGTGGCCAGCAATTGCACCACGTGCTGGCCTCCATCGGTGGCTGATTGGCAAAGATCGCCAATCGATAGCTGCATCAAGGTTGAACGAATCACGCCATTAATCACCTGCCAGCTATCTTTGACTTCACAGTGTGGCTGCAAACTACAGTCGCACTCCCCTTGCTGGGCACACTGGGTTAGCGCCAGCTCACCATCAACCGCTTCAAGGACTTCCAGGACACTGATACGGCTGGGTGGGCGCTGTAACAGATAGCCCCCACCAGCCCCCTTTTTACCCGAACAAATGTCCGCCTGAGTCAGTAAACGCATCAACTTGCGCACGGAGGCCAAGGGTACCGACGTCGCAACCACCAGGTCATCCAGTGTCATCCGCTCCGCCGTACCGGCCATCTTGCTGACCAGCACGACCGCATAATCTGACATCTTGCTGATTCTCAGCATGCGCGCTCCATATTGAATACTAAATCAGTATTGATAAATGCCAGCTGTAATTATACACTAAAACGGTATTCATACAGACCAGACAGAAAAGACACGTCATATGGCAGGGAGGAAGCAAAATGGCTGACAAGCAACCGTCAAACAGCACAGAGCAACGGCCAGATCACCTTGAGCGTTGGCTACAAGACTCTCGCAACTATCTACAGCTACCGTTCAACGAGCTGGCCCGACTGGCACGCAAAGACAACAAGATCATGGGCTGCTTCGTTACCAGCTAACTGATCTCCGACCAAGATCTAAACAACATCACTGACTGATGACGTTGCTGGCGCAACCAGAGGGATACGCAAGGTAAAACAGGTGAACTGTCCGGTTTCACTGGACACCTCAATCTCTCCGCCCAGCAGACCATTAATCAGGTTATAGACAATATTCAGCCCCAGACCGGAGCCTCCCTGCCCCAATCGAGAGGTAAAAAAGGGATCAAAAATCTTGCCCAGATTGTCCTCGGGAATCCCTTTGCCATTGTCTTTCAGGCTAAGTAATAGCCGACCACCCTCTGTTGTCGCCTCGATCCAGACATCACCAGACTCGCCATCAAAGGCATGCACCATGGCGTTATTAATCAAATTGAGCAGAATTTGCCCGATCGGTCCGGGGTAACTATCCATCTGAATATCGTTATCCAGTTGTCGATGCACCCTGAGACCTTGTCGCCGAATCGCCGGCGCCATGCTAAGGATGATTTCATCAACCACTTCGGCCAGTGAAAAAGAACGACGCTGGTAACTGGTTTGATCAACCGCAACCTGTTTGAAACTGGCAATCAACCGGGAACTCTGACTCAAGCTCGACTCCAGTATCTGGCACCCCTCAGCAACCAGTGCCAGATAGCTATCCAGATCCGAGCGGCGTAAGCCCTGCTGTGCCTTTTCCGTCAGTTCAACCGAGCGTGCCTGAAGGGTGCTGGCCATCATACGAGCGTTACCAATCGGGGTATTAAGTTCGTGTGCAATACCGGCGACTAACGCCCCCAGCCCGGCCAACTTCTCACTCTGCACCAACGAGGCCTGGGTCATCTCCAAATTCCGCAAACTCTCACTCAACTGGCGAGTTCGTTGCTCTACCCGCTGCTCCAATTCATGGTTCAATTCTTTCAACGACAATTCTGCGGAACGGCGGGAGGCAATCTCAAGCTTCAGAGCCTTGGCGTTATCACGCAACTGGTTGATCAGGTCACGTAGCTGCTGACACATGTTATTGAACTGCTGGCCCAGCAAGGCTAATTCATTGCGCCCGGATACCGTTATTTGCGTGTCCATATCCCCCGAGGCTATCTGCTGCGCGCCGGCAACCAGTTGATCAAGCGGCTGGGTAATACGCCGGCTAAGCCAGAAACCAAGCACCACTGCGGCGGCGAAGGCGAAGACCAGAGCGAGCAATAAAATCAGCGCATGTGACATAGCCCCCCGGAAGATATTGACTGCCGGCTGTTCAGCCACCACACGATAATTCAGCGCGCCAAATTGCAAAGGCGCCTCAGCAACAATTGCCGAAGCACCCGCCAGGCCAATGCCCGCGACGGCCTGTTCACGAGTGAACGCCCGACGCGACAGCACCATCGTTGGATTAGGATGAGCGATGACCCGGTCATCATCGGCAACCAGAAAGACTTCACGGCCAGAGCCACGCGCTTCTCTGGCCATGATCTGCCATAACGCCCGGAACCGGAGTGACCCGATAAGCACCTGATCGATACGCCCATACTCAAGGCTGACGACAGGGAAAGCGACCAACACCCGCGGCTCCCCGCTCAAGGGGTCATAGGAAAGACCGCCGTAGAAGTTTTCACCGGTAGCAATCACATGACTCAATGCATCCCGATGCTCAGCCTGCGGCAAGACTATTTGCTCGCGGGGAAATTGCCGATGCACCTTATATTCCAGCTCGCCGCTTGCGCGGTATAACGTCAGGTAATCAAAACTCTCCTGCCCATGCACAAAATCAAACAGCAATTGCTGCTGCTCGACCAATGGGCGCTGATCAAAGCCGGTCAATTTTTGCATCAGCCGCACATCGCTTGCCGACATACTGAATAGATAACCGACTTCCTGACTCACCCGTTGCGCCACTTGTTCCTGGGTAGAACTGATCACGCGTTGCTGGCTTTGCAGAATGATCCATACTCCGGACACAGCCAGGGCCAACAAAATCGCCAGGGTCAGCATGATCAGCGAAAGGGTCAATTCCTGCTGCAGACGACGGAATCTAAACATCAGCTTACCAGACGACCTCATGCGCCAGTGTTAACCAGCGGTGATCAATGGGAATACGGTTTTTCCGGGCATTCGCCTGGTTAATCAACAAACGACTTTCAGCGGCCTCAACTGACACGATTGCCGGGTCGGCCCCACTCAGGATGCGCCCCATCAAGTAACTGGCTTGCTGACCCTGTTCGAACCAATTGACCGTAAAGGAAGCCAGCGCATGATCGACCGGGGCATTGTAACCAAAAACCGGAAGACCCAATGACAGCGCCGACTCCTGCAATAACTGCAGCCCTCCCAGACGGGGCGTTGGCATCACCAGTAACGTCGTATCCGGAGCAATCAGGCTCAGGTGCTGCATCGCTTCTTCCGCGCTCCTGACCGACACGGCAGACAACGCCAGCTCACCCAGATCCAGATCATTGAAACTGGCAAGCAGGCTCTCAGAAATGATGTCGTCGGGATGGTAAAACGTTATCAAGTGGCGAGTATCCGGCAAAATCATCTGCAGCCATTCGATACTCTTACCGACCAGATTGGCATTGTGAACACCGGTAATTCCCGTTCCGGGTTCCGCCAGGCTATACACAAAACCTTCAGACACCGGGTCGATAACCGGGGCAAACACAACCGGCACAGACAGGCCAGTAGCAGCAATCATATTCTTGGCCGCCAGCGTTGGCACAGTCCCCATGGTATACAAGGCATCCACCCCGAGCTCCAACAGACGCAGCGCTTCTGCCTCCACCAGATCCAGACTTTGACCGACACTGCCCGCGTAGATGATGGTTAATTCTGGCCCATAGCCCTGTGCCGCCAAGCCGGCCTCAAGGCCAGCCAACGCCGAATCCAGATCGCTATGGTAGTTCACTACGCCAATGGTAATTGACTTGTCAGCAGCCTTGCAGCCCAGCAAAAAACTGCCTACTAACACCAACAACAATGTCTTAGCCCAACCCGTTGCGGACCACATCCACACATTCGGTTTACCGGGCCTCATAGGCTTGCATCCAGGTCATCAGCGCTGAAAAATCCATAGGTCGGGCAATATGGTAGCCCTGCCCTTCATTACAACCCAGCGCATCCAACGCAGACATTTGCTCCGCGCTCTCGATGCCCTCGGCAATACAACACAGATTGAAATCCTGGGCCAGGTGGACCATCACCTTGGCCAGCTGGCTGTCCAGCGCGTCTTCCAACAACGACGCGGTAAATGCACGGTCAATCTTCAGCCGGTCCACTGCCAGGCGGCTCAACAAACTCAGTGAAGAATAGCCAGTGCCAAAGTCATCCAGCGCCACACTCACACCAAACTCACGCATTGACGCCAGCAAGCCATTGATGAACACCAAGTCATCAATGGCAATGGATTCGGTCAATTCAAGCTCCAGATTCTGCCCGGGTACACCATGCTCCTGCATCACCTCTGCCAGCAAGGGAATAAAGCCGGGGTCACGCAACTGGGCATGGGATACATTCACCGCCATACGGAAATCTGTGTACCCGGCGTCAATCATCTGCCGAGTATTCATACACGCGGTTCTAAGCACCCAGGTTCCAATCGGAATAATGATCCCTGACTGCTCAGCCAATGGAATAAACTGATCCGGTGGAATAAATTGTCCGCTGGCATTGCGCCAACGCAACAGCGCCTCGGCGCCGACCACGCGGCCAGAGGACAACTCAATTTGCGGCTGGTAACACAAAAACAGATGCCGGGCCGAAAACGCCTCGCGCAAACCGTTAAGCAGCGCAATACGATCAACCGCCGCTTTGCGCAAACTCACGTCATACGACTGTATCTTACCGCGACTGAACATCTTGGCTTGCTTGAGCGCAATATTGGCGTCCTTCAGCAACTCTGTTGCCGTCGTCGTTGCGCCTTCAGCATTGAGTTTGACAACCCCACAAGTCGCGGAAATCAATAACCGGCTGTCATGGATATCAAAAGGCTCGTCAAACGCCTTCAGAATCGCTTCACTATCGATCGTGCTGAGGGGGCCAACGAGGCCGAAACAATCCCCTGAAATGCGGCCCAGAATGGAATTATCCCCCATCAGCATCTGAAGCCGCTGGCACACCGCACGCAGAACGTCATCCCCATAGTGCTGGTCAAGGGTCGAATTGATCGAAGAGAAATCATCAATATCCACCAACATCAACAAGGAATCAGGAAAGCGCTTTTGTTGCCGTAAAATAACGCGTTCAAATCCGCTCCGGCTGGGAATCCCTAATAACGAATCCAGAAACGCCTCGGATTCCAGCCGC
>REBY01000032.1 GCA_007692485.1 Pseudomonadaceae bacterium | reverse complement strand
GACGCCAGGTGCACCGCATCACGATAGAAAAACAGCCGATGTATACTGTGCCCGGAGGCCATCACCGCACGGGCAAATTCCAGTGCCGAGCGTGCCGCAGGGTCCTGCGCGCCAGAGAGCAGGGCAATTGCAAATTTCATCCAGACTCGCCTCAAAACAATAAGGCCCGCACTAAGCGGGCCTTAAAGTATACCTCAGGATGCAAACACCCTGGAAAGCCGGTATCAATCGTTGCTGAAAATGCCCAGCAGGTGCAGCAGGCTCAGGAACAGATTGTAGATGGATACGAAGAGCGTCACCGTAGCCATGATGTAGTTGTCTTCACCGCCGTGGATGATCGAGCTGGTCTGATACAGAATCACCGCAGAGGAAAACAATACAAAGCCAGCAGAAATCGCCAGAGACAGGCCGCTCATCTGAACGAAGAAGCTGGCCACAATGGCGCACAACAGGACGATAAAGCCAGCCATGATAAAGCCGGACAGGAAGCTGAAATCCTTACGCGTAAGAATTGCAAAGGCCGACAGACCAAAAAACACCATGGCCGTCATACCCAGCGCCATGCTCACCAACTGACCGCCATTGGGCAGCGCCAGGTAGTGATTGAGGATCGGCCCCAGGGTGTAACCCATAAAGCCGGTCAGGGCGAAGGTCAGCACCAGGCCCATGCCTGAATTACGGTATTTGGTGATAGCAAACAGCAGGCCGTAAAAGCCAACCAGCATGATAATGATATTAGGACGCGGCAAGTTCATAGCCATGGAAACCATCGCTACCACGGCACTGAATGCCATAGTCATGGCGAGCAGCGCGTAGGTATTGCGGAACAACTTGCTGACTTCAGCCTCGTTGACCGCGCCGTGTTGCAGCGTTTGCTGACGATCTTGCACATTCATGTGAGAGAACTCCCCTTATGGTCGATACCAAATTTAAATCCAGACTTGCTCACGATCATACCGGTAAACGGCTTCAAATCAAGGCTATCCGGCTAACCATGGCCCTCTAAACAGTAAGCAAAGCCTACCAAGCGCAGTAAAATGCATGGCATACACCTATAGACCATTGACTAGCCTGAAGTTTCCGGTACTATGGCGCCCCGTGGAGAGATGGCAGAGCGGTTGAATGCACCGGTCTTGAAAACCGGCGTAGGTTAATAGCCTACCCAGGGTTCGAATCCCTGTCTCTCCGCCATATAACGCAAAAAGCCCAGCCTAGCTGGGCTTTTTGCGTTATCGGCTGAGGTTTAGGGTGAGAACCCTCGTTCGACCGAGCTTGCAAAGCAAGCGAAGGAACAGCGGAGCGCAGCGACGCTGGCCCCGTAGGGGTGAGGCGCAAAGCGCCGAATAATCCCTGCCCCCAATCCCGCACGGACTCCACCGTCACACAGCTGGACTTTTTTCGTTATCGGCTGAGGTTCGGGCTAAGAACCCTCGTTCGACTGAGTCAGCAACGCCCTAATGCCATGGCTACTGCTGGGCTGGTAAGCCTGCCCGGTATGATGACCGGGCAGATCCTCGCTGGTAGCCCGCCATCGCTGGCGGTCAAATATCAGATCCTGATTATGCTGACCATTACCCTGGGAACTGGTTTTGGCATTCTGGTCGCGGTATCCGCCGCCAGCCGACGACTGTTCGACAAGCGCGAACGGTTACGCGTTGATCGCGTATCGGTGCCAGCCCCTGACTAGTAAGGGGGCGAGCGCATCACGCCACCTCATCCAGAATAAGCTCACGCCTTCTTCAGGCTATCACCGGTCAGCACACGAATAGCGGCAACCGCCTTGTCAGTTGACGGCACCGTGCCCACCAGCGCATCACTGTAAACGAAAGATTCGTTAAGCCGGGTAATGACAAAGGCGGTAGTGTCGATATCCAGTGGCAAGTCCAAATGGCCCCTATCTACTTGCTCTTGCAGCAAAGCCTTGCAGGTTTCCAGGCGACGCTCTTGTACCAACCGGCTCGCGGTCAACACGCCCAGAGCATACTGACTATCCTGAGCGACAAAGTCCTGCAATGGTTTGGCATCCAGCATGGCTTGCATCACCCGGCGATAAACTTCCGCCACATAGGCCGGCCCCGTGCCCGGGCTCTCATTCTTGGCGTTCTGAAAGATCGGTTCGTAGAGGGACCAGAGCACTTCTGCGAGCAAGCGATCTTTGCTGCCAACCCAGCGCGACATGGTGGCGCGCCCAATGCCCAGCTCTTCGCTGATCTTGCCCAGGTTGATCTTTTCACCGTTGAGCCACATCTTGCGCGCCAGTTTGAACACGTCAATGGGCTTGGGCCGGGCGGCGCGCTCTGGCGCAGCCAGTGATCTTTCCAGCGGAGTCATTGAGTCTGACAACTTGATATACACATCCCTGAATCGAAGTAAGCGCCCCGCGCGACCAAATATGTTGTTCGGCGGGCCTTGAAGATAGAACTTTAAAGGAAACGGGCCGGTCTGAATACCAGCCCGAACAGGGGAGGGGAAGGGCCCAGTAACGCAGCATTTACCGGCGGGGCTAAGCTGCCGCACCCTCTGCCAAACGCCAGCCTCGTGACTAATTGCCAACGCAACTCGGTGCGCAACTTTGCTATCATGGGTTTTTTGCCTGGAGTCCTACGTCATGCCCGCACAACGCCTTAGCTGGTCACAACGCCTCACCTGGCTCGCACCGCCACTGGTCATTTTTGGTATTGGCCTGGTACTGTTTTTTGTCTCGGTGCGCTTTCGTGCCGTGCCAGCAGTCGAATCAGTCGGCGTTGGCTTTGCTTTCTTTGCCAGTATTTTTGTCCTGGCCGGGTTGATATGGGGCCTTGTGCGCCTGGTTAAGGCGCCCCCACAGGAATGGCTCAATAACGGCTCCAGTAAAAACTCGAACTGACTGTCGGTTGGGCGGCACTCATTGGTAAAGCTGAAGCAGTGCCGCCTCTACAGCGCGGCACTCGACAGCCCCTTTCCTTGCAATCATTTCGCGCGCTGGAACGGCTGCACGGCCTCCAGATAGATCTGCCCCTTTTGCTCCACCGCGTCGGGCTGGTAACTCTCCGATGCCACGTGAAGCTCTTCGAGCTTTTCAGCCGCGTCATTGATGTCTTTTTGCATTTTCTGCAGAGCATTTTCCAGGGTGTAGGTCAGTTCATGGATGCGCGTCATACTGCCGGCATCCAGCGGGCCTGACAGCTCTTCATTTAGCAGTTGGTTGTATTCCTGCAGGTGCTCTAGCGCCTGACTCCAACTGTCGGCTGACAGCCCCTGGAAGTGCTCAGCACGATTATCTGCAGCAAAGGCATGTGAGGCCGCCAAACTGGCGCACAGCAGAAACGCGGGCATACGATAAATATTCATCAGTGTTCTCTCTTGGCAGGTGCGGTTGGTGGTGAGACGAATAAACATAAACGATAATTATTATCATTACAATATGCCGGTCACTTATTCCGCCAACCGGCAGTAAAGACCAAGCACGGGTAACAACGCTGGCAGATGGAAACACTTGCAAGTAGGCTGCAAGCCATCGTTCAAACCCATCAGTGGAGTTAAACCAATGACCCAGGAACAGGCGCCGGAGCCCCAGAAAAAGAAAATTTGGCCAGGCTTTCTGGATCAGTCTGAAATTCCGCTGGCCGTCTATGCCACCATCTTTGTAACCATGGGGTTGCTGTGGGTCTTTCAGGAGCTGCACCCGGACGTTACCTTGGGCTTTTTCACCGAACTGCTGGGTGCTGCCTTTACCCTGTTTATCATCGACACCCTGCTGGTGCGCTCGAAAACCAAGCGCTGGAAGATCGTGCAGGAGCACGTGGACTATCTGATCTCGCGTGACGTCAACCGCTTGCGTGATGGCCTGGCGGTGCGCGCTTTTGGTTTTGACCCGGTGATCAGCGGTATACGGTCGGCCGACCAACTGGCTGACGTGCGCGCCCAGCGAGCCCTGTTGCTGGAACAGATGGAAGCGCAGACTCCCGCCGAGCTAGTCAGTTCGCTGTCCCAAAGCAGCCTGTTCAATGAAGGCACCTACGCCTACCTGGATGAAAAGGCCAGTGCCCTATGGGATGTCTTCAATATGCGCTACTCGGAATATATGGACCCGAAACTGGTCTCAACCCTTATCCAGCTGCACACCCATATCAAGGACCTCGGCAGTCACATCCGCCAGTATTCCCGTGCTACGGCATACCCTGGCGACGCCACCTATTACCAAACCATCGGCCTGCAAGGGGCAAGTGTCAGTACCTGTGAAATCCTCAAGATCGTCAATGAGCTAAAACGCAAGGGTTATTCCAGAACAGCCAATATTGCGATTGACTGAGGCAAGTGAACGCACAGCAGCATCTAATGATGATGACGATTTGCAGCCGTGGCCTGCTTCGAGCAAAATAGCGTTTATGGCTTTTCTTTCGTTTTCGACTCAAGAATTCATGCCTGATGAACGCTTGGAGGCAGCGCAAGATATCTATAGCGCTATTGCACAAGTTCAGTTGCGGGCATCCAAAGGGCAAACACCCCATGTCGAGACCCGCATCAGGCTATTGCCAGGTGTCTCTATTGCTCGTGTAAGGGCGTCATCACTGCATGCCGAACGAAAGTCGCCCGAAGTGACGGACGGTAATGATGACATCACCTTCCTCATTCACCCCGGTGGGCCAGGTGGCTGGGTTTCTCACCTGCAAGCCCATGACTCATTGGCCTGCACGCCCGGCCGGGCGCGCATTGTGCTCAATCATCAATCCGGTAGCGTTGATTTCAAAGGCGATCAGGTCAACTTCCTGAGTGTTGCCTTTTCCCGTGACCGGCTGATGCCGCTGATACGCCATCTTGATCCGTTGCCCAAAACGCTGCTGCCGTCTGGTGAAGCATTGCAGCATTTGACCGGTCTTGCCTTGTCATTGACACACCAGCAGGATGCTCTGGATGGCCAATCAACGGCTCACGTCAGTGAACAGATGCTCGAACTGGCCAGCCTTGCCGTCGGTGCCAACCCGGGTGCCAAGATACGTGCCCAGCGTGGCGGTTTGCGTGAGGCTCGGTTGAAAGCGATCAAGGCCGACATCAATGCCCATGCACGCAGACCCTTGAGCCTGGAAGAACTGGCAAAAAGGCATTCAGTATCAGCCAGCTATATTCGTGCATTGTTTACCAACGAGGGCACCTCTTTTACCGATTATCTGCTTGAGCAACGCATGCTCAGGGCTTTCGATGCGCTCACCAGTCGCCATATGGCCCACAAGTCGGTCAGTGAGATTGCCTTTGCCAACGGTTTCAACCATCTGTCCTGGTTCTATCGTGCCTTCAGGCAGCGCTTTGGTGTTACCCCGGGTGATGCGCGTGAAATTACCAGGCAAACCATAAAGCCCTGAGTTTCTATAACTACTAATCGGTTTCCCGAGTGTAGCGCTGAGTGGAAGTTAGCCCCCGTGGCCCATTGATAGACTGGCACAAGGATGTCACTCGCAAAGGGCCAAACACTATGAATCGCGTCTATCTCACCGTATGGAATGTTGCCAAAGGGCAGTGGCAGGTCGCGCCAGAAACGGCAAAACGCTGTGGTAAATCACCTTCACGCCGTTCCGGTGTCATAGGCACAGTGGCCGCCTTGGCGGCTGGTAGCCCCTTGCTGATACCCCTCAGTGCACTTGCCAGTAGCTTGCCGTCCGGGGGTGATATACGCGCGGGCAGTGGCTCGATCGAACAGTCCGGTCAGGAAATGCGCATCCATCAGGACAGCGAGCGCATGGCCATCGATTGGGACAACTTCTCGGTAGGAGAGGGCGGCCGCGTCGAGTTTATTCAGCCTGGCCGCGATGCGGCAGTACTGAACCGGGTCACCAGCGATCAGGTATCGCAGATCCAGGGCGCGATTGAAGCCAACGGCCAGGTCTTTTTGGTCAACCCCAACGGGATCGTATTCGGTGACAGCGCTCAGGTGGATGTCGGTGGCTTGGTGGCATCCACGCTTGATATCAGTCCCGAAGACTTTATGGCCGGTGACTTCACTTTCGAAGGTGGCAGTAGCAGTGCAATTATCAACCAAGGCAACATCCGTGCGGCAGACGAGGGGTTTGTCGCGCTGATCGCTGCCGAAATCATCAATGAAGGCAGC
>REBY01000098.1 GCA_007692485.1 Pseudomonadaceae bacterium | reverse complement strand
GGATGGCATCTACGAGCCCCCAGGGAAGGGTTCACGGCGTGTCCAGCACCGGTCAACGCCAATCATGCTGAAATACTGGGCTGGCAACCCCGCTTACCTCTCCATGTGTTGCTGTAGGTATTTATCTGGGTGTTTATATTTCAAGCACTTAGCGAAATTTTCTGCTGCCGATTCCGTAATGTCAGGATTTATGCCTACAATGTGGAGGTGTACGTAGTGCTCGGGACGAGTGCTGCTCGCCAATAACAATGCCTATCGGGCCACAACCAGGGATTCCATCATGCGCCTGTTACGTCAAGCTACAGCTATTCTCGCCGGTGTTCTGCTCAGTGCCAGTGTCCTGGCCGCTGACCGTTCTTACGGCTATCAGGAAGAAGTGAACAACCCCGGCTTCTATGCCATGACCGGTGATCTGTTGATTGCACGCCCCTTACTGCTTGGGGTTACTGCGATCGGCACGGCGGCCTTTGTCGTCAGCTTGCCCTTTACTGCGCTGGCCGGGAACACCCGTGAAGCTGGTCAGGAGCTGGTCGTACGGCCGGGTCGTGAGACCTTCGTACGTTGCCTTGGCTGCACCAAGAGTGGCTACGGTCGCAAGCAGCAAGACGGCCGTCAGTAAGGTCGATTAGTGTGACCGGCGCCTCTTGCGCCGGTTAGCTTCCGGTCAGGCATTCGGCCTGGCCACAGGGGTCATATGAAAGCGTTTCTGACACCCAAGTGGGTGCCAGCGGTTTTGCTGGTCCTCATTTTCTTGTTCTTCTGGCGCCCTGAACTGGCCACGTTGGCGGCGGGCATCGCTCTTTTCATGCTGGGTATGCACCATCTTGAAGATGGTTTCCGCGCCTTTACTGGTGGCGCGCTGGAGCGCTGGCTGTCGCGCAGTACCAACCGCATGTGGAAAAGCCTGCTGTTCGGTATCGTGAGCACGGCGCTGGTGCAATCCAGTTCGCTGGTGACTTTGCTAACCATTGCCTTCCTGAGTGCCGGGCTGATCAGCCTGGTAGCGGGTATCGGTATTGTCTTTGGTGCCAACCTGGGTACCACGACCGGGGCCTGGTTGATTGCTCTGGTCGGTTTGAAGATTGATCTGGCCGCCGTGGCCATGCCGCTGCTGGTCTTCGGTGTGATGCTCGGCCGCCGTGTGGAAGCGGTGTGGAAGGGTGTGGGTCAGGTGCTGTTGGGTATTGGCCTGCTGTTTCTTGGCATCGATCTGATGAAAGCCGGCTTCGAAAGTTTTGAAGGTGTGCTCAATCTGGAGCATTACCAGTTAAGCGGCTGGGCCGGGGTGCTGGTCTATACCTTTATCGGCTTGTTGGCGACGGTGCTGATGCAGTCCAGCCACGCCTCAATGATGATTACCCTGGCTGCCCTGGCGACCGGGCAACTGGCCTACGGCAATGCATTGGCGATGGCGATCGGGGCCAACCTGGGTACTACGGTGACTGCGGTTATTGGCGCGCTGGGCTCGAACAATGCGGGTCGGCGGTTGGCCGGCGCGCATATTCTGTTCAACCTGGTGACGGCGGCGGCTGCGTTGGCGGTTCTGCCCAGTCTGACCCGGCTGGTCGAGGATATGTCAGCCTGGCTGGGGATTGCCGCCGATGCCTACACCCTCAAACTGGCGCTGTTCCATACCCTGTTCAACGTACTGGGCCTGATCATCATGCTGCCCTTTGTACCGCTGATGGTGAAATACCTGATGCGCTGGTTGCCGGATCCGGAAACCGTCGCCGCTGAGGCTGACACGCCGAGCCTGAGCGAGCAGGCCCCCATGCGGGCGCGCTACCTGAACGACACCAGTCTGTTGCACGCGGATGCGGCTCTCAAGGTGTTGGATCAGGAGGTGCATCACCTGGCCGAGTTAAGCCGCGAAGTGATCGGCAGCGCGCTCTACCTGCCTGACCTCAAGGCCGGACTTAACAATGAACAGCTGCAAGCCCGTCTGCAGGCGCCAGTGCCACTGGATGAGCGGGTGGAGGCGGATGCCTTGTATGAACGTCATGTCAAAGGCGTGTACGGTGACATCATCGACTTTATCAGCCGGCTGGATACCTCACTGCTGCCAGAGCAACAGCAGCAGTTGATGGATTACAGCCTGGCGGCGCGGGATCTGGTCGAAGCGGTCAAGGCGGCCAAGCATCTGCAAGCCAATTTGCGCCGTCAGATCGACAGCGAGCAACCGACGATTCGTACGGCCTATGATCGCTTGCGCTGGCAGTGCATCAAGGCCATGCAGAGTCTGGATGCGCTGACCGTGGTCGGTGATGGTGTCGATGCACGCCGCTTGGCCTTTGCCGATTACGAGCGGCTGGAAAAGCAGTTTGCCGACAACTTCCAGCGTGAGGTACAAAGTGCTTTGCGTAATCGGGAAATGGACGGTTGGCAGGCTTCTTCACTGCTCAATGACCTGCATTACCTGTTGCGTGTTCAGCGCCATCTGGGCCTGGCCTATGCGGCGCTGGATGAGGTGGCGGCTCTGGCGCCGGCACCCAAGGACAAAGCTGGCGATAAAGCGGGCGGTGACCGCGAGCGTGTTGAACCGACCGTGAATGCCTGATCCGGTGACTTGCAGTATCCGCTCCGGGCTGGCCCTGCATGGCCCGGAACAGAATAAGAACAAGGAAAAACAATGCGAGATTTCAGTAATAAAGTGGCGGCCATTACTGGCGCTGGCTCGGGAATTGGGCGGGCGCTAGCCCAGAATCTGGCCGTGCGTGGCTGCCATCTGGCACTCAGTGATGTAAACCCGGAGGGGCTGGCAGAAACAGCCCGGCTGTGTGAGGCCAGCGGCGTGACGGTGACGACGGCCTTGCTGGATGTGGCCGACCGCGCCGCCGTGTTTGCCTGGGCTGAACAGGTGGTGGCGGGGCACGGCAAGGTCAACCTGATCTTCAACAATGCCGGTGTTGCCCACAGTACGCCGGCGGAAACCGCGCGTATTGAAGACTTCGAGTGGGTCATGAACATCAACTTCTGGGGTGTAGTACATGGTACCCAAGCCTTTCTGCCCCACCTGCGCGCCTCGGGTGACGGGCATGTGGTCAATCTCTCCAGCCTGTTCGGCCTGATTGCCGTACCGACCCAAAGCACCTACAACGCCAGTAAGTTTGCCGTGCGTGGTTTTACCGAAGCGCTGCGCATGGAGCTGGAAATCGCTGCCGCCCCGGTCAGCGTGACCTGCGTTCATCCCGGTGGCGTCGCCACGCAGATTGCGGACAGTGCGCGGGTTGATCCGGGCGTGACCGCTTTGACCGGCGACAGCCCCGAACAGGCGCGCGCCAACGCGCGCAAGGCGATTCAGACCACCACGCCGGCATCCGCTGCTGAGCAGATTCTGCGCGGGGTGCAGCGCAACGCCCGGCGGGTTCTGGTCGGCCCTGATGCGCGCTGGCTCGATCGCTTGCAGCGCCTGTTGGGCAGTGGTGCTTACCAGCCGGTCCTCAAGTGGGCGCTGAACAAGCGTAAAGCCACTGTCTGACGGCCCCTTCGCTTTCGTTTCCAGAGAACAATAACAATGACCGATCTGACCATTCCCCAGCCCAAGCCAGCGCCCTGGCTGGGCAACCTGCCCGACATTGACGCGCAAACGCCGATCCAGTCGATGATGCAGCTGGTGCGTGAATACGGCCCCTTGATGCGGCTGGATTTTCCTATTGGCCGAGTGCTCATGCTCAGCTCACAAGAGCTGGCCAATGAAGTCTGTGATGAAACCCGCTTCGCCAAGAAGGTGCATGCCTCCTTGCAGCAGTTGCGTGCGATCGGTGGCGACGGCCTGTTTACCGCGTATAACGACGAGCCGAACTGGGGCAAGGCACACCGCATCCTTATGCCAGCCTTCGGACCCATGGGGCTGCGTGACATGTTCGAGCCGATGCTGGATATCGCCGAACAGATGCTCACGCGCTGGGAGCGCTTTGGCCCCCAGGTCGAGCTGGATGCTGCCGAGCAGATGACCCGCCTGACGCTGGATACCATCGCCCTGTGTGGCTTTGATTACCGCTTCAACAGCTTTTATCAGGATGAGCTGCATCCTTTCGTTGATGCCATGATGAGTAGCCTCACAGAAGCGGGCATCCGCTCGCGGCGGCCGCCCTTTATCAACAAGTTGCGCAAAAAAGCCGCGCGCCAGTTTGATAAGGATACCGAGCTGCTCTATGGGGTCTCGGATCAGTTGATTGCCGAACGGCGCAAGCGCCCGGTCGACAAGCCGGACCTGCTCAACCGTATGCTGGAAGCTGTGGATCCGGTCACCGGCGAGCGGCTCTCGGACGAGAATATCCGCTATCAGATGGTGACCTTCCTGATTGCCGGGCATGAAACCACCAGTGGGCTGTTGTCGTTCGCGCTGTATTTTCTGCTCAACAACCCGGAGGCCTTGCACAAGGCGCAGGCCCAGGTTGACGAGGTGCTGGGCGAGTCTTTACCCAGCCTTGAGCAGTTATCGCAGCTGCGCTATATCGAACAGATCCTGATGGAAACCCTGCGCCTGTGGCCGACGGCCCCGGCCTTTGCCGTCAGCCCCCGTGAGCAGACTCTGTTGGCGGGCAAGTACCCAATTACCCCGCGTGATGTCCTCATGGTCATGCTGCCGATGCTGCACCGTGACCCGCAGGTGTGGGGCGATGATGCCGATGCTTTCCGCCCGGAACGCTTTGACCCGGAGCTGGAAAAAGCGTTGCCGCCCAATGCCTGGAAGCCCTTCGGCAACGGTATGCGCGCCTGCATCGGCCGGCCCTTCGCCATGCAGGAAGCCATGCTGGTGCTGAGTATGTTGCTGCAGCGCTTCGACGTGTCGGCGGTAGATCCGGATTACCAATTACAGATCAAGGAAACCCTGACCTTGAAGCCGGAAGGCTTTCGCATCCGCGTTCGCCGCCGGCAGAACCAACCGCAGCGCTGGGCTGGTGCCGTGGCCACCCCGCAGGAAAAGCCAGCGACCGCGTCTGGTGCTCAGGTAGAGAGCTCTGCCGAGGGCGTGCCGCTATGGGTGCTGTATGGCTCGAATACCGGCAGTGCCGAGTCTTTTGCCCGCCGTATCAGCGAAGATGCCGCCCGCAATGGCTTTGCTGCTCGCTGCCACAGCCTGGACGAGCAGGCCGGCAGCCTGCCAACCGATGGCCCGGTCATTTTGCTCAGTGCCTCTTACGAGGGTGAGCCACCGGATAATGCCCGGCGTTTTGTTGACTGGCTGGCAGCACAACCGGAGGGCAGCTTGCAGGGCGTGCGCTATGCCGTGTTTGGCTGTGGCAACCGGCAGTGGGCGTCGACCTATCAGGCCATTCCGCAAAAGCTCGAGGACTGTTTGCAGCAAGCCGGCGCTGAAGCCCTGTTGCCGCGCGCCGAAGCGGATGCCAATGCCGATTTCTTCGCCACCTTTGATGGCTGGTATCGCGGCCTCTGGCCGGCCCTGGCAGAGGCCTGCGGTATCGAAGCCGCCGCCCAGGCGCCGAGTATCAGTGTGCAGGCGTCAACCCAGTCGCGCTGCAGCGCCTTGAACCAACCGCACATGCAGCTGGCGCAGGTACTGGATAACCGTGAACTGGTGGCCAGTGCCACGGCAACCAATGCACCCGATGGACGCAAGCGGCATGTCCAGCTGGCCCTGCCTGATGGTATGACCTACCAGACCGGGGATTACCTGACGGTGCTGCCCAGCAATCCGCAGGCACAGGTGCAGCGCGTACTACGCCGTTTTGGTCTGACCGCTGATACGCGGCTCAGTGCCGATGCGGTACCGGGGTTCTGGAACGCCGCGCACAGTCTGGGTGATCTGCTCAGTCATTATCTGGAGCTGGCGCAGCCCGCCAGCCACCAGCAGCTGCAGCAACTGAGTGCCGCTACCCGTTGCCCGCCGGAAAAGGCCGAGCTGGACGCTTTGCTGGTGCCTGAGGCCTTCCAGCACAAGGTAGCGCAGCAGCATGTCAGCGTGCTGGACCTGTTGGAGCGGGTGCCGGGCTGTGAATTGCCCCTGGCCGACTATCTGGCCATGCTGCCGCCGTTACGCCCACGGCAATATTCGATTTCATCAGCACCGCAACAGCATCCCGGTCAGTGCAGCCTGACCCTCTCGGTGATGCAGGGCGCAGCCTGGTCCGGGCAAGGTGACTTCTTCGGTGTGGCCTCCAACTGG
>REBY01000175.1 GCA_007692485.1 Pseudomonadaceae bacterium | reverse complement strand
GGAGCTGGTCGACCTGCTGCATACCCGCTCCCCTATTGCCATGGCGGTCAGCCTGGAACTGATCCGCCGTGGTCGCGGGCATAGCCTGGCCTATTGCGCCGAACTGGAAATGCATCTGATCCGCCAGTGGTTCACCAAAGGTGATTTTATTGAGGGTGTGCGCGCGCTGATTGTCGACAAGGACAAGCAACCGCGCTGGAACCCGCCGCAGCTTGAACTGCTAGAGGCCGACAAGGTGGCCGCCTTCTTTACCGAAGCCCCGGAGGCCCGATGAAGCCGGAAGATTTGCAGCTACTGGTCACCCGCACCATGCCCTTCGGCAAATACCACGGCCGCCTCATTGCCGACCTACCCGGCAATTACCTTGGCTGGTTCGCCCGTGAAGGCTTCCCCCAGGGTGAGATTGGCCGCTTGCTGGCGCTGATGCACGAGATTGACCATAACGGCCTGAATGCCTTGCTGGAGCCCTTGCGGGGTAAATCATAGGGTCACGGCATGCCGTGACCGAGCGGCCTTGACCTGAGCACAACATACCCACCACCTTGCATAAGCCGCCCTAAAGGTTGCTCAAAAAGCCGCCTATCAAAGCCCGCCCCCACCCATTTATAAGCCATCAACAACACCGGTGTTAGCCCTTTAACCCACCACCCGGACGGGTTAGGCTGAGTAAATAATAATCATCCACAGGAGTACCCCGGCCCATGTTTGATCGTCATTACGCCGTTTGGCCTGAACAAGTGCCGCATTTTCTCGATCTACCGAAAACCAGCCTGTACAGCAATCTGACGGTCTCTGCCCTGCGCTACCCCGACCACCCGGCGGTGATCTATTACGGCAGCCAGCTGACCTATCGCGATCTGGACATTCAGGCCACGGCGCTGGCCGGCTATCTGCAACAGGCCGGAGTGCAGGCCGGTGATCGGGTACTGTTATACATGCAGAACAGTCCACAATTTATCATCGGCTTCTACGCCATTCTGCGCGCCAATGCCGTGGTGGTTCCGGTCAACCCGATGAACCGAAAGGCCGAGCTGGAATACCTGATTGACGATACCGAGGCCAGCCTGGCGCTCTGTGGGCTGGAGCTGCTGGACAATATCGCGCCCCTGGTCGGTTACGGCAGCCTGAAAGAGGTGGTCTGTTCCGCCTACGCCGAATACCTGACAGAAAAAACCACTCTGGATCTACCCGATGCGGTGCAGCTGCCAGCACATATTCCTGACCTGGCCGGCATCACCCCTTGGCAGGACGCCCTGCGCGCCCGCCATGAACCCGGCCCGCTCACTGCCGGCCCCAATGATCTCTGCGTGATCCCCTATAGCTCCGGCACCACTGGCAACCCCAAGGGCTGCGTGCATACCCACCACAGCGTGATGGCGACGACGGTGTATTGCTCCGTCTGGGGCAATGCCCAGCACGATACCGTGCAACTGGTGTCGGTACCCATGTTCCATGTC
Source organism: Pseudomonadaceae bacterium (assembly GCA_007692485.1). Taxonomy (GTDB): domain Bacteria; phylum Pseudomonadota; class Gammaproteobacteria; order Pseudomonadales; family Pseudomonadaceae; genus Halopseudomonas. The sequence goes on along the minus strand of REBY01000175.1, from coordinate 4,684 downwards.
ACCGGCATGCAGGTGTGCATGAATGCCAGTATCTATATTGGTGGCACCCAGGTGGTGATGACCCGCTGGGATCGCAAAACGGCCGCCAAACTGATCGAACAAGAACAGATCACCAGTTGGCGCAATATCTCGACCATGGTGATTGACCTGCTCTCTGACCCGAACATTGACCAGTACGATCTCAGCAGCCTGGCCGCGATTGGCGGTGGTGGCGCCGCCATGCCAAAGGCTGTGGCAGAAAAACTGATGACCAAGACCGGACTCGAGTACGCCGAAGGCTATGGCCTCTCGGAAACCATCAGCGCCACCCATATGAACCCCTACCACGCACCCAAGCCGCAATGCCTGGGGATTCCGATCATCGGCGTGGATTCCCGCGTGGTGGATGTCGACAGCCAGAAGCAACTGGGGCCGAATGAGACCGGTGAAATCGTGCTGCACGGCGAGCAACTTTTCCAAGGCTACTGGCGCCGGCCAGAGGCCACCGAGGAAGCCTTTATCGAGCTGGATGGCGAGCGCTTTTTCCGTACCGGGGATCTGGGCTATTACGATGAAGAGGGCTATTTCTTCCTCGTTGACCGGGTCAAACGCATGATCAATGCCGCCGGCTTCAAGGTCTGGCCGGCTGAGGTCGAAGCACTGCTCTTTGGCCACCCGGCAATCCAGGAAGCCTGCGTGATCTCCAGCCCGGACGAGCGCCGTGGGGAAACCGCCAAGGCGGTGATCGTGCTCGCCCAGGGGCAAAGTGCAACGGCAGAAGAGATTATCGCCTGGTGCCAGGAGAATATGTCCGCGTACAAGTGCCCCAAGCAGGTGGAGTTTGCCAGTGAACTGCCAAAATCCCCCACCGGCAAGGTGCTCTGGCGCGCCCTGCAGGAAGCGGAATGGGCCAAGGCCGGGTAACATCCAAACTGTCATATCGGTGCAATGGCCGGCTGTCATGCTACGGTCACAGACCATGACGACAGCCCAGCCATGCCCGACACGCAGGAACTGATTCAACGCCACTTACCCGAGCACTTGGAGCTGGAAAACCTGCTGCAAACCGGTGCTCGGCATCTGCGTTACCAGAGCGTTCATAGCGTCGATATTGACGGTATCAGTATTCCCATCCGGGTCATTGAACTGGGCAACCGAGCCCCCGGCGCGCCGGTGATCGGCTTCTTTGGCGGCGTGCATGGCGTGGAGCGTATTGGCACTCAAGTACTACTGTCCTGGCTGCATAGTCTGATTCACCGCCTTGACTGGGATGATTCACTGCGCCAACAACTGGAGCGGGTGCGCCTGGTCTTTATGCCGATGATCAACCCCGGCGGCATCTGGCATCACCGGCGCAGCAACCTGGCCGGGGTTGACCTGATGCGCAATGCGCCTATCGACGCCATGGGCCCGGTGCCCTGGCTGGTCAGCGGCCACCGCATCAGCAAGCGCCTGCCCTGGTATCGCGGCAAGCGCGGCGAGGCCATGCAGCCGGAAGCCATGGCGCTGGTCAATACCGTACGCCAGCGTTTGCTGGCCTCCCCATTTGCCATCAGCGTAGACTGCCATAGCGGCTTTGGCCGCCGCGACCGGCTCTGGTGCAGTTACGCCCGCAGCCACCGCCCGATTCATCATATTGCCGAAGTACTGGCGCTGAAGCGGCTGTTTCATAACACCTACCCGCACCACCACCCTTACATCATCGAGCCGCAGTCGATTCACTACACCACGCATGGTGATCTCTGGGATTACCTGTATGACGAATCGCGCGAGCAGTATGCCGATAACATCTTCCTGCCCTTCACCCTGGAGATGGGCTCCTGGCTCTGGGTGCGCAAGAACCCACGGCAGATGTTTGATTACTACGGCTACTTCAACCCGGTGATCAGCCACCGCAAACGACGGGTGCTGCGCCAGCATCTACCGCTATTCGAGTTTCTCACCGCTGCCACCCAGTGCTGGCGCAACTGGGTACCCGGCCCGCTGCAACGCGAGGCGCTGACGCTGGAAGCCCGGCGCGAGTGGTTTGAGTAATTACGGCTCGGCAATCACCCGATTCTCGATATGCCCCAAGCCGTCGACCTCGATACGCACCACATCATCCACCGCCAGAAACCGCTTGGGATCAAAACCGACTCCCACGCCAGCCGGCGTACCCGTGGCAAGAATATCCCCCGGCATCAGGGTCATCACCGTCGATAAATACGCAATCTGCTCCCAGATGTTGTAGATCATGTCACCGGTACGGGTGTCCTGGCGCAACTCGCCATTGACCCAGGAACGCATGCGCAAGGCATGCGGATCAGGCACCTCATCGGCGGTGACCAGCCAAGGGCCAATCGGGCCGTGAGTATCGAAAGACTTGCCCAGGGTGAAGGTCGGGCTACGCATCTGCCAGTCGCGCACACTCACATCATTGGTGACCAGATAGCCCGCCACCACACTGGGCGCATCTTCCAAGGTCACATGGCGGCAACGCTTGCCAATCACCACGCCCAGTTCGGCCTCGTAATCCAGTTTGCTGGATACCTTGGGCAAATGAATCGGAGCATAGGGCCCGTTCAGGCAGGACACCTGTTTGTTGAACCAGAGCTGGGATTTGGGGATAGGCACGCCATTGCGCGCGGCTTCCTCGGCGTGGGCCTTGTAGTTCATCCCGATCGCCAGGTATTTCTGTGCATCGGTCACTGGCGCCAGCAATTCCAGCTCGCTCAATGCCAGGCTGGCTTTACTTTCATCCAGCGCAGCAATGGCAGCCAATGCCTCTGGCCCTTGGGCCAGCAAAGCCGCCATAGTGCGTGGCAACTCCGGTAAAACATCCGCCAGCGGAATCACCCGCTCGCCCACCACCTTGCCCAACCCCTGCTGTGAACCCTGCCGATAGGTAACCAGTCGCATGCATGCCCTCAATCTGTTTCAGCCAGTTTTACGAAGCTCACTCAACCCAATTGCTGTTGCACCCACTGACGCAACTGCGCCGGCGGCAGCGCGCCGTTGATACGGGCCTTCTCTTGCCCGCGATGCAACAGAATAAGCGTCGGGATGCTGCGAATGCCATAGCGTGCCGCCAGTTGCTGCTGCTCTTCGGTATTCAGTTTGGCAAAGCGCACACGCGGCTCAAACTCCGCCGCCGCCTGCGCAAACACCGGCGCAAACTGCTTGCACGGCCCACACCAGGATGCCCAGAAATCGATCAGCAGCGGTAGATCACTGCTGGCATGAGCGTTGAAATTGGCCGCCGTCAGCTCGATAGGCGCACCAATAAATAAAGGCTGCTTGCACGCCCCACAGGTCGGTGCATCCGCCAACCGTTCTGCAGGTACGCGATTCTTGCGCTGGCAAAACGGGCAAGCAACGATGGTGTCAGCCATAAACAACTCCGGTCAAAGGTCACTGACAGGAGTATGGGGGCGGGATGGGGTTTTGCAAGCGGACGGGCTCAGACCAAGGCCCTTTAGCAACCCTATTACAACGGATAATCCACATACTGCGCCATGATATTGGGCCGCGTGAAGGTGTTGATAACACCCACCCGCGCGCGCATGGTGTTCAGGGCTTCCTTGAAAGCCTCATCGTCCATATCCCGCCAGTAGCGTGGTGGGCGGCCAGTCGCCTTGTCATGCTCGACCGTGGTGGGATCATTGTGGCGGTGCTCTTCAAACAAGGGCGCGTCCGGCAGCGGATGGCTGGTGTCCATATAGTTCTGAATAAAATCCCACAGCGCGCAAGGCTGCTGGGTATTTGAGTCCGGCGGCAAAATATCACCAAAGTAAATGCTGATATCCGAATAACGATGCTCCAGGCTCAGCACGTTCATCGGAAGGCCTTGGCGATCCGGCGTGGTGTTGATATAGGCATCAAACTCATGGAAAGGGGCACGCTGCTCTTGCACATCACCCCGCGGGTATTTGAACACCGTAATCATCCCGGTCCGGCGATTAAGCTCCCACTTCGGCCCCTTGCCGGGCTTGGCCCAAAGGCGAGGGAATTTGTGAACAACAAGAGACGCCAGTCCCCAACCAATTGCGCAAGGTAACAGTGTGAAGAGAATAAAATACTCGAATGTTTTCCAGAAGTTGGTGATAAATCTACCATCCATCCCAAATCCATCTTGTAACGCAACTATTGCGCCAGCAAGGAGAAAAATATAAAACCCACCCTTGCTAAAGGAAGCTAAATATATCCAGAAGTGTGTTCTGTTCGCCCAAGGGGCATGCCGATAATGTTCATGATCGCAACGATCATGAAAATCAATATGCTCCATTGGCGCTGGCTTGTAAGTGCCACTGGCCAGCTGTTTATCACGCTGCAACCTCCGCTCTTCCAGTAGCCTGAGATCAGCCGGACTTGGCGTCATAAAGGTTTCCGGCACAACCTCTTGTGTATTACCCCACGGCAGGCGCTGGCCGGCCAATCGTTTGAGACCTGTGCGTGGCTTGGGCGCCTTCTGATGCTGTAGGTTGGCTGGAGAATATGATGTCGCAGAGTAACTTGAAAGGCTCATCAGTCGACGCCGTCCTTGGCCCCTCTAGTCACAACGGATAATCCACATACTGCGCCATGATATTGGGTCGCGTGAAGGTGTTGATAACACCTACCCGCGCGCGCATGGTGTTCAGGGCTTCTTTGAAAGCCTCATCATCCATATCTCGCCAGTAGCGTGGTGGGCGGCCAGTCGCCTTGTCATGCTCGACCGTGGTGGGAT
>REBY01000058.1 GCA_007692485.1 Pseudomonadaceae bacterium | reverse complement strand
ACAGGTTGCGAAATTCACAGAATTCGCGGATGGCTTCGAGCAAGCCGGCACGCAGGCCATTGACGTGGGTACCACCCTGAGCGGTGGGAATCAGGTTGACGTAGCTCTCCTGAATCAATTCACCACCTTCAGGTAGCCACAACAAGGCCCAGTCGACGGCTTCTTGCCGCGCGCTGAATGAGCCGGTAAAGGGTGCATCTGGCAGGGTTGGCCAGTCGGCACAGGAGTCACGCAGGTAGTCAGTAAGCCCGTCTTCGTAATACCAGCTGACTTTCTCACCGCTTTGGCGGTCGTCAAAGTCGACCCGCAAGCCGGGACAAAGAACGGCTTTGGCCTTGAGCAGGTGCTTGAGCCGGCTGATGCTGAACCTGGCGCTGTCGAAGTAGCTTTCGTCTGGCCAGAAAATCACGCTGGTGCCGGTATTGCGCTTACCAACACTGCCGATCACTTGCAGTTCGCTGGTTTTTTCCCCGCTGGCAAAGCTCATCTGGTATTCCTGGCCATCCCGCTTGACGCGCACCTCAACCTTGAGCGAAAGCGCGTTAACCACGGAAATACCTACGCCATGCAGGCCGCCGGAGAACTGGTAATTCTTGTTGGAAAACTTACCGCCTGCGTGCAAGCGAGTAAAAATCAGCTCGACGCCGGACACACCCTCTTCCGGGTGAATATCCACCGGCATGCCACGACCATCATCAGACACCTCCAACGCATTGTCTGGGTGCAGAATGACATTGATCTGACGAGCGTGGCCAGCAAGCGCTTCATCGACGCTGTTGTCGATAACTTCCTGGGCCAGGTGGTTCGGGCGGGTGGTGTCGGTATACATGCCTGGCCGGCGGCGCACCGGATCCAGGCCGCTGAGTACTTCCAGCGCGTCGGCATTATAAGTATCGGACATAAAGCGTCTGGTTATCCTCGATCAATCGGGGGTGCCCGGAAGCAATCCGGGCAAACGAGCAGTCGGCATAGTAGCCGTCAGGCCGGCTTGCTGCCAAGGGGCGCAGGTACAACCGGGGAAGTTCACAGCCAATCAGTAACCACTGGCCTCAGGATCAGCGACAAAGCGCCCTTGTGCGACGCGCTCTACACCCGTCTCCAGACTGCCGTCGGCATGCAGGCGGAGCCAGCGGTAACCGGGTGCCTGGGTATCCGTGGAAAAATCATGGCTGTTAGGGGCAAACTGGATGCAGGTAGATGGAGTTGCGAGCAAACGCAAATGACCGCGCTGCTCGTCGTAGTCCTGATGGATATGGCCCCAGAGCACCACTTTGACGCGCGGGTCATGCTCGATGCGCTGAAACAGTTGATCGGCGTTGTGCAAACCGATCGGTCGCATCCAGTCGCAGCCAATATCGACCGGGTGATGATGCAGGGTCAGTAGAATAAACCGGTCACCCGCACTCGCCAGCGCCTGCTCCAATAACTCGAACTGCGCCGGCGCAAGTCGGCCGGCAACACTGCCGGCAACGCTGGAGTCCAGCATAACGATGCGCCAGGGCCCCAGGTCATGCCAGGGCTGGGTCAACTCATCGGCAGCGCCCAGCTCGCTCATGCGCAGAGCGTCGTCATGGTTACCTGGAATCCAGTGACAGGGAGCCGGCAAACGTTTGGCGGCCTGCATAAAATGCTGATAAGCCGATTCTGACGCGTCCTGAGCAATGTCGCCCGTGGCCAGTACCAGATCAATCTTGGGGATTTGTTGCAGTACCTGATCGATGACGGCTTGCAGGCTGGCGTGCGTATCCAGCCCGAGCAGTTCAGTCTGCTCATCGGCATATAAATGACAGTCAGTCAGTTGGACAAGATGAATTGTCTGCTGGTGTCCGTCCCCTGACATCTGTGCGCTCCCGTTAACGTGCATGCTGCAATAATGGCAAGTTGCGCGAAAAGATGCCAGCCCGCACCCAGAATCTGTAGCGTTTGAAGGCTAGTCAGGCAAATACCAGCAGATCGCTTTGACCCAGGTGCTGACAATGGCCGAGCCACTCGCCGAGAAATACATTCAGCTGATGCTTTTCATCCGGCTGCAGCATTTGCTCGTTCGGGTAGGGGTAGACGCCGGAAAAACGCCGTTTATCGTAAGCAGCCACCACTTCAGCCATATTGGCGTCATGATAGAGGCGAACTTCCATCTGCAGCGCATGCAACCAGGGGTTAGGCCGTGGGTAGTGCAGGCGCACTGTTGTCGTGTAGCGGCAACGCTCGATAATCTGGATGAGCAGGGTCTGCGCCGGCTGATCAGCATGCTGCAGTACGACCTGCCACTGATCGCGCTCCTGCCAGTTCGGCATCAGCCGTTGCAAACGCACATAGTTCAAATCACAAACGGCCTGCAAACCCGCCAGGTCGACGCTGTAACGGCGTTTACGCAGCGTCATCATGGCCGCGGGCCTGCGTCAGCACGAACACGGTCGCCATGCATCGCCAACCACTGCAAGCTGATGATGCTGGCTGCATTGTCAATCCGGCCCTGCTCCATCGCAGCCAGTGCATCAGCACGCGACCAGACGCTGACACGAATATCCTCGCCTTCACTTTCCAGGCCATGAATACCACCCACGCCGCGACTGTCCACCAACGCCAGATACAGGTGAACCTGCTCATTACTGCCGCCCGGTGACGGGAAATAACGCGTGATGGGCATCAAGTGGAGCAACTCCAGGCCAGCCTCTTCATCGGCCTCACGACGAGCAACCTCTTCCGGCTCCTCATCCTTGTCGATCAGGCCAGCAACCAACTCAATCATCCAGGGGTGGTTGCTCTTGCCCAGTGCACCAACCCGCATTTGTTCCAACAGCACCAGGTTGTCAGTCCATGGGTCGTAAGGCAGCACGCACACCGCATCATGGCGCACAAACAATTCACGCCGCAGCTCCGGCCCCCAGCCACCGGCAAACAGTCGATGACGCAGGCGTAAGACGTCCAGACGGTAAAAGCCCTGGAACGCAGTATCGCGCTGAATGATCTCGACATCGTCGGTGGTGAAGGTCACAGCAACTCCTGAATGAAAGCGGCAAACTATTAGCTACAAGCTACAAGCAAGTCAGGGGTGTGGGCAAGCGAGGTTTGTAACTTGAAAGGTAGAAGTTAAAAGCGGCGAGCTTCAAGTAGCCTAAGAGTTGTGGCTTGAAGCTTGCCGCTTGTGGCTTGAAGCTCGCCGTTCGCCGCTCGCCCAACGGCGAGCAGCGCCAGAGTCACACCTTCTGGTACAACTGTGATCCCGTCTGGCGGAATTCAGCCGACTTGGCCTTCATGCCCTCTTCCACCGCCAGGTCGACTGCTTCGATACGCTGCTCAGCGGCGTATTCACGCACTTCCTGGGTGATTTTCATCGAGCAGAATTTGGGCCCGCACATGGAACAGAAATGCGCCACCTTGGCCGAATCCTTGGGCAAGGTTTCGTCATGGAAAGAGCGTGCCGTGTCGGGGTCCAGGCCCAAGTTGAACTGATCTTCCCAACGGAATTCAAAACGTGCCTTGGACAGCGCATTGTCACGAATCTGCGCACCCGGGTGCCCTTTGGCCAGATCGGCGGCATGCGCAGCGATCTTGTAGGTGATGATGCCGGTTTTCACATCATCCCGATTGGGCAGACCCAGGTGCTCCTTGGGCGTCACATAGCAAAGCATGGCACAACCGAACCAGCCGATCATCGCCGCACCGATACCCGAGGTAATGTGATCATAGCCGGGCGCAATATCAGTCGTCAGAGGCCCCAGGGTATAGAAAGGCGCCTCGTCACAGCACTCCAGCTGCTTGTCCATGTTTTCCTTGATCAGGTGCATAGGCACATGACCAGGGCCTTCGATCATGCACTGCACATCGTGCTTCCAGGCAATCTTGGTCAGCTCGCCGAGGGTTTCCAGTTCACCGAACTGGGCCTCGTCATTGGCATCGGCAATCGAGCCCGGTCGCAAGCCATCACCCAGCGAGAAGGATACGTCATAGGCCTTCATGATCTCGCAGATGTCTTCGAAATGGGTGTAGAGGAAGTTTTCCTTGTGGTGCGCCAGGCACCACTTGGCCATGATTGAACCACCGCGTGAGACGATGCCGGTGACCCGCTTGGCGGTCATGGGTACATAGCGCAGCAGCACGCCAGCATGGATGGTGAAGTAATCCACGCCCTGCTCGGCCTGCTCGATCAGGGTGTCACGGAAGATTTCCCAGGTCAGGTCTTCGGCCACGCCGTCAACCTTTTCCAGCGCCTGATAGATGGGCACGGTACCGATGGGCACCGGGGAGTTGCGGATGATCCACTCGCGGGTTTCATGGATGTTCTTGCCGGTCGACAGATCCATCACGGTATCCGAGCCCCAGCGGATGCCCCAGGTCATTTTCTCGACTTCTTCTTCGATCGAAGAACCCAGGGCGCTGTTGCCAATATTACCGTTGATCTTGACCAGGAAGTTCCGGCCAATAATCATCGGCTCGATTTCCGGGTGATTGATATTGGCTGGAATGATCGCCCGGCCACGGGCGACTTCATCACGCACGAACTCAGGGGTAATTTCCTTGGGGATCGCGGCGCCGAAGCTGTGGCCCGGGTGCTGTTGATCCAGCAAACCGGCGTCACGGGCTTCCTGCAACTTCATGTTTTCGCGGATGGCGATGTATTCCATTTCCGGCGTAATCATGCCTTTGCGCGCATAGTGCATCTGGCTGACGTTATGCCCGGCCTTGGCCCGGCGCGGCGTGCGTACATGGGCAAAGCGCATGTGATCCAATGATGGGTCGGACAGGCGGGCATTACCGAACTCCGAACTCAGGCTGGGCAGGATCTCGGTATCGTCACGCTCTTCGATCCAGGGGGTGCGCACCGGTTTGAGCCCAGCACGCAGATCAATGGTCGCCTCCGGATCGGTGTAAGGACCTGAGGTGTCATAGACGGTCACCGGTGGGTTGCGCTCGCCCCCCAGATCGGTAGGCGTATCAGCGAGGCTGATCTCGCGCATGGGCACGCGAATATCCGGTCGTGAACCGGTCACGTAGATTTTGCGCGAATTGGGCAAAGGTTGGGTTGCGGCGCTGTCGGCGCCAGAGGTGGCGATCGCGGTATCAGACAACTTGCTGTTCATTATTGTGCTCCACTGCATGGAAAAATCGCAGGGAACCGAAAGGGCGAGCTGGATCGGGTGGCATTGAACCACGAGGGTGCGGCACGCATCTCGATTCCTACGCCGGTATTAGCCGGTTCAGGTTCAACGGGTATTATCTCAGCCGACTTTCACGGCACCCCGTCAAGATGAGCTGACAGCTTAAAGCCGCAAGCGCCAGGCTTCAAGTCTGTAGCTTCTTGTCGCTGACCATCGGTAGCTTGCAGCCAGCCGGGCTGGTTATACTGGCCGGCCAATCAATCATAGAGTCCTGCACCCCATGACACTGCGCCACGAGTACGACGTTCTGGTAATTGGCAGCGGAGCCGCCGGCTTGACCTTGGCCCTTGAGCTGGCTGACAGCCTGCGCGTGGCGGTACTGAGCAAAGGCAAACTGTCCGAAGGCTCGACCTACTGGGCGCAGGGTGGCGTCGCTGCCGTACTGGATGACAATGACACCGTGGACGCGCATGTGCAGGATACGCTGGATGCCGGCGGCGGCCTGTGTCATGAGGATGCTGTGCGGCAGATTGTGGGTGACAGCAAGGAGGCCATTGGCTGGCTGATTGATCAAGGCGTGCCCTTTACCCGTGATCGGCATGCCGACGGCAGTGAAAGCGAAGGCTTTCACCTGACCCGTGAAGGTGGCCACAGCCATCGGCGGATTATTCACGCTGCCGATGCCACCGGCGCCGCCATCTTCAATACCCTGTTTGCCAAAGCCGTTGCCCACCCGGATATTGATTTGCTTGAAGATCGTGTCGCGGTCGACCTGATCACCAGTAGCAAGCTGGGCCTGGGGGGGCAGCGCTGCCTCGGCGCCTATATCCTTAATCGCCAGAGCGGGCATGTAGAGACCTTTGCCGCCCGCTTTACCGTGCTGGCCACCGGTGGTGCCAGCAAGGTTTATCTTTACACCAGCAACCCTGACAGCGCTTCCGGCGACGGCATTGCCATGGCCTGGCGGGCCGGCTGCCGGGTAGCCAATATGGAATTCAATCAGTTCCACCCCACCTGCCTGTATCACCCGACAGCGAAAAGCTTTCTGGTCACTGAGGCACTGCGCGGTGAAGGCGCGCTACTCAAGCTACCCAACGGCCAGCGCTTTATGCCACGCTTTGACTCGCGTGCCGAGCTGGCCCCACGCGATATCGTCGCTCGGGCGATTGACCATGAAATGAAGCGCCTGGGCCTGGACTGTGTCTACCTGGACATCAGCCACAAACCGGCCGAATTCGTGCGTGAGCATTTTCCGACAGTCTACGAGCGTTGCCTGAGTTTTGGCGTCGATATTACCCGCGAGCCTATACCGGTCGTTCCGGCGGCACACTACACCTGTGGCGGGGTTATGGTGGACAGTGCCGGGCATACCGATGTTGCTGGTCTGTATGCGATTGGCGAAACCAGTTTTACGGGCCTGCATGGCGCCAACCGCATGGCCAGCAATTCATTGCTAGAATGTATTGTCTACGGCCGTAGCGCCAGCCGTGACATTCGCGCGCAAATGAACAGTGTCAGCATGCCTGAGCAATTGCCGGAGTGGGATGAGAGCCAAGTTACCGACTCGGATGAAGACGTGATCATCTCGCACAACTGGGATGAGCTGCGACGCTTTATGTGGGATTACGTCGGTATCGTGCGAACCAGCAAACGCCTGCAACGGGCCAAGCATCGGGTTGATTTGCTGCTGGGAGAGATTCACGAGTTCTACAGCAATTACCGGGTAACCCGCGATTTGCTGGAACTGCGTAACTTGGCCCTGGTAGCCGACCTGATAATCACGTCGGCCATGCAGCGCCGCGAAAGTCGCGGCCTGCATTACACCCTGGATTATCCTGAACTACTGACCAGCGCCGAGGATACTATTCTGCAGCCGCCCAGCGCTGGCGACTGAAACGCAAGCGCAGACGCAGCCGGCGCAGAGCATCTTCCGACGCAGCATCCGCCGGCAAAACCACCGACAGTGACCACCAGCGACCTGACTCACGCAGGCGCACTACGGTGAGCAGCGCGCTAACGAAGGTATCACCCAGAAGGCTCGCATTGGTTTCACTGCCGTCGCGGCGCAAAACATGCCAGCCCTGGCTGTCAAAACGCAACCCAGTTACCGAATGGGCATGACGCAAGCTGATCTGCCGTGGCCACAACCAGCAGAAGAAGGCTACCAAGCCAAGCATGCCGAGCATTGCCGAGGTCAATGGCAAATTGCTGCGGTAAAGCGCAAGGCATGCCAACAGGGTCACCAGCAGTGACAAAGCCCCCAGCCAGCGAGAGGGTTGGCGCTGCAGCAGCAGAAATTCAGTCGGGTTGGACACGGTCGAGTATTATCCTGACGATACGCTTGAGGTCGGGATCTTCCGGTTCGGACCTTTGCATAAACCAGCCAAACATGTCCTGATCCTCGCACTCCAGCAGTTGACGATAACGGTCCTGATCTTCCTTGTTCAGGGCGGTGTAGGCTTCTTGTACAAAAGGCACCAGCAATACATCCAGTTCCAGCATGCCGCGCCGGCTGTGCCAAAACAAACGCTTTAGTTCTACATCGTCAGCCGACATCTAATTCTCCGCCCAGGGTTGAAACCGCAGTATTTGCACTCAGATACTACTAGTATAACCGTAACCATCAACTCTGCGGAGTTGGTCATTGCGCAACCTGTAACTACCCATAACGAGCCCGCCGCACCATGAGCAACGCAAACGAGACCCGTGCTGCCCCGCACAACCGCCTGACCTGCAACGATGAACTGGTGTTGCCGGCCACCGCTGTCTGCCTGTTGGTGCATGAGGCAGTATTGCAGGTTCAAGGCCCAGACAGTGAGCGCTTCTTGCAGGGCCAATTAACCTGCGACGTTAAACAATTGCCTGCGGCGCTGAGCACACTGGGAGGCCGCTGCAACCCCAAGGGTCGCATGCAATCCAGCTTCCGCTTGCTGCGTGACGGGGCTGATGGCTACCTGCTCAGCCTGGATAAAGCTCTGGTCCCGGCGCAGATGGCCGACCTGAACAAGTATGCCGCTTTTTTCAAGACCGAGGTCAGTGACGCCAGTGAACACTGGCTGCGTCTGGCCCTCTGGGGCGAGCAAGTACCAGCCGCTCTGACGGCACTGGAACTGGATTGGCCAGATACAGACAACGAGATCAGCCGCCAGGACGCCGGGCTGGTCATTCGTTTGGCCGCGGATGCTGCCGAACTCTGGCTGCCCGCAGCGCAAGCCGCTGAACAAACTGAGCGGCTTCTCGCGCATGCCACACCAGCCCACCTCAATCAGTGGTTGTTGCGCCAGATTCGTGCCGGTATCGGCCAGGTCAGTGCGCCCACCTTCGAGCACTTTATTCCACAAATGCTCAATTTACAGGTGCTAGGCGGCGTCAGCTTTAAAAAAGGGTGTTATACCGGCCAGGAAATCGTTGCCCGCATGCAGTATCTTGGCAAGTTGAAACGTCGCATGTTCCGCCTGTTATTGGCTGGCGCACAATGCCCACCGCCCGGTGCAGAGATTGTCACACGTGATTCCGGCCGCAGTGTTGGTGAAGTAGTATTGGCAGCACGGAGCGAGAAAATGGTGGAAATACTGGCGGTAGTGCAGACAGATGCGGCACAATCAGAGGCATTGAGCCTGGCTGATAGCGATGGGCCACTACTGACCCTGACTGATCTGCCGTACCAACTGGAAAGTGAAGCCCGCCCGGCCTGATCCGGCGGCACAAGGGAGCGCCCATGAGTGATCTGGCCCAACGCGTCCAGGACGAATTGCTGGAACTGTTAAAGAAAGACCAACTGGTTCTACCGACCTTGCCAGAAGTGGCCCTGCGCGTGCGTGAGGCCGCAGAAGATCCGGATGTCAGCATTCCCCACCTGGTCAAGGAAATCAGCTCGGACGCTGCCTTGAGTGCGCGCTTGATCAAAGTGGTCAACAGCCCCCTGCTGCGGACCCGTAACGAAATCACGGACCTGAGCATGGCGGTCGGCCGGCTCGGCATTACCTACACTGCCAACTTGGCGACGGGCCTGGCGATGCAGCAAATGTTTCAGGCCACGTCCGAACAAATCGACCAGAAAATGCGCGCCGTGTGGAACCGTAGTATCGAAGTGGCCGGCATTAGCCATGTGCTCTGCCGGCATTACACCAAACTGAAGCCGGATCAGGCGACGCTCGCCGGCCTGGTGCACCAGATTGGCGTGCTGCCGATTCTCAGCTATGCCGAAGAGCACGACGAGCTGCTGGCAGACCCCAAGAGTCTGGACAGCATCATCGACAGTATCCATGCCACCATTGGTGACCGTATCCTTGAGGCTTGGGACTTCCCCGCCCCCATTCGGCATATTCCCACCGAGCACATGGACTTTTATCGCAGCAGCAAAGACGTCGATTATGCCGACATCGTCCAGGTCGCCCTGCTGCAAAGCCTGTCCGGCAGCGATCACCCGCTGGCCAGTTTGGATTGGAGCCAAATACCCGCCTTCGCCAAGCTGGGGCTGGAAACCGATCAGAATGAAGAAGACGAAGACCTGTCGGCTGAGATGGAAGCCGCAATGAAATTGCTGGGTTAAGTAACTCTAGCGGCGCCGATCAGTCCAATGACCAATCGATCGGCGCCTTGCCCTGCTGCAGCAAATAGTTATTGGCCGCCGAAAAATGCCCGCAGCCAATAAAACCACGATGCGCCGACAAGGGTGATGGGTGCACTGATTTCAACAGACAATGCCGCGCCGGATCGATATGCGCGGCCTTTTTTTGCGCATAACTGCCCCAGAGCATAAACACCAAGCCCGCCTGCTCGGCGGCCAAACGTTCAACCGCACAACTGGTGAAGTCTTCCCAGCCGCGCTTGGCATGGCTGCCTGCCTGCCCCTGCTCTACCGTCAACACCGCATTAAGCAAGAGCACACCCTGCTCTGCCCATGCTTGCAAACAGCCATGCGCCGGCACTGGCAAGCCGAGATCACGCTGTAACTCCTTGAAGATGTTCTGCAAAGAGGGTGGCGGGCGCACGCCCGGTGGTACCGAGAAGCTCAGCCCATGTGCCTGGCCGGGGCCGTGATAGGGGTCCTGCCCCAGAATAACGACCCGCACCTGATCCGGACGGGTGCTATTCAGCGCGTTGAATATCTGCGCCCCTGGCGGATAGATGACCTTGCCCGCCCCTTTTTCTGCTTGCAAAAAGCCTTTTAGCGACTGCATATAGGGCAGCTCGAACTGATCACCGACCAATTCGAGCCAGGCGGGATGCAGGGCACCGTCGCGCTCAGGCATGCTTATTCCGGCAACGGCGCTGATGGCAGTGTCTGCTCACGATCACAGCCCAGCATGCGGTTATTACCGTCGAGCAACACACCCGAGAGTGCATTGTGGCGCGTGCCATGTACCACCAACAGACCATCCACGCACTCGGCGGCATAGTCAGAAGGCTGACTGCGCAAGACTTCACCATCACCCGAAGTGACCAGGCGGAAGTCTTCAATGGTCAGCCCATCCTGCGGGCTGACATGATTGAGGTACCCATAATAATGCAGTGCCAGCACCGTACAGATAATGGTGACGATGGCAGTCAGAGCAATCACTTGCTTGACGTTGAAATTCTCTTGCGCTGAATCAGACATGGCATATCCCCGGTAAGTGCTGAGTAAATCAGTCGTGCTCTGGCCGCATATGCGGAAACAGGATGACATCACGGATCGACGGCGAGTCAGTCAACAGCATCACCAACCGGTCGATACCGATCCCCTCACCTGCCGTCGGCGGCATACCGTATTCCAGGGCGCGTACAAAGTCAGCGTCATAATGCATGGCTTCATCATCACCAGCATCCTTTTCCTCGACCTGGGCCATAAAGCGCTGCGCCTGGTCTTCGGCATCGTTCAGCTCCGAGTAGGCGTTGGCAATCTCTCGGCCACCGATAAACAGCTCAAAACGGTCGGTCACGCTGGGGTCGTCGTCACTGCGTCGCGCCAGTGGCGAGACCTCGAACGGATAGCGGGTGATAAAGGTAGGCTGCTCCAGCTGATGCTCGACCAGCTCCTCGAAAATCATCGTCTGCAACTTGCCCAGCCCTTCATAGCCCTTGATTGCAGCCCCAGCCTGTTTAGCGATGGCGCGGGCGCGCTCAAGATCATTCAGATCATCAGCGCTGATCTCCGGGTTGTACTTGAGAATGGCATCAAACACCGACAGCCGCGCAAAGGGCTCACCGAAATGGAACACCTTGCCCTGGTAGGGCACATCAGTGGTACCCAGCACCTGGGTGGCCAGACCACGCAGCAGCTCTTCGGTCAGGTCCATATTGTCTTCATAATCGGCGTAGGCCTGGTAGAACTCGAGCATGGTGAACTCGGGATTATGCCGGGTCGATACGCCTTCATTACGGAAGTTGCGATTGATCTCGAAGACCCGCTCAAAACCACCCACGACCAGGCGCTTGAGATACAGCTCCGGTGCAATGCGCAGGAACATATCGATATCCAGCGCGTTGTGATGGGTTTCAAAGGGTTTGGCTGCCGCGCCACCGGGGATGGTCTGCAGCATCGGCGTTTCTACTTCGAGGAAGTTACGCTCAATCAGGAACTGGCGAATATAACTGATCACCCGCGAACGGATCTGAAAGGTGCGCCGGGTATCGTCATTAACGATCAGATCGACATAGCGCTGCCGGTAACGCTGCTCGGTATCGGTCAGGCCATGATGCTTGTCTGGCAAGGGGCGCAAAGACTTGGTCAGCAGGCTGACTTCGGCCATATCAACATAGAGGTCACCCTTGCCAGAGCGCGCCAAATTACCGCGCACCGCAATAATGTCACCCAGGTCCCAGGTTTTGATGGCCGCCAGGGTCTCGGCATCCAGTGTCTTGCGATTGACGTAGACCTGCAGGCGGCCCGTCATGTCCTGAATCACCATGAAGGCGCCGCGGTTAAGCATGATGCGGCCAGCAACCCGGACTTCCGTCGGCGTCTCTGCCAAGGCTTCCTTGCTGTGTTCGGCATACTGGCGCTGCAAATCCTCGCAATAGCTGTCACGGCGGAAATGGTTAGGAAAGGCTCCACCCTTGGCCCGCTCAGCGGCCAGTTTTTCCTTGCGCAGGGCAATCAGGCGATTCTCTTCTTCATGCTGGGCTTGCGGGTCTTGTTGCTGATCGGTCATCTCGGGTCTTCCTGGGTAAAACGGCAATGGGTCACGGCGGCTTACAGCCCCTGCTTCAGGCTGGCTTCGATATATTCATTCAGATCGCCATCCAGCACACGGTCGCAGTCACTGCGCTCGATACCGGTACGCAAATCTTTGATCCGCGACTGATCAAGGACGTAGGAGCGAATCTGATGCCCCCAACCAATATCCGACTTGGTGTCTTCCATGGCCTGGGCGGCGGCATTACGCTTCTGCATTTCCAGCTCGTACAGCTTGGCGCGCAGCATTTTCATCGCCTGATCCTTGTTCGCATGCTGCGAACGCTGGTTCTGACAGGACACCACCACGTTGGTCGGTACGTGGGTAATCCGCACTGCCGAGTCCGTGGTGTTTACGTGCTGCCCACCTGCCCCGGAAGAGCGGTAGGTATCAATGCGCAGATCAGACGGGTTGATATCGATATCAATATCATCATCAATTTCAGGCGCCGCAAATACCGCCGAGAATGACGTATGCCGGCGATTACCGGAGTCGTAGGGGCTTTTGCGCACCAGACGGTGTACACCGATTTCGGTGCGAAGCCAGCCAAAGGCATATTCGCCCCTGACATGGATAGTGGCGCTTTTGATCCCAGCGACTTCACCTTCCGACAACTCGACGATTTCGGCGTCAAAGCCCTGCTTGTCTGCCCAACGCAAGTACATGCGCAGCAGCATATTGGCCCAGTCTTGCGCCTCGGTGCCGCCGGAACCCGCCTGAATATCCAGATAACAGTTGTTGGCATCCATCTCGCCGCTGAACATGCGACGGAATTCCAGCTTGGCCAACAGATCACCCAACCTCGCCAGTTCACTCTCGATGTCAGCTACCGCACTGCTGTCATCTTCTTCGGCGGCCATTTCCAACAGCTCACTGGCATCTGCCAGGCCGCTGGCCATGTCATCCAGGGTTTCCACGATTTGTGCCAACTGAGCCCGCTCACGGCCAAGGTTCTGGGCACGTTCGGGTTCATTCCAGACGCCGGGGTCTTCCAGTTCGCGCTCGACTTCGGTCAGACGATCAAGTTTATGATCGTAGTCAAAGATACCCCCTGATGGAGTCAGAGCGGGTACGCAGGTCTTTGATGGTATTCAGGATCGGATTGATTTCCATGGCGACAAGTTCCAGTCAGGAAAAAGCCGCCATTGTAGCGGAAATCAAGGCTCAAGTGCACCGGCTGATCAGCCAGAGCCTCAGAGCTGGGCCCCCTTGACGCCAAACAGCTTGGCCAGTAGCAAGGTACCCACGCCCCAGGCGGCATTGACGATAAACCCAAGCACAAAAACCACCGGTATACGCGCCAGCGGCAAGTTGTGCCCCTTGAGCGGGAAGACCACGACAATGGCCACCAGCGTCAGCGCCACGCCACCAAACAACAAGGCTTTCAGCCAGCGACGGCGGGCGGATAAGCGGTCAAGCACGAGAAACATCACCAGCGCCCAGAGCCCACCAAAAAAGCTGGCTGACAGTACCGAAGGCACACCAAAGGGCTGCGTCGCGGCCATGGAATATGGCGCGGCGGGAAAAATACCCAGCACATACAACAAACCGGCAACCGGTTGATGAAAACACAATACCGCGAGAAAACCAGCTACAAAAATAAGCATCCAGCGTTGCATGGCACATCCTCATTAGCAGAATGGGGCTTAGCCCCTTGTTGTTTTTGTCTCAGCGGCAGCGCTTGACCCAGATCAGCCGCGAACTGGCTGCCGTGTACTATTCTAGACGCAACCTTGAATGACTGCGGAGAAATGCTTGTGAGCCAACTGTTGCCCGATATGACGACCCTCGACCGACATGCCGACCAGCAAGCGGACTTTGCCACCTGGCGCGCCGGGCACGGTGTGATCAGTCACAGTGCCGAGACCCAGGCAGCCGTCTATCGCCTGGCCCACCGCCTGGTGGATGAGGGCAAGCAGCCCGACCTGGCCAGCGTCTATCGCCAGATGCGCGCGCTCGACCTGCTTACCAGCGCCGGGCTCTGGTTGGTCGTGCACATGACCTATGCCAAACGGGTGCGTACCGATGGCAGTGCCCTGACGGCGGAAGACTTCAAATCCCGCCCTGAGGGTCATACCGGCGGTGCCCTGAACATGGTGCCCGGTTATGCCGCCTATCTGGCGATCAACAGCCTGACCGGGACCACCCGAAGCTGGCTGATGGGGCAAGGGCACTGTGTTGCCGCCATTGATGCGCTCAATGTACTGACCGGTAACCTGCACCCCGAGCAGGCCGAACGTTATCTGGGCGACGGTGGCCTGGATCGGCTGCTGCAGGACTTCTATGGTTATGCCCAACAGCCAGACGGCCGCCCGGGAGCGCCACTGGGCAGCCACGTCAACCCGCATACCGCCGGCGGCATTATTGAAGGTGGCTATCTCGGCTTTGCCGAACTGCAATATGCGCACATGCCCTTGCCCGGTGAAAGCCTGGTAGCTTTTCTATCCGATGGCGCGGCAGAAGAGCAACGCGGCAGCGACTGGATTCCACGCTGGTGGCGGGCTTCAGACTGCGGTGTTGCCCTGCCGGTAATGATTGCCAATGGCCGACGCATCGAACAACGTACTGAGCTGGGTACCAAGCAAGGGGTGGCCGCTTTTGCCGAACACCTGAAAGCTTGCGGCTTCGACCCGATTCGCTTTGATGGTCGTGACCCGGCTGCCTTTGTTTGCACCTTGCTGGAGATGGAACAGCGTCTGAGTCACCGGGTTGATGAATACCAGCGCGGCCTGCTCAACTACCCGCTGCCTGTCCCCTATGCAATTGCCGAAACGGTCAAGGGTTTTGGCTTTTACGGGGCCGGCGAAAATGCCGCCCACAACCTGCCGCTGCCGGCCAGTCCGCAGGCCGATGCTGCAGCACGCGAACTGTTCAACCAGCATGCCGGCAAGCTCTGGGTCGCCCCTGAGGACTTGCAGTCAGCGTGTGCAACGCTGGGCACCCACCAGGTGCAACAACGCCCGCTAGAGCGCGACCATGCCTTGGCGCAGCGCCATCCGACTGAACCCCTCCTGCCAATCTTGAACTGGAGCCAGCAAACCCAGTCGCCCATGCTCGCGGTAGACAGCTTCTTTACCGAGTTAGTGGCAGCCAACCCGAACTTGCGTGCCCGCGTCGGCAACCCGGACGAACTGGCCAGCAATAAACTTGCCGGGGTACTGGCGGCCCTCAAACACCGGGTCAGCGAACCGGAAAATGCCAATGAAGACATCCATGGCCGGGTGATTACCGCCCTCAACGAAGAGGCTGTGGTGTCTGCCTGCCTGGCCAACAAGGGCGGCCTCAACCTGGTTGCCAGCTATGAAGCCTTCTGTCCGAAGATGCTCGGCGCCATCCGCCAGGAGCTGATCTTTGCGCGCCACCAGAAAGAGGTAGGGCGACCCGCCGGCTGGCTAGGTTTCCCGGTCATTGCCACCTCACATACCTGGGAAAACGGCAAAAATGAACAATCTCACCAGGACACCACCTTCTGCGAAGCACTGCTGGGTGAAATGAATGATGGCATGCGAGTCATCATGCCCGCCGATTACAACAGCACCTTGGCGATTCTCCCGGGGGTCTATCAAGCACGCGGGGTAATCAGCTGCCTGGTCATCCCCAAACGCGACCGACCCGCTGCACTCAGCCCGCAACAGGCCGAGCAACTGGCCGCCAAGGGAGCCTTGCTGCTGGACAGCTTCGAGGCGCAGGGCGAGCCTGTGCAATTGATTGCCAATGGCGCCTATCAGTTGGGCGAAGCACTGCGCGCCGCCGAGCGTCTGCGCGAACGGGGACAAAGCTGGCAATTGATCTACCTGCAGGAACCCGGGCGCTTCCGCAGCCCGCGTGATGACCGCGAAGCCGAGTACTGCGTCAGCGCTGCTACGCGCGAGCTACTGTTCCCCGCTAGCCGGCAGCGAGTGGCTCTCACCCATATGCGCCCGGAAGTACTGCGTGGGCACCTGGCTGAATTACTCGGGGATACCCGCAGTTGCCGTGTGTTGGGTTACATCAATCGTGGCGGTACCCTGGACGAGCCCGGCATGCTGTTTACCAACAAATGCACCTGGGCGCATGCTCTGGTAGCCGCTGCCGAACTTGCCGGGCGCGCGGCCAGCGACTGGTTGAGCACACAAGAATTGGCCAGCGTAAAGGGCCAGGGCGACCCACGGTTGTTACGCTGACCAAGGCAGGCTTAGTTTATGAGGCTGGGCGCCACACCACTGCGCGGCCCGGCCTGACTCAGGCTGAGCAACAGCGGCTTCAGATCGCCGGCCGATTGCGGCCGGCTGAACCAGTAGCCTTGCACCAGATGGCACCCTTCGCCGCTCAAAAAATCCATCTGCTCCGACGTTTCAATCCCCTCGGCAATCACATCCATCGACAACCCCTTGCCCAACCCAATTACTGCCCGGCTGATGGCTTTCAGTCGTTCGTCATCGGGGGCCTGGCTGATAAAGCTCTTGTCGATCTTGATGATATGCAGGGGGTAACGATGCAGATAGCCCAGTGACGAAAAGCCAGTGCCGAAATCATCCAGCGCAATACGTACGCCGGTACTCTCAAGCTCGCGCATGGTTGCCAGGGTTTCCGGGCCGTCCTGCATCAGCAGACTTTCGGTAATTTCCAGCACCAGGCTCTTCGGTGGCAGCCCTGTCTCGGCCAGCACCTCAGCCACCCGACGGGCAAAGTGTTTTTCCAGTAATTGACGGCTAGACAGGTTGACGGAGCAACGCAGCCCCGGTAATCCATGCTCTTGCCACTCACGTACCTGAGTACAGGCTTGCTTGAGCACCCAATCACCGACCTTGACGATATCGCCGGTTTCCTCCAGTACCGGAATAAACTCATCCGGGCCAATCATTTGCTCGCCCTGCCACCAACGCAGCAGCGCCTCGACGCCAATCACCCGTGAGCGACCCGCCGCGACCTCAACGATTGGCTGGTAGAACAGCTCAAACTCGCCCTTGCCCAGTGCATCGCCCAGAGCAGTTTCCAGTTTAAGCCGCAGATGCACCTCCTGCTGCAGGCTGGCATTGAACAGGGCCAGTTGCGACTTCCCGTAGGCCTTGGCCCGATACAACGCCAGATCCGCTTCGCGCAGCGCGTCCTGCTCGGCGTCATGCCCATTCAGCGGCGCAACACCAATACTGGCGCTGATATTGAGCCGATTACCACTGGCAATCACCGGATACTGCAAGCCATGCATGATGCGCTTGGCTACGCGCTCGGCATCCTCGGCATGCGCCATATCGTCGAGCAGTACCACAAACTCGTCACCACCGAAGCGGCACAAATGATCACCCGGACGCAGACAACGCTCGATCCGCGTAGCCACCTGAACCAACACCTGGTCACCCACCTGGTGCCCCAAGCTATCGTTGATCAGCTTGAAGCGATCCAGGTCGATAAACAATACGGCTGCATGCCGGGCACCGGGCTTGGCCTGACGCTGCAAAGCCTGCAACAGCAATGCATTCATGCGTTCGCGGTTGGGCAAGCCGGTCAAGGGGTCGTGCAAGGTAGCGTGCATCAACTCGCGCTCAGCCTGCTTGCGCTGACTGATATCGGTCTGTGAGCCGGCCAACAGCCGCTCTCCGTGCTGATCGCGCGATGCCAACCCGCGGACCAATATCCAGAGCAATTGCCCCCAACGATCACGGATCTGGCACTCCAGATGCAGAAACGCCTGGCGACCTTCCAGGTGAGCGGTGACGGCGGCAAGAAAAGCCTCTTGCTGCGCCTCGGGCATACGCGCTGCCCAGGCATTCAGCGTGCGCGGCACCGTAGCCGCATCAAGCCCGAGCATATCCTGCCAGCGCGGCGAGACTGTCAGCCGGTCTTCATCGACATGCCATTCCCACAAACCGTCATTGGCGCCTTGCACCGCCCGCTGATAACGCGCCTCGCTATCCTCCAAGGCCAGTCGACTGGCTGCAGAATAGGTATCTACCGCCAGCGACATATCGAAAAATACCGCACGGCGCAGGCTGCGATAAAGTTGGCGGGCCAGTGTCAGTTGGTCGGAAAAATGCGCCTCAAGGGCTTCGCCCATGTAATCCAGGTAAAAATGATAGGCACCCAGATACCATTTGAGGTCAACGCCGTTGCGTTCGTGCTGGATACCATAGAGCAAGCGCAAACGCGCATACTGCATATTGAAAGGCCCGCGCACCAATTGGCCGAAATAGCGCAACTGCTGTTGTTTCAGGCTGGTTTGCTGATCACTGCGATCAAGGACGCCGTTCAGACGTTCAAAGGGTGCCAGGTGCGCCAGGAGAGCATCCATGCAAGCATGCTGCAAGCGGTCTATCAAGGGCAAGTGACGGTCAAATATCTGCAGATCAGCGACATCCAGCTGCAGTAGCTGCAAACGCTGGCGCAAATCGCTGCTCGACAACCCCAAGCTGGCCTGAATTTCTTGCAGGCGCTGTTTCAAATCAGGCACTTCATCGCTCCCCTGATACTGCTTCCATGTCTGGCGGGACATCAGCGCTAGTTGCCTGTTAAGGCTGTGTTGGTATCGTTATAACTGTTCATGGAACCTAAAGGTTCCCGCCACCTCAATCACCCAAAAGGGTGATGCAAGGCGTTGCAAAGACTCCACCAGCCTGCATTACCATAGCGCTTGGCCAGCATAGCGGCAAGCGCTAAACAATAACCTCAGAGCGCCTGTAGATGGCGCACCAGGAGCTGCAGGCTGCGCCGGCCACGAAACTCGTTAACATCCAGACTAAAAGCCGCACGCACATGCTGAATACGTTCATTCGGCCAGCAATCAAGATCAATATTGAAGGCGATAGCATCCAGCAGGCGCTCTTCACCTGGCAGTCGTAGCAGCATTTTTAAGTGCCGTTCACCGACCAGGCGCTGCTGGATCAGTTCGAAGTCACCATGAAAACCGGGTTCAGGAAAGTGTTGCCCCCAAGGCCCGGCCAATTGCAATTGGCTGGCCAGGTCGAGACGAAACTCATCCGGTGCCAACTCGCCATCGGTCATCAGTCGCCCAGTCAAATCGCCAGCACTTAGTTGGCGGCGCACTTCCTGATCAAAGGCACGTTTGAACGCAACCAGATTGGCTTGCGGCAGCGACAGTCCGGCAGCCATGGCATGGCCACCAAACTTGCTGATCAGACCCGGATGATGGGCAGCAACCGCATCCAGTGCATCGCGAATATGCAGGCCGCTGACCGACCGAGCCGATCCCTTGACGTCCCCATTGCCGGCATCGGCAAAGGCAATCACCGGGCGGTGATAACGCTCTTTCAGCCGCGAAGCAAGAATACCAATTACGCCCTGATGCCAGCTGGAATCGAACAGGCACAGGCCAAAAGGCATCTTGGCGGCGTCCAGCTGCATGGCCGCCAGGGTAGTCTCTGCCTGTTGCTGCATTTCACGCTCGATGCGTTTGCGCTCGCGATTCAGGTTATCCAGCTCACCCGCCATGCTGCGAGCATCGGCCAGGTTATCGCTCAGCAAGCATTCAATGCCCAGACTCATGTCATCCAGCCGCCCGGCTGCATTCAACCGCGGACCGAGAATAAAGCCCAGGTCGCTACTGGTCAGCCGCTCAGCGCTACGGCCGGCCACTTCCAGCAAGGCGGCAATCCCAGGGCGGCAACGACCAGCACGAATACGCGCCAAACCCTGGTGCACCAAAATACGATTATTGGCATCCAGCGGCACCACATCGGCGACGGTACCCAGCGCCACCAGATCCAGCAGCTCGCCCAGGTTGGGTTCAGCACCGGGCGCAAAAAAGCCCTGCTCACGCAGGTGCGCCCGCAGCGCCAGCATCACATAAAAAATCACCCCGACCCCGGCAATCCCCTTGCTGGGAAAGTCACAACCGGGCTGATTGGGATTAACAATGGCATCGGCAGCGGGCAACTGCTCCGCGGGCAAGTGATGATCTGTCACTACCACCTGCAAACCGGCGGCCTTGGCAGCGGCAACGCCATCAATACTGGAAATACCGTTATCCACGGTGACCAGCACGTCCGGATGGTAACGCTCGGCCACCGCAACAATTTCCGGAGTCAGGCCATAACCGAATTCAAAGCGGTTGGGCACCAGATAGTCGACCCGCGCCGCACCCAGCGCCCGCAGCGCCAGGACAGCAACACTGCTGGCGGTAGCGCCGTCGGCATCAAAGTCGCCAACAATCAGAATCGACTGGCCACTGCGGACAGCCTCAGCCAGCACCGCAACGGCGGCATCCATACCCTTGAACAAGGATACCGGCAGCAGGGCTTTCAGGCTTTTATCCAGCTCGCGGGCATCCTGCACCCCGCGCGCAGCATACAAACGGGTCAGCAGCGGGGGTAACTCCCCCAGATCAGGCAGTTGCGACGGCAGTGAGCGAGTTTCAATCTGCATGGGTGTTACACCCCACCCTGCAACCAGTCGAGACTGATCTCGTGCTGTACTTCAGCATCGCTGACATAGAACATGCCGTCGCTGATCATCACACCCCAGTCAATGCTGCGCGGCAAGTCATTGGCCAGTGCACCCAGTGCCTCCGGCTCAACCTGGGCGATAGACAGATTCTTCAGCCCGGCCACCGCAGGCAACAGCTTGCCGGCCCAGACTTGATTGCTGCCATAGGCCAACAGCGAAACCCGCTCTGCACGCCGGGAACACCAAGTCAGGCGCTCGGCATCTGGCTGGCCGACCTCGATCCAGTGCAGAATGCGACCATCCAGACTTTTCAGCCAAAGGGCCGGCTCATCGACATCCGACAGGCCGCGACCAAAGGCCAAACGCTCTTCGTACCACAGCGCCAGGGCCAGAATACGCACCGTCATCCGCTGCTCAGTTTCCGATGGATGCCGGGCCACGGTCAGGCGCACATTTTCATACACACCGCGGTCGGTATCCGTCAGGTTAAGGTTGATTTTGTAGGGGGTAGCTTGCAGCGCCATAAGGGCCGTTTCCAAACAAGAAATGTGCGCGCAGTATAACCCATTGGCCAACCTACTCCGCTTGCTGCTGCCAGCGATTGCAGACACACTCAAGCTTCAGGAAATACTGATCAATCAGGTATTGTGTCGGGCGGCATTGCCAGCCACCTGTGTCAGACACGCTGCGAGCCCCAGGTAGCTGGCAACACCGCTTATAGTAGTGTGCCTTTGATCAGTATTTCCTTAACCCAGACAACCAGCGAGCCCCCATGTCCGAACGCCCCTTGGCCGGCCTGAAAGTGATTGAACTCGGCACCCTGATTGCCGGCCCCTTTGCCGCACGCATCTGCGCCGAATTCGGCGCCGAAGTCATCAAAGTGGAAGCCCCTAATGGCGGCGACCCATTGCGTAAATGGCGCAAAGTCTATGAGGGCACCTCGCTGTGGTGGTTCGTACAGGCGCGCAACAAGCAGTCACTGACGCTGAACCTGAAAAGCCCCGACGGCATCGAGATTCTGAAAAAACTGCTGACTGAGGCGGACATACTGATCGAAAACTTCCGTCCGGGTACCCTCGAGAAGCTCGGCCTCAGTTGGGATGTATTGCATGAACTCAACCCCGGGCTGGTGATGGTGCGCCTGTCCGGCTTCGGCCAGACCGGCCCGCTAAAAGATCAGCCCGGCTTTGGCGCTGTCGGCGAATCCATGGGCGGCCTGCGCTACATCACCGGCTTTGCCGACCGCCCACCGGTACGCACCGGCATTTCCATTGGCGATTCGATAGCCGCACTCTGGGGCGTGATTGGTGCGCTCATGGCCCTGCGCGAGCGGGAAGTGCGCGGCGGCAAGGGCCAAATTGTCGACGTCGCCCTGTATGAAGCCGTGTTTGCCATGATGGAAAGCATGGTGCCTGAGTTTGATGTCATGGGTTTTATCCGCGAGCGCAGCGGCAACATCATGCCCGGTATCACGCCCTCATCGATTCATACCTGTGCCGATGGTCAGGCGGTGCAGATTGGCGCCAATGGCGATGCCATTTTCCAGCGCTTTATGCGTGCAATAGGCCGTGATGACCTGGCCGCTGACCCACAGCTGGCCGACAACGCCGGGCGCGATGCGCGGCGCGATGAACTCTATCAAGTGATTGATAACTGGGCCGCCAGCCTGCCGCTGGACGAGGTCTTAGCTTTGCTGCAACAGGCCGACGTCCCCGCCAGTCGCATCTACTCGGTCGCCGATATGTTTCGCGACCCGCAGTTTCTTGCCCGCGACATGCTGATCGAAGATCGCCTGCCAGACGGCAAAACCTTCAAAATGCCCGGTATCGTACCCAAACTGTCAGGCACCCCAGGTGGCAGCGATTGGGTTGGGCCAGCCCTCGGCGAGCATACCGACGCCTTGCTGAAAGGCCTCGGCTATAGCGTCGAGGCCATTGCAGAGCTACGCAAGCAGGGTGTTATCTGAGGGTTAACCTATGAGTAGCTTACACCCAGCTTGCGAAAGACGAACCCGAGCAACCAGGCCGGACCAATCAGCAGGAACTGGATATCCTTGAAAAAAGAAGGTTTCTTGCCTTCCACCTGATGGCCATAAAACTGCCCGATCCAGGCCAACACAAAGATCACCACGGACGGCCAGAACACATAGGGCATCAGGCTAAGAATTAACAGCATAACCAAGCCCAGCACCAGCATCACAGCAGCAATCCGCCACGACAGGCTGGCGTAAAACACCAGTGACAGCGCCAGCAAACCCATCGCCACCCAAGGGTGAATGGCCCATAGCACGCCCAACACACTAAAAGTAATCAGTGGCACGCAAATCCAGTGCACCAGCTTGTTCACCGGGTTCTGGTGACTTTCGCCATAATCAGCAAACCATTGATCAATCGTTTTCATGGTTACTCCTGCCTTATTCTGTTGTTATTTTTGACCGTTAGAAAGATACCTTGGTTTCGTGACACCTGCATCTTCCCTGTATCGCTTGAGATCGCTGTATTGACGGATACGGCATGCCGTATCCCTACGTTGAATTCAGGTCTGCGCAGCCTCTACCCATAATGTAGGGGCACAGCATGCTGTGCCCGAGCGACCAAGAAGACCGCAGAAAACGATACTGGCCCGTTACAGACAAACCCGGCAGCATATCCACCTCTGCCGGCCGGCCTTCAGCAATGGTAAACTCCACGCCATGAATACACTCGCCCCCTCTCGTCCCGTCGTACTCTGCCTGTCAGGGCATGACCCCAGTGGCGGTGCCGGCCTGCAAGCCGACATCGAAGCCCTGCTCGCCCAGCATTGCCATGCCGCGACCACCGTGACCGCCCTGACCGTGCAGGACACGGTCGATGTCAGCGACTTTCGCGTCCTCGACCGCGACTGGGTGCTGGCCCAGGCCAACAAAGTCATCAGCGATCTGCCGGTCGCCGCAGTCAAACTTGGCATGCTCGGCTCGGTCGAAATGGTCGATACCGTACTTGAACTGATGCAGCGCCTGCCTGGCATACCCCTGGTCTGTGACCCGGTATTGCGCGCCGGCGGTGGTGGCTCACTGGGCAAGGATGACGTTGGCTATGCCATGCGCGAGCGCCTGTTCCCGGCAGCCACCATCGCCACCCCCAACCTGCCCGAAGCCCGCATTCTGGCCGAACTGCCCGACGGCAGCGCCGATGCCTGCGCCGAACGCTTACTGCAACACATTGATCACCTGCTGATTACCGGCGGACATGGCAATGAAGCAGAGATTCATAATCGCTTGTACATCCGTAGCGGCGAGCGGCATGACTTTACCTGCCCGCGCCTGCCCGGCAGTTACCACGGCTCCGGCTGCACCTTGGCCAGCGCCCTCGCCGGCCGGCTGGCCCTCGGTGAAGGCTTGGTCAGCGCTGTACGCAGCGCGCTGGATTACACCTGGCGCACCCTGCGCGATGCCGAACAACCAGGGCAAGGCCAGTACGTTCCGCGCCGCCTGCCGCTGGATTTTGGCGCATGAACCAGCCCCTGCGCGGACTCTATGCGATTACCGACAGCCAGTTACTGGCCGGTGGCAAGCTGCTGCCCTTTGTCGATGCCGCCCTGGCCGGCGGCACCCGCCTGCTGCAGTACCGCGACAAGTCGGGCGATGCTGGCAAGCGCCATGAAGAGGCTTCTGAACTGGCGAAGCTGTGCCGTTATTATGGTGCCGACCTGATCATCAATGATGATCTGGCGCTGGCTGTCGAACTCGGTACGGGCCTGCATCTGGGCCGCGAAGACGGCTCGCTGCGCGAGGCGCGACAAGCGCTTGGGCGTGAAGCCATCATTGGCGCCACCTGTCACGCCAGCCTGGTCTTTGCCGAACAGGCCGCTGCCGAACAAGCCAGCTACCTCGCTTTTGGTCGCTTCTTCCAGTCGGTCACCAAACCCGGCGCACCAGCAGCCACCCCGGTACTGCTGGAAGCGGCAAAACGTCGCTTCAGCCTACCGCTGGTAGCCATTGGCGGAGTAAGCACGCACAATGCGCCACAACTGATCAGCGCTGGCGCCGATCTACTGGCCGTGGTACACGGCCTGTTTGGTGCCCCCTCGGCGGAAGAAGTCGAGCGCCGCGCGCGCCAATTCCACGAACACTTTCAAAGTCTGTGAGAGTCACCATGTCACGTTCCGAACAACTTTTTGCCCATGCCCAGCAACATATCCCCGGCGGCGTTAACTCGCCGGTACGCGCCTTCAAGAGCGTAGGCGGCACCCCGCTGTTCTTCAAGCATGCTGCCGGCGCCTATGTGACCGATGAAGACGATCGACAGTATGTCGATTATGTCGGCTCCTGGGGACCGATGATTCTCGGTCACAGCCACCCCGACGTGCTTGACGCCGTGCGCGCGCAACTGGAACACGGCCTGTCCTATGGCGCGCCAACCGAACTGGAAACCGTGATGGCCAACCTGGTCTGCGAGCTGGTGCCGTCAATGGATATGGTGCGCATGGTCAGCTCCGGCACCGAAGCCACCATGAGCGCCATCCGCCTGGCACGCGGTTACACTGGCCGCGACAGCATCATCAAATTTGAAGGCAATTATCACGGTCACTCCGACAGCTTGTTGGTCAAAGCCGGTTCCGGCGCCCTCACGCTGGGCGTACCCAACTCACCCGGCGTGCCGGCGGATTTTGCCAAGCACACCCTGACGCTGCCCTACAACGACCTGGCTGCGGTGGAAAAAACCCTTGCCGAAGTTGGCGACCAGGTCGCCTGCATCATCATCGAACCGGTCGCCGGGAATATGAATTGCGTTCCCCCGGTTGAGGGCTTCCTTCCCGGTCTGCGCGCACTGTGCGACAAGCACGGTGTAGTGCTGATTTTCGATGAAGTGATGACCGGCTTCCGCGTAGCGCTAGGTGGCGCCCAGGCTTATTACGGCGTCAACCCTGACCTGACCACCTTTGGCAAGATCATCGGTGGCGGCATGCCCGTCGGTTGCTTCGGCGGCAAGCGTGCGATCATGGAACATATTGCCCCGCTCGGCCCGGTTTATCAGGCCGGCACCCTGTCCGGTAACCCGCTGGCCATGGCTGCCGGTATCACCACGCTGACCCTGATCAGCCAGCCTGGCTTCCACGACCGTTTAACGGCCTATACCCGTGACATGCTCACAGGCCTGCAAGCACGCGCGGATGCCGCTGGTATTCCTTTTACCACCAACCAGGCCGGCGGTATGTTCGGTGTGTTCTTTACTGACGCCAAACAGATCAGCACCTTCGATCAAGTGATGGCCTGTGATGTTGAACGCTTCAAGCGCTTCTTTCATGCCATGCTGGCCGGTGGCGTCTATCTCGCGCCCAGCGCTTTTGAGGCTGGCTTCACTTCGATCGCCCATGGCGACAAAGAACTGGAACTGACACTGAACGCCGCGGAACAGGCCTTTGCCACGCTATGATCGCTTTCAGTTATGTGCTGCTGGCGGTAGCTGCGAGCTTTTTCTGTTTCTGGCTCTGGCCGCGTCGCCAGCGTTGCCGGCCGGGGGCACAAGGTGCCGTTACCGCTGCCCTGGTCGCGCTGGTGCTGGTTATCCTCAGCAGCGGCCTGCACGTGCTGGGGCTGGCCGGGCTGGACAATGATGCGGTTGAGCACAGCCAGCGTATTTTTGGCCTCTCTGCCCAGGTGATGACCCTGCCGCTACTTGGCCTGGTGTGTTTTTATCTGGCGCACAATCTGCAATGGTCGCCCCCTACCTGGGCCAAGGTCATTCTCGGCCTGATGGCTTTCTTTGAGCTGTCACGCTACCTGGAACAGCAAATCGCCTATCAATGGCTGGTCAACCTGATCGGTATTGCCGCGCTGCTCGCCGCCTGTGCGATCAACTGGCGGGGGCAACGACTACTCAGCCTGCTCGGCGCTGTCGCGATCACCAGTGTGCTTCTACCAGCCTGGTTTGCCACTCAGGTGCCGCTGAGCGCCCTGATGGATGTCGACCCCAATGCCAGTTGGTTATTACCTGGCCTTGTCGCGCTTTGTCTGATGGTTGGCCTGCTGGCCGAACAGGCGCACAATAGGGAAAACGCCCCTGACGCGGATAACCGCGAGGAATAACATGACCAGCCTGCGCACACTTGCCCGCCTGATTGTCACCCTGCCGCTGCTCTTTCTGCCGGGCTGGCTGGCCGCGCAAAGTGGTAACCCGCTGCTGATCACGGCAGAGGATCGTTGCGGCTTCGAACGCCTGGACGATGCCAGCCTGCCGCTTGCCATCGAGCGCTGCCTGGAGGCGGCTGAAGACGGTGACAGCCAAGCCCAATTCGAACTCGGCGACCTCTACTACCAGGGTGACCGCGTTGAGCAGGATTACGACCTGGCGCTGGACTGGCTGGAAGAAGCCTCCCTGCAAGGTCATCCTACGGCTCAGTTCCGCCTCGGCATGATGCATTATCAAGGCGACGGCGTTGATCGCAACCTGACCCAAGCCTATATCATCCTGAAAATGTCAGCGGTTAACGGTGAAGATGCGGCCATGGACGCCAGCGACCGTATTGCCCTGCAAATGAACCAGGAGGAGCTGCAGGTAGCTACCCAGCTGCTGAGCACACTGTTCCGCAACTACCTGGAGCAGCTCCGCGAAGAGCAGCTGCAGGGCCGCTAAGCATTATTAGGTTCGGTTTCAAGGCGCCAGCGGCGGCCCAGGGAACGTCATAATATTACTACCGCCCTTGGCCTCGCTCACCTTGGGCGCGCCTGCGCGGGCCACTTCATCGATACGCACAATGGCATGTACCGGAATAAAGCTGCGCTTGACGCCTTCGAACTGGCTTTTCAGCTTTTCCTCACCCGGATCAACCAGCATTTGTGAACGCTCGCCAAACACCAGCTCCTCGATCTCCATAAAGCCCCATAGCTCGCTCTGGTAGATCTGCCGAGCATAAAGTTCAAAGACCTCGCCCTGATTGAGGAAGATAACGCGAAAGATCGGCTGCTTTTCACTACTCATAATGCGCCCATCGACTGAAAATAAAGGGCGCGAAGCATAGCATAAGCGATAACCGACGCAGAACAGCGACCGACCGCTGGTACCACCGCAGGCATAACAAAGGCATCGCCATCCGTGTATAATCGCGCCTTTTCAGCAAGGTTACGTCTGACGCCCATGGCCAAGAAACTCTTTATCCAGACCCACGGTTGCCAAATGAACGAGTATGACAGCTCGCGCATGGCAGACTTGCTCGGCGAGCACCAGGCAATGGAATTGACCGACAGCCCCGAACAGGCCGATATCATCCTGCTCAACACCTGCTCGATTCGCGAAAAAGCCCAAGAGAAAGTCTTCTCCGAACTGGGCCGCTGGCGCCCGCTGAAAGAAAAGAACCCGGACCTGATTATCGGTGTTGGCGGCTGTGTTGCCAGCCAGGAAGGCAGCGCCATCCGTGACCGTGCCAGCTATGTCGACGTGGTCTTTGGTCCGCAGACACTGCACCGCCTGCCCGAAATGATCGACGCCGCACGCACCACCAAAACCGCTCAGGTCGACGTTTCCTTCCCGGAAATCGAAAAGTTCGATCGCCTGCCGGAACCCCGCGTCGACGGCCCGACCGCCTTTGTCTCCATCATGGAAGGCTGTAGCAAATACTGCAGCTTCTGCGTCGTACCTTATACACGGGGTGAAGAAGTCAGCCGCCCGTTCGACGATGTGCTGGCAGAGATTGTTCATCTGGCCGAAAACGGTGTGCGTGAAGTCACCCTGCTGGGCCAGAACGTCAACGGTTATCGCGGCCAGACCCATGATGGCAGCATTGCCGACCTGGCTGACCTGATCCGCGTCGTCGCCGCAGTGGATGGCATCGACCGCATCCGCTACACCACCAGCCACCCGCTGGAGTTTTCCGACAGCCTGATCCAGGCCCACGCCGAAGTGCCGGAACTGGTCAAATACCTGCATCTGCCGGTGCAATCCGGTTCCGACCGCGTGCTGGCTGGCATGAAGCGCAACCACACGGTGCTGGAATACAAATCGCGTATCCGCAAGCTGCGCGCGCTGGTGCCGGACATGATCATCAGCTCGGACTTTATTATCGGCTTCCCGGGTGAAACCGAACGCGACTTCGAGCAGACCATGAAACTAGTAGAAGACATCGGCTTCGACTTCTCCTACTCCTTCATCTACAGCTCACGCCCCGGCACCCCGGCCGCTGACCTGCCCGATGACACGCCCATGGACGTCAAAAAGCAGCGCCTGCAAATCCTGCAAACCCGTCTGAACCAGCAGGGTTTCGACAACAACCGGCGCATGGTCGGCACCACCCAGCGCATCCTGGTCAGTGATTACTCGAAGAAAGACCCGGGCATGCTGCAGGGCCGCACCGAGCACAACCGCGTGGTCAACTTCCGCTGCGACAACCCGGCGCTGATCGGCCAGTTTGTTGATGTCGAGATTATCGAAGCACTGCCGCACTCATTGCGCGGGGCGCTGTTGAACTGAATCAGTAAGCAGGCTTTATCTGCTGCGTGAATAGACGCTTGCACGCACGTCAGGAGCAGTGTGGGTCGGGGCAGTCTGGACCGTCCGTGACCAGGGACGGTCACGGACGAGCTTACAGGGATGTACTTGCAGCGTGTCCAGACTGCCCCGGCCCGCACTGCTCTTGCACAGACCTGGTAACAGGTCGTCTTGAACTCCGCAATTTTGTTGCTTGCAGCCAAGATTCCCCAGCTTTATGCTTGAATTCACCAATAGCCACATGGCGACCAACGGATTACCTTGAACGCACCCTTGCATATACATCGCTTCACCATTGAACCCGTCGATTCGCGGCGTTTCGCCAGCCTTTGCGGCCAGTTCAACGAACACCTCCAGTTGATCGAGCAACGCCTCGGCATCGAAGTGCGCAATCGCGGCAACGAATTCGAGCTGATCGGCGAACAAGCGCTGACCCGTTCGGCAGAAGCCGTCCTGCGCCAGCTGTACCGGGAAACCCGTGACAATGGTGAACTGACCCCGGATACCGTGCACCTGTTCCTGCAGGAATCCGGCCTCGAAAGCCTGAGTGAAACCCTGCAAGACAGCAGCAACCACAAACCGGTAGTGCTGCGCACGCGCAAAATGACCATCCAACCGCGCGGCCCGAACCAGCAAGCCTATGTGCGCTCTATTCTCGAACACGACATCAACTTCGGGATTGGCCCGGCAGGCACCGGCAAGACCTATCTGGCCGTCGCCTGCGCAGTTGACGCCCTCGAACGCGAACAGGTCCGCCGCATCCTGCTAGTACGCCCCGCCGTTGAAGCGGGCGAAAAGCTCGGCTTCCTGCCCGGCGACCTGGCGCAGAAGATCGACCCCTACCTGCGTCCGCTGTACGACGCCCTGTATGAAATGCTGGGCTTTGAGCAGGTCGCCAAGCTAATCGAAAAGCAGGTCATCGAAGTCGCCCCGCTGGCCTATATGCGTGGCCGCACACTAAATAACAGCTTCATTATTCTGGATGAAAGCCAGAACACCACGCTGGAACAGATGAAAATGTTCCTCACCCGTATTGGTTTTGGTTCTACCGCCGTGATCACCGGGGACACCACCCAGGTCGATCTGCCGCGCGGCACCCGTTCGGGCCTGATTCATGTCACCGACGTACTCAAAGACGTCAAGGGCATTGGCTTTACCGAGTTCAAATCCAAGGATGTAGTGCGTCACCCCCTGGTACAGCGCATCGTCGAAGCTTATGACCGCTTCGACCAGGCCCAGGAAGTGGCCCGCCTCGAGCGCCAGGAACGGCATAAGCCGGACAGCAGCCATGACGCTTGAGCTGGATATTCAGCGCGCCACTGACATCACACCGCAACCTGACGACGCCAAACTACTGCAATGGGCCAGTCTGGCCCTGCGTGAGCAGCCCGACAGCGAGCTGACCATTCGTCTGGTTGACGCTGACGAAAGCCAGGCGCTGAACCATGCTTATCGGGGCAAGGATGCGCCAACCAATGTGCTCTCCTTTCCCGCAGACTTACCGCCCGAGCTGGATATTCCCTTATTGGGCGATCTGGTTATCTGCGTGCCTGTCGTCGCACGCGAAGCCGCCGAGCAGGGTAAAACGCCTGAGCACCATTGGGCGCACATGGTCATTCACGGTTGCTTGCATTTGCTCGGCCATGACCATATAGACGATAGCGAAGCGCAAGTAATGGAAGGCCTCGAATGCCGATTACTTGCCGAACTGGGGATACCAGACCCCTATATCAGCAATAACGAGTGAGGATCATGAGCGAAGACCGATCGACCAATGGACACAAGACCTGGCTGGACAAACTGGTCCAGGCTTTTGTCCATGAACCCAAAAACCAGCAGGAACTGGTCGAACTGCTGCGTGAAGCGCACCAGAACGATGTGCTGGATATTGAAGCCCTGTCGATCATTGAAGGCGCCCTACAAGTCGCTGACATGCAGGTGCGCGACATCATGGTACCGCGCTCGCAGATGACCACGATCAAAGTCACCCAGAGCCCGCGTGACTTTTTACCCAGCGTGATCGAAGCCGCCCACTCACGCTACCCGGTCATCGGTGAAAGCGTGGATGAGGTCATGGGTATTCTCTTGGCCAAGGATCTGCTGCCCCTGCTGCTGGAAGGCAATGTCGAACGCTACGATATCAAGGATATTTTGCGCCCGGCCACCTGCGTACCAGAATCCAAACGGCTGAATGTACTGCTGCGCGAATTCCGCGCCAACCGCAACCACATGGCCATCGTAATAGATGAATACGGTGGCGTATCCGGCCTGGTGACCATTGAAGACGTGCTCGAGCAGATTGTCGGCGACATTGAGGATGAACACGATGTTGACGAAGACGATCAGATCAAACCTCTATCCAGCGGCGACTTTCTGGTCAAGGGCCTGACTCCGATCGAAGACTTCAACGAGCATTTCGAGACCGAATTTCCCGACGAAGAGTTCGACACCGTTGGTGGCCTGGTAATGAACGCTTTCGGCCACTTACCCAAGCGCAACGAAGTGGTCGAAATAGAGGGCTTTCGCGTGCGCGTACTGAACGCTGACAGCCGCCGGGTTCACTTGCTGCGCGTCAGCCTGATCCAGTCCTGAACGGAATGTCCCGCATGCATGCCCCCCGCAGCAAGCAAGCCCTCGCCTGGCTGACCAGCCCTGGCTGGCCAGGTCAGGTTATTGCCCTGTTGGCGGGCGCCCTGAGTACACTATCATTCACCCCCTTCGGGCTCTGGCCGCTGGGGCTGCTCTCGGTTGCCCTGCTGTATCTGGGCCTGCAGCAGCTTTCTCCGCGGCAAGCGGTCTGGCGTGGCTGGGCCTGGGGCCTAGGACTTTTCGCCAGTGGTGCTTCCTGGGTCTATGTCAGTATTCACGTTCACGGCCATGCACATCCGCTCCTCGCCGGCCTGCTGACCGCGGGTTTTGTTGCCGGGCTGGGGCTGGTTTATGCATTAATGGCCTGGCTCTGGGCCCGCTGGCTGCGACCCAGGCTCATGGGCTGGCTCAGTCTCTGTGCTTTCAGCGCCCTCTGGGTCGCGCAAGAACTCTTTCGCGGCTGGTTTCTGACCGGCTTCCCCTGGCTGTATCACGGCTACGCGCACACCGACACCTGGCTGGCCGGGTGGGCCCCCGTCGGCAGTGTTTGGCTGCTCAGCCTGTTCAGCGTCTTTACCGCCTGCCTCTTGACCCGCGCCTGGTCCTGGCGCCAGCAACCCATGCAACTTGGCCTCGGCGCTGTCCTGCTCACCGTGATCTGGCTTGGCGGCCTTGGCCTGACCCAGGTGCAATGGACCCAGCCACACGGTGAGCCGCTGAGCGTCGCACTGATTCAGGCCGATGTGCCGCAATCACAGAAGTGGGACCCGGACTATATTGATAACAGCCTGGCTCGCTACCGTGACATGAGCTACGCCGTAGCAGGTGTTGACCTGATCGTCTGGTCGGAAACTGCCGTGCCCGTGCTGCAAAGTCGCGCAGAGCCCTTCGTACAGAGCGTGGCCGATAACCTGCGTGCCGAAGGCAGCCAATTGATTACCGGCATCCCGGCCGATGAGTACCGGGATGGACGCCTGCATATCTACAACGCGATTACCGTCGCCGGCGTCGAAGGACAAACCTACAACAAGCACAAACTGGTGCCCTTCGGTGAGTTCGTCCCGCTGGAAGACTGGCTACGCGGCCTGATAGCCTTTTTTGACCTGCCGATGTCGAGTTTTTCCCGTGGCAGCATTGATCAACCGCCACTGCTCGCCGCCGGTCAGCGCCTGGCGCCCTATATCTGCTATGAAGTGGTCTACCCGCACTTTGCCGCGCGGCTGGCGGCTGACAGCGACCTGCTGATTACTATCAGCAACGATAGCTGGTTTGGCCGCTCACTCGGGCCGCTGCAGCACTTGCAGATGGCCCGCATGCGCGCGCTGGAAAGCGGACGCTGGATGCTGCGTGGGACCAATAACGGCGTCACCGCCCTGATTGAGCCTTCCGGCAAGATAGCCCAGCAGATCCCCCAATTCGAACAGGCCAGTCTGGTCGGTGACGTGCAGCCTTATCAGGGGCTGACACCCTGGTTACGCTGGCGTACCTGGCCGTTGGCTGCAGGCATCAGTGGCATATTGCTGCTCAGCCTGATGCACAGGCGCCGGCAGACTTGATCTTTGCCCCAGGCACAGCAGCACTTGCCGTAACAGCAGCAGGTCATCGGCACTGAGCCCCTGCAATTCCAGCTCCAGGGGTGGATACGTCAACCCCTCGAGCCATTGCCGGGTGCGCGCCATATCCAGCGCCTGATCCAACCGCCGCAACAGCCGGTCGTACCCCTGATTTGCATGCTGGATGTCCAGCAAGGGTGGTTCCGCTGACTTCATTAGCTGCCTCCTCCCCGCGCGCGT
This sequence comes from Pseudomonadaceae bacterium, assembly GCA_007692485.1. Classification (GTDB taxonomy): domain Bacteria; phylum Pseudomonadota; class Gammaproteobacteria; order Pseudomonadales; family Pseudomonadaceae; genus Halopseudomonas. The sequence goes on along the minus strand of REBY01000058.1, from coordinate 28,271 downwards.
CGCCCGGGCCTTACCGATTCCTTCCCCTTGGGTTCAGCATAGTCGCCAATAATGCCTCCCCGAGAAGCCGGCGACGAACGGCATATGACTACCTCCGCTGCCTCGGGTGGTGTATCCTGCCCGCTTACTTTTCGACCTTCTGACGAGCCCCTTTGACAGCCCCGACTATGCAAGAACAGTACGCACCCCGTGAGATTGAAGCCGCCGCCCGCAGTGACTGGGATACCAGCCAGGCCTTCCGTGTAGACGAAACCCCCGGCCGGGAGACGTTCTACTGCCTGTCCATGTTCCCCTACCCCAGCGGCAAGCTGCACATGGGGCATGTGCGCAACTACACCATTGGCGATGTCATTGCCCGCTATCAGCGCATGCAGGGCAAGAATGTGTTGCAACCCATGGGCTGGGATGCCTTTGGTATGCCGGCAGAAAACGCGGCCATGAACAATAAGGTGCCGCCGGCCGAATGGACCTACTCGAACATCGACTATATGCGCAGCCAGCTGCAAAGCCTGGGGCTGGCCATCGACTGGTCGCGCGAATTCGCCACCTGCCGACCCGAGTACTATCGCTGGGAACAGTGGCTGTTCACCCGGCTGTATGAGAAAGGGGTGATTTACCGCAAGAACGGTACCGTGAACTGGGATCCGATCGACCAGACGGTTCTTGCCAACGAACAAGTGATCGATGGCAAGGGCTGGCGTTCGGGTGCTGAAATCGAGAAGCGCGAAATCCCCATGTATTACTTTCGCATTACTGACTACGCGGAAGAGTTGCTCAGTTCGCTGGATAACCTCGATGGCTGGCCGGAACAGGTCAAGACCATGCAGCGCAACTGGATCGGCAAATCCGTCGGCATGGAAGTGCACTTCCCGTATGACCAGGCCAGCATTGGCCAGGCCGGCAAACTCAAGGTCTTCACCACCCGCCCGGATACCCTGATGGGCGCCACTTATGTGGCCGTTGCCGCCGAGCATCCATTGGCTACCCAGGCCGCCGCTGGCAACCCGCGCCTGCAAGCCTTTGTTGACGAATGCAAACGTGGTGGCGTGGCTGAAGCCGATATCGCTACCCAGGAAAAGAAAGGCGTCCCGACCAACCTCTTTGTCGAGCACCCGCTGACCGGTGAAAAGCTGCCGGTTTGGGTCGCCAACTACGTACTGATGAGCTACGGCGATGGTGCGGTTATGGCCGTACCCGCACATGATGAGCGCGATTTTGCTTTTGCCGAAAAGTACAACCTGCCAATCAGACCAGTGGTTCGTACCTCCGCTGGCGATAGCACGCCAGCACCCTGGCAGGACGCCTACGCGGAAAAGGGCGAACTGATCAATTCCGATGAATTTGACGGCATGGATTTCGATAGCGCCCTGACCGCCATCGGTGAGGTCTTGCAGCAAAAAGACCTGGGTGCCCCGCGTACCCAGTTCCGCCTACGAGACTGGGGCATCAGCCGCCAGCGTTATTGGGGCTGCCCGATTCCGATTATCCACTGTGATACCTGTGGCGATGTACCGGTACCCGACAGTCAACTGCCCGTAGTGCTCCCGGAAGACGTAGTTCCCGACGGCACTGGCAGCCCGCTGGCGAAGATGCCGGAATTCTATGAGTGCACCTGCCCGTCCTGCGGCAAGCCGGCACGTCGCGAAACCGACACTATGGATACCTTTGTCGAGTCGTCCTGGTACTTCGCCCGTTACGCGTCTCCGCATTTCGAAGGCGGCATGGTCGACCCGAAAGCTGCCAACTACTGGCTGCCGGTTGATCAGTATATTGGTGGTATCGAACACGCCATTTTGCATCTGCTGTATGCCCGCTTCTTCCATAAGCTGATGCGCGATGAAGGCTTGGTCGACAGCGATGAACCCTTCAAGCAACTGCTGACCCAGGGCATGGTACTGGCCGATACTTACTATCGCACCGATGCCAAGGGCGGCAAGCAATGGTTCAATCCAGCCGATGTCGATATCGAACGTGATGCCAAGGGTAAGATCATCAGTGCCCGGCTGCGCAGCGATGGCCAGGCGGTTGAGATCGGCGGCACCGAGAAAATGTCGAAGTCGAAGAATAACGGCGTTGACCCGCAAGCCATGATCGATCAGTACGGTGCGGACACCTGCCGTCTGTTCATGATGTTCGCCTCGCCGCCTGACATGAGCCTGGAGTGGTCTGACTCCGGGGTCGAAGGCGCACAGCGCTTTTTGCGAAGGGTCTGGCGCCTGGCCAGTCAGTTCGTTGCGGCAGGCGCCACGTCGGCGCTGGATGTCAGCAGCCTGAACGACGCGCAAAAAGCCGTACGTCGCTCGATTCACCTGGCGATCAAGCAAGCCAGTCATGACATTGGCCAACAACACAAATTCAACACGGCTATCGCTGCGGTGATGACCCTGATGAACGTGCTGGAAAAAGCGCCACAGGCGTCGGCGCAAGATCGCGCTCTGCTGCAGGAAGGCCTGGAAGCGGTTACCCTGCTGCTGGCCCCGATTACGCCGCACATCTGTCACAGCCTGTGGCAAGCCCTCGGCCACACCGATCCAGTGATTGACGTGCGCTGGCCCAGCGTGGATGACGCCGCGCTGGTGCAGGATACCTTGCAACTGGTAATTCAGGTCAACGGCAAACTGCGCGCACATATCGACGTGGCTGCCGACGCCAGTCGTGAAGACATTGAAGCGATCGCTCGCAACAACGAGAACGTGCAACGCTTTACCGAAGGCTTGACCATTCGCAAGGTCATTGTGGTACCGGGTAAACTGGTTAATATCGTTGCCAACTGATCGCGGTTCAAGGAGAACATAGCGGATGAAAATGCTCAGCTCACAGCGCGGAATGCGCCCCCTGGCCAGTGCTGCGCTGTTGCTCGGTCTGCTGGTTCTGTCCGGCTGCGGCTACCAGTTGCGGGGCACTGGCGTCGATAATGTCAAGCTCGACAGTTTGCAGGTCAGCGCCGAAGACCCGCATAGCGCCATCGTGCGCGAAGTCGTGGACACCCTGACCCGTGAGCGGGTCAACATCAGTTCAGCGGCAGACTACCACCTGCGCTTGTTCGGTGAGCGCCAGGAAAGCAAGGCAATCACCTATACCGGCCGCGCCACCCCCGCAGAAATGTCCCTGACCAGCCAGGTCGAGTTCACTATCAGCGACCGTCAGGGCCGCGCCTTGATTGGCCCGGAAACCCTGAGCACCGAGCGGGTTTACGTCAACGATCGTGACAACGTCGTGGGTAGTAGCCAGGAAGCCGATCTGTTGCGTCGTGAAATGCGCAACGACCTCAGCCGCCAGCTGCTGTTTCGCCTGTCCAGCATCAGTGAAAGCGAGCTGCAATCCCGTGCCCGGGCACTGGATCAGTCGCAGTGAGCCATGAAGCTCAATAGCCACCAACTAGCACGCCAACTCAATGAGCAGTTGGCACCGGTCTATATTCTATGCGGTGACGAGCCATTGCTGCTCGGTGAGGCCGCCGACCTGATTCGCCATGCCTGCCGTAAGGCTGGCAGTGAAGAGCGTCAGGTTTTTCACGTTGAACGGGGTTTTGACTGGTCACTGCTCTACGCCGCCAGCCAGAGCATGTCCCTGTTTGCCCAACAACGTCTGCTGGAGCTCCGCCTGAACGGCAATCCAGGCGATGACGGCAACAAGGCACTACAGGCCTATTTAGAAAGCCCGCCAGACGATACCACCCTGCTGGTTACCCTACCCAAACTGGACAAAAACGCGGCCAAAACCAAATGGGCCAAGACCCTTATCGAGCATCGCAACAGCCGCTTTGTGCAGATCTGGCCGATCGAAAGCCACCAGCTTCCTGACTGGATGCGACAACGCTTATCGACAGCGGGTCTGCAAGCCAGCCCCGAAGCCCTCGACCTGCTGGCCGAGCGCGTGGAAGGTAATCTACTAGCGGCAGCGCAGGAAATCGAAAAGCTCAAACTCTTCGACCAAGGCGGGCAGATCGAACTGGAAACCATTCGCCAGGTGGTCGCCGACAGCGCCCGCTTTGACGTCTTTGGCTTAGTCGACGCTGTCTTGCAAGGCGACGCCGGACACGCCCTGCGTATCCTCAATGGCTTGCGCGGCGAAGGCGTAGAAGCACCCATAGTGCTCTGGGCGATTGCGCGGGAATTGCGCGGGCTCACGGATATGGCGCAACAGATTGAACGCGGCATACCTGCGGACAAGGTATTTGCCAGCCAGCGCCCACCCATCTGGGATAAACGCCGCCCCTTGCTCAGCAGTGCCTTGAAACGCCACCCCGCCGACCAGTGGGCCAAGTGGCTGCGTCAGGCGCAGTTGGTCGATGAACAGATCAAGGGCCTGCAACCCGGCTCACCCTGGGATACCCTGGCACTGATCGCCGCTGGCGCAGCGCAGCGCGGCTCACCCGTACTGGGCAACAACTGACGGTATCAACTCCCTGTTTTATCAATGCCCTTGCACAGCCAGCCCCAGCGCCTGCAACCCTTGCCACACGCGCGGCGGCAACTCCTCCGGATCCAGACTGTCGAGCAGGTTTTTCACCGCCAGGCCCAACTCGACATCGCCCGACAGCTGCAAGCGACGGCGGAAGAACAGCGTATCCGGGTCTTCCTGCCGACTGGCCAGTAACAGGAAATCGCGCCACTTTCCGGCGATACAGACATCCGCCGTCTGATGCTGAGCCACGCGTATGCCCTGGCGATCACGGCTGACACACCAGGTCAGCCCGAGGTCGGTGACACGCAGTTGCAACCAGCGCCCGTGCAGCATATCCAGCTCGCCGGCGGCCAGGGGTGCCGCCAACAAACGGTCCAACACAGGTTCCAGTATTGCCTGCTGTAGCCCAAAGGGTGTATGCCGGGTTAATGGCAACAGCGGCGTAGCCATGCGCAAACCCAGGGCTGCCGATGTGCGCACTGCAGTACTCAGCATAACCCGGCCTCCTCAACCCGCAGCATGCCCGCCTGGCCATACCAGTACCCATTACAGCCATCGACCACCAGCGGTGGTTCACCGCCATGGCGCACCTGGTCAAAGTAGCCGATGACCTGTGACATGGCCTGCAAACGCGGGCTCAAGCGTAATATATCGACGCCCATCTGTTGCAACTGGGGATATTCGGCAAGCAGGTTGCTGACGCCAGCGGACAGTGTCTGAATACCGTTCAGGGTAAACAATGGCTGGCCCTCCTGGGTCAGCAAGGGCAGCCCCTCCGGATAGTATTGGCAGACAAAATCACAATTATCCTTGGGCCGCTGTTCAGCACGCGCGGTAAAGCAGCGAGCTGAATAGGCCAGTGGCAAATACCCCCAGGCAAACAGCTCCAGCTCTGGCACGCTGATCTGCTGCTGCCGGCACTGGTCCAGCAAGGCCTGCAGCAGCGCGCCAGAACATTCAACCGGCGGCACCCAGCGCCGCATGCCCGCAGCCTGCAATTCTGCCAAAGCAAAGGCGTTATACACATTCAAGGCCGGGCCACCAACAAACTCCAAACCTGACTCGCTGAGCACCTGCACCGCGGCCATATCATTGGCCTCCACGCGCAACTCCCCGTTGGCACACAAACGGCGCAGGCTGGACTGCTCCGAACCCGCCTCAAGCAGAGCCAGGCCGGACAGTACTACCTCTACCCCACTATGCGCGCGCAGGTCTCGGGCCAAGCCCAACCAGTCATCCAGTGACAGCGCACGGCGTTTGCTACATACCGTTTCACCAAGATAGATGACCTCCAGCGGCTGTTCAGCCATCTCGGCATAAAAGTCCAGCAGTTGCTGGCGTGACCAATAAAATAATACCGGTCCCAGACTCAGGCGCATGGGTATTGACCTCCTGTTATTGCCAAGCTCGTTGATAGGCTCCCAACGTGGTTTGGCTCCCTTCCGAGAGCGAGGCCAGTCGCCGCATCCAGCGGGCATCAACCTGGAAACCAGTCGGATTCGCAACATAAGCATCCAGTGCCTGGCGCCAGACCTGGGTCACTTGCTCGACATAGGCCGGGCTGCGCTGGCGGCCTTCAATCTTGACCGCAGCAATACCCATAGCAGCCAATTGCGGAATCAGGTCGAGGGTATTCAGGCTGGTCGGCTCTTCCAGTGCATGACTGCACTGACCGTTGACCATAAAGCGCCCCTTGCACAATGTCGGATAACCGGCAGCTTCACCTTCGGCAAAGCGATCAATCAGCACATTGTTCAGCCGCGCCGTCAGGTTGTCCGGCTCCTGGCTCCAGCGCACTGCACCGGCTGGCGAACACACGCCGCATAAATTGGGTGACTGCGCCGTTACATAAGAGGACAGGTGGCAGCGCCCCTCGGCCATGATGCACAAGCTGCCAAAGGCAAAGACTTCCAACGGCACCGGGCTAAGCGCAGCCAAGCGTTCAACCTGCAGCAAGGAGAGCACGCGGGGTAACACCGCGCGTCGAATAGCGTAGCGCTGATGGTAAAAACGCAGCGCCTCCGGATTGGTCGCCGAGCCCTGTACCGATAGATGCAAGGGTAAGTCCGGATGCTGCTTGCTGGCATAGGCCAGAACACCGGGATCAGCCGCAATCAGCGCATCCACACCCAGCGCCGCAGCCTGATCCACCGCTCGCTGCCAGCGTCCCCAGCCGTCCGGCAAGGCATAGGTATTCACCGCGATATACAGCGCCTTGCCCTGCGCACGCACCAGCGCCAGCCCCTGTTCCAGTTGCTGGTCAGTAAAATTGAGACCGGCGAAGTGCCGCGCATTGGTATCATCGCGAAAACCGGTATAGATCGCATCAGCACCCTGGCGCAAGGCTGCTTTAAGCGCAGGTAAACTACCTGCGGGACACACCAATTGCATGCCTGCATTCCTCTTCCATCACATCAGACAAGACTGTGTGGCAACACGCGGAAAATTGCCTTGATAATTGTCAAGACTTGCCCTCTGAATGCAGTTAACGGGGACGCACAGATCCAACAGACTTTTGTGCCAGGCGGCAAGCCGCAGCCTGCGACCTTGGTGCCATGCAGCGCGCGAGCCGGCTATGGTAAACTTGACCTATGATTCTGACGGGCGCCTAGCGCCCCCTATGCCGAGAACCGAACCCATGAGTGAGCAGCCGTCCAAGCCGGTATCCAGCGGTGATAAATTCCGCACCGAGCAAGGTATTGCCGCGATCAAGGATGGTCAGAAACACCGCAAGCAGGCCGACGAAGGCGCCAGCCATCAGCCCAAGCCAAAATGGTTGCGGGCGAAAATGCCTGGCGGTGCGCGCTTTGAAGCGGTCAAACGCAACGTCAAAGAACATCGCTTAAGCACCGTGTGCGAGGAATCGCACTGCCCCAACCAGGGAGAATGCTGGGCCAACGGCACGGCCACCATCATGTTAATGGGCTCAGTGTGTACCCGCGCCTGCCGTTTTTGTGCCGTCGATACCGGCAACCCGAACGGCTGGCTGGACCTGGAAGAACCGGCCAATACCGCCAAGTCAGTGGAGCTGATGGGGCTGCGTTATATTGTTCTGACCTCGGTTGACCGCGACGACCTGGATGACGGTGGCGCAGCTCACTACGCCGCCTGCGTGCGCGCCATCAAGGAGCGCACACCCCAGGTAGTTGTGGAAGCGCTAACCCCGGACTTTGATGGGGTGCACAGCGCTATCGAAGCCGTGGTCGACTCCGGGCTGGAAGTCTTTGCCCAGAATGTGGAAACCGTCGAACGCCTGACCCATAAGGTGCGCGACCCTCGTGCCGGCTACCGCAAAACCCTCGATGTACTGGCCTACGCCAAGCAGCACCGGCCACAGGTGCTGACCAAGACCAGCCTGATGCTGGGACTCGGCGAAACCGATGCCGAAATCCTGCAAACCTTTGAACACTTGCGTGCCATCCAGGTTGATATCGTCACCCTTGGCCAATACCTGCGGCCAACGCGTAATCACTTGGCGGTAGAACGTTGGGTCAGCCCGGAAGAATTCAATCGCTACCGCGACATCGGCCTGGATATGGGCTTTATGGAAGTCGCCTCAGGCCCGCTGGTTCGCTCCAGCTACCGTGCTGAACGGGTATTCGAGAAGAATAATCTTGGTCTTGCCGAGCCGGCCAGGGTGCCGGGGCAAGAAAATAATCCAGTTATTGAGTTGATACCGACTAGAACCCTCTAGGTAAAACACAGGCTGTCTGGACTGCGTTACCTCTTAACCAGTGCTTTTATCGTCAGCCAACAACCGCTGTAAATGTACTTGCAGTCGCCCTGCCACCTCATTAATGGCAACTGGCTCATCCAGCAGATCTCGCATTTGAGTCATTTGCAGACCGGCGTAGCCACAGGGATTGATACGCCGGAAGGGCTCCAGGTCCATATCCACATTCAACGCCAGGCCATGGAAAGAGCAACCCCGCCGAATTCGCAGCCCGAGCGACGCTATCTTTGCTGCGCCAACATAGACGCCCGGCGCATCGGGCCGGGGTGCGGCGCTGATGCCATAATCCGCAAGCAACGCAACCAGAGCTTGCTCCATCAAGCTGACCAGCTCGCGCACACCCAAACCACGCCGACGAATATCCAATAGCAAGTAAGCAACCAGCTGACCAGGGCCGTGATAGGTCACCTGCCCGCCACGTTCGACCTGAACAATCGGAATATCCCCGGCTGCCAACACGTGCTCGGCTTTCCCCGCCTGCCCTTGGGTAAATACCTGCGGGTGCTGCAACAACCAGATTTCATCGGGGGTATCAACATCACGCTCGGCGGTGAGCTTGCGCATAGCCTCCAGCGTCGGCAGATAATCCACCACACCAAGATCGCGGACCAAAACGGCTGCCATCACAGCACCATATGCACACGACCCGTCGCTTTCAGATCCAAATGCAGAGCTTGCAGTTGCTCTTCACCGGTAGCCGTAAGCCGGATACGCACAGAGACAAAGCGTCCGTTCTTGCTGTCGCGCACATCAACCAGCTCAACATCACCAGCCGGGGTATGTTGCTCGACAATATTGATAACCAGATCCGTAAAGTCATCACCTGCCACACCGATCACCTTGATCGGATAGCGGCAGGGAAACTCGATTTTCGGGGCTTGCGGAGTATCCGCCATGACTGCTACCTGTAATCAGTTGAACAGGCCGTAGAAGAACAGGCGCAGCCCATCCCACAGACGACCAAAAATGCCGGCACGCTCAACGTCAGCCAGGGCGACCAGTGGCGCGCGATGCACCACCTCGTCCCCCATGCGGACCTCAACCTCACCCAGCTCATCGCCGACTACAATGGGGGCGCGCAGGGTTGATTTCAAGCTGACGCTGGCCTGCAGATTATCCGCCTGGCCGCGTGGCAGGGTCAGCAACAAGCCATCGGCCAGACCGGCACGCACCTGATTATCGACGCCGGCCCAAACCCGTGGGGTGGCCAGCACTTCACCCGGCTGGTAGAAGTCGCGCGTTTCAAAGAAACGGAAACCCCAGGTCATCAACTTTTGTGTTTCCGCGGTGCGTACCTGATCACTACTGGTACCCATAACGACTGAAATCAAACGCATGCCTTCGCGTTCGGCCGAGGCTACCAGACAATAACCAGCGGCTTCAGTGTGTCCGGTTTTCAAGCCATCGACGCTGCTGTCACGCCATAGCATGCGGTTGCGGTTACTTTGCCGGATACCATTCCAGGTGAACTCGCGTTCCTTGTAAATTTCGTAGTATTGCTGGTCATCACGGATCACTGCCTGGGCCAGAATCGCCATATCGCGAGCGCTGGAGTACATGGCATCGTCGGGCCAGCCGGTGGAGTTGGTAAAGTTGGTATCACGCATACCCAGACGCTGGGCATGGCTGTTCATCAAACCCGCAAAGGCATCCTCACTGCCGGCAATATGCTCGGCCATAGCAATGCTGGCATCATTACCTGACTGGATGATCACACCACGTTTGAGGTCGATAAAGGGCACACGATCACCGACTTCAATGAACATTTTTGAGCCGCCTTTGCGCCAGGCCTTTTCACTGACCAGCACTTCATCCTGCTCACTGATGCGCCCTTCCAGCAGTTCGAGACTGCCAATATAGCTCGTCATCATCTTGGTCAGACTCGCCGGCGGCAGGCGCTCATCGGCATTATGCTCAATCAGCACCTGACCGCTGTTGGCATCCATCAGGATATAGCTACTGGCAGCAATCTGCGGTGCAGCCGGGACCACAGGAGTAGAAGCAGTCTGCGCCTGCGCCAGCGCCGACAGGCCCAGCACAAGGCTAGCCACAAGCACGTTTTTCATTGGTTTCAACATGGTTCTCACAAAGTAAAGGGCATGGAATATCAGTTGGCGCGCACCAGCGTGGGCGAACCCAGATCCGCCAGACGCAGACGATCGATCAATGCTTCGGCCTCGGTTTCATTGGCCACAGGGCCAATGCGAACACGATGCAGTGTCTGACGCTGCTGCTCAACCGGCATCACGGTGACGCTGGCATTGACCATGGATTGCACCCGTTGGCGCAATTGCTCGGCCGCTTCGCTGTTGGAAAAGGCACCCAGTTGCAGATAAAGTTCCCCGCTCGCTACAGGTACGTTTTCCAGGGCAGCATCGACCAGTTGACCATCAGGATTGTTCTGCTGTTGCCAGACTACCGGATCAATTCCCTCGACCAGCACCCGAGCGGTACCGCGCTCGGCAAAGCCCAGACGCTTGGCCGCTGCATAGGACAGATCGATAATGCGGTCGGAATAGAAAGGCCCGCGATCATTGACCCTGACAAGCACCTCGCGATTATTCTCCAGGTTGGTCACCTTGACATAGGTGGGTAGCGGCAAGGTCTTGTGGGCTGCCGTCATCGCATACAGGTCATAGACCTCACCATTAGCGGTATGCCGACCGTGGAATTTGGTGCCATACCAGGAGGCAATGCCTTCTTCACGGTAATTGCGGCCATCCTGCATCGGCTTGTAACGCACACCCATCAGGGTATAGGGCGTTGCCTTGTAAGCGCCGGTATGTGGCGTGGGCACCGCATCAGGGATAGTTGAGACATCCATCAGGTAGCTGGGTGCACCATCCACCTCCGTTTGACGGATAGCCGGCGCGCTGCGATCGGTAGCGGTAACCGTCGGGCTCTCGACGCGCTGGCCCTTGCTGGAGCAGGCAAGCAAGCTGACGGCAAAAAAACTGACCAGGCTGAGTTGGCAAAGTCGGGCGACAGTCATGGGTTGCGTGCCTCACGTAGCTGTTGTGCCAGCTGATGTACGACCATGGCATACATCACACTGTGGTTATACCGGGTAATGGCATACAAGTTATCCAAACCAATCCAGTACTGCTTGTGGTCACCAGCGTCAAACTCAAAAGTCATTACCCGCTGATCATCCGGCAGCTCACTGACTGGCTGCCAGCCCAGATCGCGTAACTCAGCAACCGTAAGCCGGGCCTGCAGCCCATCATTCAGGGTAATGCCTTGCGCATAACGCTCACCCGTCACCTCGGCAGCCACTACCACCGGCTCACCATGCTGCCACTTGTGCTCTTTGAAGTAGTTGGCCACGCTGCCAATGGCATCCACCGGATTATTCCAGATATCTACCTTGCCATCACCGTCGAAATCAACTGCAAATACCTGATAGCTGCTGGGAATGAACTGAGGATAGCCCATAGCGCCCGCATAGGAACCGGTCAATACCGTGGGGTCCATCCGCTGCTCACGAGTCAGCACCATAAAGGCTTTGAGTTGACGGCGGAAAAAGTCCGCCCGTGGCGGGTAATCAAAGCCCAGCGTGGTCAGCGCATCCAGCACCCGGTGGGTGCCCTTGTGGCGGCCGTAAAAGGTCTCCACACCGATGATGGCGACAATGACTTCAGGCTCAACACCGTATTCCTGCTCCGCTCGCTCCAGCGCTTCGGCATACTCGTCCCAGAACTCCAGACCTTGTTGCAGTCGCTGTTCGGTCATGAAAATGGCCCGATACTCATGCCATGGGCGTACCCGTTCGGCCGGTCGCGAGATAGCATCCAGAATCGGCTGCCGACGTTCGGCCCCAGCCAGCAGTTGTAAAACATAGTCGGCACTAAAGCCGTGCTCACTCTGCATTTCCTGCACAAATGGCAAGACCGCCGGATGCTCGATACCGTAGTCGGAAGCAACCGCAAGTGGTGCCAACAGAGCGCAACTGACCGCCAGCATGGACCGCTGACAGTGACGCACCACCCCCCAAAAACCCGTTGTTTGCATCTGTTCTTCTTCCTGATTGCGCCACCCGGTCACGCTGCCGGGCATTCGATTTATCCCTCTGGCATCCATTTGCGGTGGGTATGAATCGACATAAGAATGCCGAACCCGACCATCAGAGTTACCAAAGATGTACCGCCGTAACTGATCAATGGCAAGGGCACTCCGACCACTGGCAACAAGCCACTGACCATGCCAACATTGACGAATACGTAAACAAAAAATGTCAGCGTTATACTGCCTGCCAGCAGTTTGCAGAAGCTGTCTTGCGCCTGCAAGGTAATATACAGGCCGCGCGCAATGATCAGTAGATAAACCAGCAGCAGCAGGCAAATGCCAACCAGCCCGAACTCCTCACCGAGTACCGCAATCACGAAATCAGTATGCCCTTCTGGCAGAAAATCCAGGTGTGACTGGGTACCCTGCAACCAGCCTTTACCGTAGACCCCGCCAGAACCGATCGCGGCTTTGGACTGAATAATATTCCAGCCCGCGCCCAGGGGGTCAGATTCAGGATTGAGAAAGGTCAAAATGCGCTGTCGCTGGTAGTTGTGCAGCACAAACATCCACATCGCAACTGCCGCCGGCACTAGCAGGATGGCAGCCCCCACCATGTAGCGCCAACGCAGACCTGCCAGCAAGAGCACAAAAAAACCAGAAGTCGCTATCAATAAAGAGGTGCCCAGGTCCGGTTGTTTGAGCACTAGCATGACCGGCACTGCGATGATCAGCAGACTGACCATTACCTGTAGCAGGGTAGGCCGCAGCGTATGCCGGCCCAAGTACCAGGCCAACATCATTGGCATGGCCAGCTTCATCAACTCTGACGGCTGGAAGCGCATCAAGCCGGGTATGCTCAGCCAGCGCTGCGCTCCTTTGGCTTGCACGCCAACAATCAGCACAGCAACCAACAGCAGCACGCCAGCCAGATAGGCCAGGGGGACCCAGCGCTGCATAAAACGTGGCTGAAACTGGGCAATGACCAGCATCATCGCCAAGCCCACGGCGAAGGCGGCACCCTGGCGATAAACCATAGCCATGCTTCGACTACTGGCCGAATAGAGCACGAAAGTGGCTACCGTCGCCAATACCAGCAGCAACAACAGCAGCCAGGGGTCAACATGAATGCGCTGCCACAAGGGCATCCGACGGCCGTAACCTTGTGCGGCTGGCGTAGTCAGTCGCTGTAGCCACCTCATTGATTCTGCTCCAAGACCACGTCCTGTACCAGCAGATCGGTCAGCTCGGTCGGAGGCAATAACCAGGCATCAAACAATGCCCGCGCGACAGGAGCTGCAACCCGGCCACCCGATTCTCCATTTTCCACCATGACAGCAACGGCAATCTGCGGGTCATCCGCCGGCGCAAAGCCGACAAACAAAGCATGATCTCGATGCCGTTCCTGTAGCGCTTCAGAGTCGTATTTCTCCCCTTGCGCTATCGCTACGACCTGGGCAGTCCCGGTCTTGCCGGCGATGCGGTACTCGGCACCTTGGGCCGAAGCACGCGCAGTGCCGTGACTGGCATGCATAACATCCTCCATCGCATCAATGATGAAGTCCCAGTTATCCGGATTGTTCAGTTCGATATTCGGCGGGGTGTCGCTGGTATCCGGCTCCATGCCTTCAGCATGCTTGAGCAGGCGTGGCCGCATCCACACGCCACGGTTGGCTGTCAGCGCCGTGGAATGGGCTAGCTGCAAGGGTGTTGTCATCATATAGCCCTGACCAATGCCAGTAATCAGTGTTTCACCCGGATACCAGGGCTGGCCACGCGCAGCCCGCTTCCACTCCCGCGACGGCATCAGGCCACCCTGTTCCTCGTGCATGTCCAGCGCAACACGCTGGCCAAGACCGAACTGGCTGAGAAACTCATGCATTCGATCAATGCCGAGCTTGTGCGACAGGTCGTAAAAATAGGTGTCATTGGAACGGGCGATGGAAAAACGCATATCAACCCAGCCATCACCGCGGCGGTTCCAGTTCCGGTAACGGTGGCTGTGGTTGGGCAATTGATAAAAGCCAGGGTCATACACCCGACTGGTACGTGTCACCACATTGTGCTCCAGGCCGGCAAGCGCAACCATCTGCTTGATGGTTGAACCCGGCGGATACTGACCGCGCAACACGCGGTTGAACAAGGGCCGGTCAAGCGAATCGCGCAGCGCTGCATAGTCGGCGTGACTGATGCCGGTAACAAACAGGTTGGGGTTGAACGACGGCTGGCTGACAAAAGCCAAAACGCCACCTGTGGCCGGATCGATCGCCACCACAGCGCCACGGCGCCCAGCCAGGGCTTCCTTGGCAATCTGCTGCAAGCGCACATCCAGATGCAGGGTCAGGTCTCGCCCGGGTAACGGGTCCGTTCGTTTCAGCACCCGCAGCACCCGGCCGCGCGCGTTGGTTTCCACTTCCTCGTAACCGACGGTGCCGTGCAGCCAGTCTTCATATTGGCGCTCAATACCGGTCTTGCCAATATAATGGGTACCGGCATAAGCCACGGTATCAATGCGCTGTAATTCCGCTTCGTTGATGCGGCCAACATACCCGACCGCATGAGCAAATTGTTCCCCCAGCGGATAGTGACGAACAAAGCTGGCCTGCACTTCAACCCCGGGCAAGCGAAACTGATTGACCGCCAGACGAGCAATCTGGTCTTCACTCAGCTCAAACATGATAGGCACCGCTTCGAAAGGCCTGCGGCGCTGTTGCAGACGCCGCATCGCACGCTGCATGGATTCACTGTCGAGTTCGAGCAATTCTTCCAGCAGCTCGATTGTTGCTGGCAAGTCCGGCACCCGCTCCCGGGTAATGTTCAGACTGTAACTGGGGCGGTTTTCAGCCAACACGATGCCATTGCGGTCATGGATGCGCCCGCGGGTCGGGGGCACCGGCTGTACATGCACGCGATTATTGTCTGACAGGGTCGAATGGTAATCGTATTGCACCACCTGCAAGTAATACATCCGCGCCACCAGCGCGCTCAACAACGCCAAAACCACCAGGGCGCAAAGCAGCACACGCCCTTGTACGATGCGAGCGTCACTCTTGTAATCGGTGAGTTGGATAGGCTTGGCCATTACTTACTTGTGATAGGGGTGACGGTTGAGAATGGTCCAGGCCCGGTAAAGTTGTTCAGCCAGGAGGATACGCACCAACGGATGCGGCAACGTCAGTGGCGACAGTGACCAGCGCTGTTCGCTGGCTTGACGCACCGGTTCGGCAAGCCCTTCCGGGCCACCCACCATGAGGTTGACCGTTCGCGCATCCAGCCGCCAGCTATCCAATTGTTCTGCCAGGGTTTCCGTGGACCACTCACGTCCATTGACCTCCAGGGTTACGATTCGTTCCCCCGGCTGGGTCGCAGCCAGCATCTGTTCGCCTTCCCGCTTCATCAAGCGGGCCACATCGGCATTCTTGCCACGGTTGCTGAGCGGAATCTCCACCAGCTCCAGCGGCAGTTCAGGCGGCATGCGCTTGGCATACTCCTGATAGCCCTGCTCCACCCAGCGTGGCATACGTGAAGCCACGCTGATCAGGCGAATGCGCATACCCCTTACTCCGTCGGCTGTTGCGCCGCAGCTCGCCGGCTCTCAGCACTTTCCCACAGACGTTCGAGATCATAGAACTGGCGGGTTGCCGGCTGCATGATATGCACCACCACATCACCCAGATCAACCAACACCCACTCGCCCCCGCCCTTGCCTTCCACACCCAGGGGTTTGTTGCCAGCTTCCTTGGCTTTCTCTACCACATTGTCACTCAGGGCCGAGACGTGACGGCTGGAGGTACCACTGGCAATCAGCATGTAATCGGTAATGCTGGTCTGTTCACGCACATCGATATGCACGATATCTTTCGCTTTAAGTTCTTCCAGTGCGTTGTTGACCAGATTGAGCAGTTCATCGGTTTGCATAGTAAAGGGTCAGTCCTGTCTGTCCGGGCGATACAGCCCATGGGTATGAATATAGTCAAGCACCGGATCAGGCAACAAGAAACGGGCCGATTGGCCCCGCCCGATCAGGTGGCGAATCTGGGTAGCGGAAATCGCCAGTGGTGTTTGTTCCAGGGTAATGATTTGCCCGGCTGCACCCTGTAAGGCATCCAGACTGGACGCCGTGCGTGCAGCCAGCAAATCTTTAAGCGCTTCCGGTACATCCTGGTCAAAGTCTGGTCGCTGCAAAATCACCAGATGTGCCAGTTCCAGCAGTTCCTGCCAGCGATGCCAACCGGGCAAGCCGCAAAACGCGTCCCAACCAAGGATAAAAAACAGCGGCGGCTCGACGCCCAGCTCGCTTCGTAGCGAAGCCAGAGTTTCCACCGTCCATGAAGGGGTATCGCGCTGCAGCTCGCGATCATCCACCGATAGCTCAGCCGTGTTACTCAGGGCCAGATGCACCATGGCCAGGCGCTGTTCGGCAGAGACCTCCGGCGCATCACGGTGGGGCGGCCGGGCACTAGGCACCAGACGCAACTCATCCAGCGCCAGCCGCTCGCGCACTTCGATGGCGCTGCGCAAGTGCCCATAGTGTACCGGATTGAACGTACCACCCAGCAGACCAATACGGCGTGTCATCGCAGACTCATTGGCGGATGTGTCCGTCACCAAAGACCACATATTTCTCGCTGGTCAGTCCTTCCAGACCAACCGGGCCTCGGGCATGGATCTTATCGGTAGAAATACCAATTTCCGCACCAAGCCCGTACTCGAAGCCATCAGCAAACCGGGTTGAGGCGTTGATCATCACTGAGCTGGAGTCCACCTCGGCAAGAAAACGCCGGGCACGGGTGAAGTCCTCGCTGACCATGGCATCCGTGTGCTGCGAACTGTAGCTGTTAATGTGATCTATCGCTGCATCCATATCGGCAACCACACGGATGGCCAGAATGGGCGCCAGATACTCGGTTTGCCAGTCCTCTTCACTGGCCGGTAGCGCTTGCGGTAACACAGCCAAGGTACGCGGGCAACCACGCAACTCGACGCCCTTCTCGGCATACAACGGTGCCAGTCGCTGCAGGCACTCTGTCGCAATGGCTTCGTGCAGCAGCAAGGTTTCCATCGCGTTGCATACGCCGTAGCGATGCGTCTTGGCATTCAGCGCGATAGCCGTCGCCTTGTCCAGATCGGCGCGATCATCAACATACACGTGACAAATACCGTCCAGATGCTTGATGACCGGCACCCGGGCGTCCTGACTGATACGTTCGATCAGCCCCTTACCACCGCGTGGCACGATGACATCCACATAGTCAGGCATGGTAATCAGCACACCGACCGCTTCACGATCAGTGGTATTGACCACCTGTACGACCTGATCCGGCAAGCCGGCAGCCGCCAACCCCTGAGCAATACAAGCGGCAATGGCCTGATTGGAGTGAATCGACTCCGAGCCCCCGCGTAAAATACAGGCATTACCCGATTTCAAGCACAGGCTGGCCGCCTCCACGGTCACGTTGGGCCGCGATTCGTAAATAATACCAATCACACCCAGCGGCACGCGCATCTTGCCAACCTGGATGCCCGACGGTAAAAACTTCATGTCACGGATGGCCCCCACCGGGTCCGGCAGCGCAGCCACCTGGCGCAAGCCTTCAACCATGGCCTGAATGCCCGCTGGCGTAACCGCCAGGCGATCAACCATGGCGGCATCCAACCCCCGCTCCCGTGCTGCCTGCAAGTCCTTGGCGTTGGCAGCAATCACACTATCGGCAGCGGCCAGCAGGGCATCAGCGGTGGCCAGCAAGGCCTGATTTTTCACTGCGGTAGATGCTCGCGCAATCACCCGCGACGCGGTGCGGGCCTGTTGCCCGAGTCCGACCATATATGCGCTGACCTGCTCGCTTGTCATCTGCTCACCACTTCGCTGTTAGGCAAAACCGCCATTATAGCGGCAGCGCCCGGATGAAGACAGGCGCAACTGCTGCTGTCTTGTCTGACTATGGACGGGTGCTGTCATTCAGCAAACCAATTGAAGGGCACAGCAATTGACCCCGACGCGACCGGCTGCAACTATATTGTCAGCGATCGCAACTTGGACGCTCGACACCCTCGACAATAATAGCCATGGAGAACGCCATGTCCGCTGTACCCATTTCCGAACTTACTTCCTACATTGGCAAGGATCTCGGACATTCCGAGTGGATGACCATTGACCAGGAACGCGTCAACCAGTTTGCCGAATGCACCGGCGACCACCAGTTCATTCACCTGGATGAAGAGAAAGCCAAGAAAACACCGTTCGGCGGCACCATTGCCCACGGCTTCCTTTCACTATCCTTGCTGCCTGTGTTATCCGCTGGCCTGTTAATTCGCCCAGAAGGCCTGAAAATGGCCGTCAACTACGGCATGGACAGCTTGCGCTTTATCCAACCGGTTCGCGTTGGTTCGCGTGTGCGCCTGCAGGCTACAGTGATCGATGTCACCGAGAAAAAACCCGGTCAGTGGTTGATCAAATCCCGCTCCACCATGGAGATCGAAGGCCAGGAAAAACCGGCCTTTATTGCTGAAGGTCTGACGTTGTATTTTGTCTGATCCGCCGACGAGCCCTGCCAGCCAGGGCTCGTTAATCTCCTAGCTACAATCGCACCCCAACATTGATCATCGCGGCTGCAGTGCCCAAAATCACAAAGTCCGCGCCGACCCGGCCGACATTGACCCCAAGTGAAGGAATAATCGCGGGGGCAATACCAAAACGGTTGAGCGGAATCTTGTCACGATACTCGTTGCGATACCCATGCAACAAACCCGCCGTCACCTTGGCGTGAAAAGGCGTACCCGCAAAATCATAACGCTTGCCACCATACACATAGGTTGAGCGGACCCCAAAGGAGTGCCGGAAGGTACTTGCGCCCCACAGATAACTATCCGCCCGATGACGCTCAACACCGATCAGATCCTGATTGTTGTTGTGGTCCGAATCCGGGCTCCAGTGGCGCGTATACACACTGGTTTGCAGATACCAGAAGGGCTCAGCTTCCACCGGTGCCACCAGTTGCTCTGCCAGTTCAACACTGGACTGCCAGGTAGAGGCCAACCATCCGTCATTGCCGGCATCATCCGCTTGGACACTAATAGGCAGGCTTAATGCCGCCAGAACAAGAGAACACGCTGTAAATCGCAACATACCAGGTCCTGAAAAAGTTAATCCTGAGAAAGTGGCTGTTCGCCCCAACGGGCCAATAGCCTTTGTTCAATACCCAACTGGTTGAGGATCCGCGCCACGACAAAGTCGATCAGGTCATCAATGCTGGCCGGCTGATGATAAAAGCCGGGACTGGCCGGCAGAATCACCGCGCCCATCTGGCTCAGTTTCAACATATTTTCCAGATGCAATGTTGAATACGGGGCCTCACGCGGAACCAGAATCAACTTGCGCCGCTCTTTCAGCGCTACATCCGCCGCCCGCTCAATCAGGTTGTTGCTCGCCCCGGTGGCAATGGCTGACAGGCACCCGGTAGAACAGGGGCATACCACCATAGCGCCCGGCGCTCCGGACCCAGACGCCACTGGCGCCATCCAGTCCTGCTTGCCGAATACCCGAATCTGACCCTCACGAGCGGCAAAACGTTCTGTCAGAAAAGCCTGCAACGCCTGCGGCTTGGGCGGCAGCTGCCACTGTGTTTCGGTGGCCATAACCAATTGCGCGGCCTGCGAAATAAGGAAGAACACTTCGACATCCGCCTTGATCAGACAATCCAGCAGGCGCATGGCGTATTGGGCGCCAGAGGCGCCAGTCACTGCAAGAGTTACCCGTTGTTCAGGCATAGTGCTGCTCCAGTGCGGCAACCAGCTGGCCGTGCAAACCGGCAAAACTGCCATTGCTCATAATAACAACCTGACAGCCCGGTTGAGCGACTGTCAGTACCCGATCAATAATCGCCGCGGTCGAATCCAGCACCTGAGCAGGTACGGGGCTGTCGGTGATTATCTCATCCAACGACCAATCCAGCCCTGGTGGCTGATACCAGATCACCTCGCTGGCATCAGCCACGCTGGCCGGCAACGCGGCCTGATGACTACCCAGGCGCATGGTATTTGAACGCGGCTCAATCACAGCGATAACCTGCGCGCTGCCCACTTGCTTGCGTACCCCGGCCAGCGTAGTGGCAATCGCCGTCGGGTGATGGGCAAAGTCGTCGTAAACGCGAATCCCCTGGATTTCGGCCAGCAACTCCATGCGTCGTTTGACGCTGGCAAAGCGGGCCAGCGCAGCAATACCCTGCGCCGGGCTTACGCCAACATGTCGCGCAGCAGCCAGTGCTACCAAAGCATTGGCAACACTGTGCTCGCCGGTTTGCTGCCAGCGTACCTCTCCCTGGCATACACCCTGGAGCCAGACCTCGAAGTGTGAGCCGTCGGCAGCCAGTAATGTCGCCTGCCAGTCGCCGGCAGCACCCGTAGTTTGCCGCGGCGTCCAGCAGCCCTGAGCAATCACCCGCTGCAAGGCCGCGTCTGCTTGCGGATGAATAATCAGGCCGCCAGCCGGAACAATGCGCACCAGATGATGAAACTGCCGCTCGATCGACGCCAGATCAGGGAAAATGTCTGCATGATCGTATTCCAGATTATTCATCACCAGAGTCCGCGGGCGGTAATGCACAAACTTTGATCGCTTATCAAAGAAGGCGCTATCGTATTCATCCGCTTCGACAACGAAAAAAGGGGTATCACCCAGGCGAGCGGAGACACCAAAATTCTGCGGCACACCACCGATCAGATAACCGGGCGCCATGCCAGCGTCTTCCAGCAACCACGCCAGCATGCTCGCTGTCGTGGTCTTGCCATGGGTGCCCGCTACCGCCAACACCCAGCGCTCCTGCAACACGTGATCGGCGAGCCACTGCGGGCCAGACACATAGGGCAACCCCTGGTCCAGCACATACTCTACCGCCGGATTGCCCCGTGACAGCGCATTACCAATCACCACCAGATCCGGTGCCGGCTGCAGATGCTCCGGGGCATAACCTTCCTGCAGCTCAATCCCCTGCGCCGCCAACTGGGTACTCATCGGTGGGTAAACATTGGCATCCGAACCGGTCACCTGATGCCCCAGCTCTCGAGCCAGCAAGGCCAATGAACCCATAAAGGTGCCGCAAATACCGAGGATATGGATATGCAACGCAGTGCTCCCTGTAAAGTAAACTGCTAGCTGCAAAGACAAATTCCGAGACAGTGCGCTGGCAGCCTGGTCAGTGCAGTGAGTTTACCATGCCCGCCGGACGGCCATGCAAAAGCAACGGGTTTCCGCTATCATTCGCGCCATTCAAATATGACCCTTCGGTTGCCAGACTGGTTCAGGACTGGCTAAGCGCACAAATGGAGCCTGCATGACTGTCAAGAACGCTTTTTACGCCCAATCTGGCGGTGTTACCGCTGTTATCAATGCCTCTGCTGCCGGCCTGATCGAAACCGCACGCAAACATGGGGATCGGATTGGTACCGTATACGCAGGCCGCAATGGCATCATCGGCGCACTGACCGAAGATCTGATCGACACCAGCCTGGAGTCCGCCGACAACATTGCCGCCCTGCGGCACACACCCTCCGGCGCCTTTGGTTCTTGTCGCTATAAACTGAAAAGCCTGGATGCCAATCGTGCAGAATACGAGCGCCTGATCGAGGTCTTCAAGGCACACAATATTGGTTACTTCTTTTACAATGGTGGCGGCGATTCCGCTGACACCTGTCTCAAGGTCTCCCAATTGGCAGAAACCATGGGCTACCCGATCCAGGCCATTCATGTACCCAAAACCGTCGATAACGATTTGCCAGTCACCGATTGCTGCCCCGGTTTTGGCTCAGTCGCCAAATATGTCGCCACCTCGATCCGCGAGGCTGGTTTTGATGTGGCCTCCATGTGCGCCACCTCAACCAAGGTCTTCATTATGGAAGTCATGGGTCGACATGCCGGCTGGATTACGGCTGCCTGCGGCCTGGCCAGCGAAGCCGAAGGGGAAGCACCACACATCCTGCTGTTCCCCGAAGTTGAATTTGACCAAGCGACCTTTCTCGCCCGCGTCGACGAATGCGTCAAAGCTTACGGCTACTGTGTGATCGGTGTTTCCGAAGGCATAAAGAATACTGACGGCAAATTTCTTTCGGAAACCGGCCTGACCGATGCCTTCGGCCACGCCCAACTGGGCGGCGTAGCGCCGACGATTGCCAAGCTGGTCAAGGATGAGCTGGGTTACAAATATCACTGGGCTGTCGCTGACTACCTGCAACGCGCCGCACGCCACATCGCCTCCAAAGTCGATGTCGAACAGGCCTATGCCTTAGGTGTAGCGGCTGTTGAAATGGCCCTGGCCGGCAAGAACTCAGTCATGCCAGCCATCCGCCGCCAGCAGGACAGCCCCTACCAGTGGGACATCATCGAAGCACCGCTGAAGGATGTCGCCAACGTTGAGAAGTTCATGCCGCGTGATTTCATCAGCGCCGACGGCTTTCATATCACTGACGCCTGCCGCCGCTACCTGTCACCGCTGATCCAGGGCGAAGATGCGCCACCGTTCAAAAACGGCATGCCCAGCTACGTGCGCCTGACTAATACCAGCGTTGCCCGCAAGCTGCCACCGTTCAGCGTCTGAGTCACTGCCTTCCAAGAGCGGCCCCCGAGAAACACAGGGGGCCGTTTTTTTTCTTTGCCCCATTGCGCATTGTCTCGCCCTGAGGCAGGATTTTATCGCTGACCCCATTCATGCTGGTAGCCACTAACTGACCAGATCAGAGGAATTCGTATGCGTATTGTGCAAGCGGGCGTAGAGCGCCTGGATGAAATCACCCCGCTGTTTATCAAATACCGCGAGTTTTACGGCCAATTGCCCAAGCCGGAAGCCTCAGAACGCTTTCTGCGCGCTCGCCTGCAGGAAGATGAAGCGGTCATTTTGCTCGCCGAAGATGACGACAGCGGGAAGGTGCTCGGCTTTTGCCAATTCATCCCCAGCTTTTCCGCCCTGACCTTGACCGCCAGTTGGGTGCTCAAAGGTATTTATGTGATTGAAGAAGCCCGCCGCCAGTTGGTTGCTGACCGCATGATCAACCACGCCAAAGAGCTGGCCAAAAGCAAGGGCATTGGTCGCATGACAGTGATGACCGGTGAAGGCAATGAGGTAGCTCATGAGCTCTATCGCTCACTGGGTTTCAGCGATGATGTCGATTTCCGTTACTTTGCCGCAAAGCTTTAAATAGCGACTCGCTGATCAAAACACGCATAACAAGCTGCCAGGCACGGGGTTAAGGGTGCCTGGAGCAGCGATATTGCAACACCTCCAGGCAGAGTATTGAAATTACTGGCAGCTCACCTATACCTTGGTCGAACGCATTTTACTTGGTATCCCCGCGCCGAAAGCCTATAATGCGCGCGACTTTTTCCTTCATGCCCGAATCAGGTAACCCATGAGCTACGACCAGATCCCCGCAGGCAAAGACATCCCCAACGACATTTATGTCGCTATCGAGATTCCCGCCAACCACGCGCCGATTAAATACGAAATCGACAAAGACAGCAGCGCGCTTTTTGTCGATCGCTTCATGGCCACGCCAATGTTCTACCCGGCCAACTACGGCTATATTCCCAACACCCTGGCTGATGATGGCGACCCGCTCGACGTTCTGGTCGTGACCCCGCACCCGGTAGCGCCCGGCGCCGTGATTCGCGCACGCCCAGTCGGTGTACTGCATATGACCGATGATGGCGGTGGCGATGCCAAGCTGATCGCAGTCCCGCACGACAAACTCAGCGTGCTGTACCGCGACATCAAAGAACACACTGATTTGCCGGAGCTGCTGATTCAACAGATCCAGCACTTCTTCGAAAACTACAAAGATCTTGAAGCCGGAAAATGGGTCAAGATCGACCGCTGGGGCAACGCTGACGAAGCCCGTGCGGAGATTGTTAAGGCCGTGGAAGCCTACCAAAAATAAGCTTCCTGCCCCCTGAAAAAGCCGGCCACAAGCTGGCTTTTTTTATGCCCGCGCGCCAGCCATGCTCGTCGGGTACACTATCTTTCGCTCCTTTAGCTGCAAGGCACCCTGCGCAATAATGAATGACCGATACTTCGATCAGCTAGGCAGTCACCTGGCTCGCAAGATCTATGCTGGCCCCAAGGGTGCCATCCGCCTTGCTGTACTGACACGGGATCTGCAGGAATGGCTGCCGGAGCCGGCTGGCGCCCCGCTAAAAGTGCTCGATGTAGGTGCCGGGCTGGGCCATATCAGTGCCTGGCTGGCGGCCCGCGGGCATCAGGTTACGGTGAGCGAGCCTTCGGCCGACATGCTCGACGCGGCCCGTGATCGCCTCAACAGCGCTAAAACCCCAGCTAAAACCTATTGGCAATATCCGTTGCAGGAGCTGCCCGCGCAGGGGGAGCAATTTGACCTGGTCATTTGCCACGCTGTCCTCGAATGGCTGGCCGATCCACATGCCGCATTAGCACACCTGTACACGTTGATGCGTCCCGGCGGCAGGCTCTCGCTCGCCTTCTATAACCGCGACGCCTTGATCTATCGTAACTTGATCAAGGGTCAGTTCCGCAAACTGGAGCGTCAACAGCTGGCCGGCGTTGGTCAGCGGGGGCTCACCCCACAGCAACCCGTGGATCCGCGAGAGCTGGCGCAATCAGCCAAAGATGTCGGGCTGGTGAAAGTGCATGAGAGCGGAATTCGCGTGTTTTACGATTACATGCCACCCGATTGGCAACATCTGGCCCAGCAAGATGATGTGGTGCGTGAAGAACTGGCCTACAGCCGACACCCCGCTTACGCACCGCTCGGGCGCTACCTGCATTGGTGGCTCAAACGTGAATGAGCTCAGCCACCACTGCGCTTGACGCTGAAGCCTTGCTCACGCAGCCAGGCACACAGCAGCTCGACTTGGTCACCCTGAATTTCGATCACACCCTCTTTCACCGCACCGCCACAACCACAACGGGTTTTCATCCGTTTGGCCAAGGCCTTGACCTCGTCTGCCGGCAGTAACACGCCAGCAACCGTCGTTACCGTCTTGCCGCCGCGCCCCTTGCTTTCGCGACGCACGCGAACGATGCCATCACCCTCCGGCAAAGCCTGTTCGGCACAAGCGCACTGCGCAACCGGCGCCCCACAGTCCGGGCACATACGCCCACTCTCGGTAGAGTAAACCAGGCCGCCAAGCGCCTGTAAGCCACTGGCTTTCTTCATTGCTGAGCACCTTATTATCAACCAATAATGCGCCGGAACGCCCCTGAGCGCTGTCAAAACCATATTTTACCAGTTAGCCAGCAACTGGCTCCAGCCAGTCTGGACAGCAACATTCAGCAATAGCGCTGAACAGTAATTTGCGCCCTGAGACCATTTGCCACTCGGCAGCCGCCGCCTGTGTCATTATGATGGGGCATTCTGAACGACCGAGACTTTTTATGCTGCTGTTGCGCGCCCTGCTGATACTGACCCTGTTGCTGGCCACTCATGTCCAGGCCAATCCGTTTTCGTCGGATAGCCGTGGCAGCCTGAGTAACCTGTTTTCCTCGGGCAGCAGCTCCATGCAGTACGACTTCCTGCCAGTCCATGAGGCGTTTCGCCCCATGCTGCGCGAAGTCGATGAACAACAGATCACGGTCTATTTTGATATTGCCCCCGAGTATTACCTGTATCGCCACCGCTTTGATTTTGCACTGACCGATGGCAGCGAAATCACCCGGATCGAACTACCGCCCGGCAAGGCCATGCATGATGAGTTTTTTGGCGATATCGAGGCCTACTACGACGAAGTCAGCGTACAGCTGGAACATGCAGCCGGTGACATCCCTGGTGGCCAGCTGCAAGTCAGCTTTCAGGGCTGCGCCGACGCTGGTCTCTGCTACCCGCCGGAAACCCTGTACCTGGATTTGCCCGGCACCAGTGGTACCTCCGCGAACGACAGCCAGCTCAGCCCAA
Organism: Pseudomonadaceae bacterium; assembly: GCA_007692485.1. Classification (GTDB taxonomy): domain Bacteria; phylum Pseudomonadota; class Gammaproteobacteria; order Pseudomonadales; family Pseudomonadaceae; genus Halopseudomonas. The sequence goes on along the minus strand of REBY01000058.1, from coordinate 2,212 downwards.
CCGTGACGACCGGTGGCGCCCTGGATGCCGGCGGCGCCAGCCGCTTTCAATCCCTGCTGCAGGGCGAGCAGCTGGGCCTAGCCTTGTTGCTTTTTTTTCTTGCCGGGCTGGGGCTGACCTTTACCCCCTGCGTATTGCCCATGCTACCGATTCTGTCCAGCCTGGTGGTTGGCCGCGATGATATCGACCGCCCTCGGGCGCTGATTCTGGCCCTTAGTTATGTCCTGGCCATGGCCATCAGCTTTGCCTTGGTTGGCGCCCTGATCGGTACCTTTGGCGCCGCACTGAATATCCAGGCCCGCCTGCAATCCGTCTGGGTGTTGAGTATTTTCGCGCTGTTCTTCGTCGCTTTTGCCCTGGCCATGTTTGGGCTGTTCGAACTGCGCTTACCCGCTCGCTTGCGCGAACCGATCGAGCACCTGGCTGGCCGCACGCGCGGCGGTTCAATCCCCGGCGCCGCTACCATGGGTGTGATCTCAACACTGGTCGTTTCCCCCTGCATATCGGCTCCACTGGCCGGCGCGCTGGTGTATATCAGCGCCACCGGCAACGCCATGACTGGCGCCGCCACCCTGTTTGCCCTCGCCCTGGGCATGGGCCTGCCGCTGCTGCTAGTGGCCGTTTTCGGTAACGCCTTCCTGCCACGCTCAGGCGCCTGGCTGGAAACCGTCAAACAGTTATTCGGCTTCGGCTTGCTCGGTGTTGCCATCTGGCTGATGGAGCGAGTACTACCCGGCGCAATCAGCCTGGCGCTGTGGGCCGCCTTGGCCGCCGGGCTGGCCGTGCGCCTTGGTTTGTTTGACCGCACACCGAAAAATGCACCCGGAAAGATTGCCCAAACCCTGGCCTTGCTCAGTGCGATCTATGCCGCCGCAGCCCTGTTTGGTAGCCTGGCTGGCAATACTGACCCCTTGCGCCCCCTGGCCAATCTGGGCGTTAACAGCAGTAGTGCCGACACAGCAGCGAATACCGGCTTTGCCAATGTCACCGACCAAGCCGGCATCCAAGCCATGCTGCAACAAGCGCGCGAGCAAGAGCGCCCGGCCGTCATCGAGCTATATGCCGACTGGTGTATCAGTTGCAAGCAGATCGAGCGTGACGTTCTGGCCCATCCGGATATTCAGCGTGAGATGGAATCGCTTGGGCTGGTCCGCATCAAACTCGACCTGACGGCCAACACGGCCGACCAGCGCAACTGGCTGCAGCAACAGCAACTCTTCGGCCCTCCTGCCTTCCTGTTTTTTTCGCCCGACGGCAGTGAAGCTGGCGAACTACGCATTCAGGGCGAGATCGACCGCAGCGGTTTTAGCGCCCGACTGCAAGCACTGGCCGATCAGACCTGATCAACTTCTGAACAATTTCGGGCTTCTTGCGGGCATCATGCTGCTATCTGAGGGCAACCAACAGGTTCTGGACAGCGCTAGCGCTTTCCGGCAAACTCTCAGTCAGAACTCTGACCCTATGGTCAGCTCAGCAAATGCTTTTCAGCCGGACTCATTGCCATGGCCAGCATACTGGTTCTGCACGGACCCAATCTCAATCTGTTAGGCAGTCGCGAACCGGGTGTCTATGGTGCAATCACCTTGGCCCAGATCGACCAGCGCCTACGCGAACTGGCCAGCAGCCAGGGTCATCATCTGCTCAGCTTGCAAACCAATGCCGAGCATGAATTGGTCGAGCGCATCCATGCCGCCCGCAATGAAGCCATCGATTACATCATCATCAACCCGGCTGCTTTTACCCATACCAGCGTTGCCATACGTGACGCATTGCTCGCTGTGAGCATCCCATTCATCGAGGTGCACCTATCCAACGTGCACCAGCGTGAAAGTTTTCGACATCACTCCTTCTTTTCCGATGTAGCCGAAGGAGTAATTTGCGGCCTGGGTGCCCAGGGCTACGAATTGGCCCTGCAAGCCGCCTTACAACGCACCGCAGCAACGAACTCGACTCAATAAACAAATACGTACTGGAGTACATACAACAATGGATATTCGTAAAGTAAAGAAACTGATTGAGCTGCTGGAGGAGTCCGGCATTGACGAACTGGAGATTCACGAGGGCGAAGAGTCCGTCCGTATCAGCCGTCACAGCAAGCAGCTGGCTCCGCAGCAACAGTACTTTGCGCCGCAACCCATGCCCGCAGCACCGGCTCCGGCAGCTGCCGCACCGGCAGCCGCAGCGGCGGCCGTAGAGGCCCCAGAAGCGCCTA